>JBBSBE010000120.1:0-11815 GCA_038251625.1 Rhodobacterales bacterium
AGACAAGCACAAGAACACTCCTTCCCGTTTGCATTCCTTGCGCCAAAGGTCTTCCCCGCGCAACCTTATGTCAAGCGCCGCAAGGCCATTGACGCATTTGGTTCGGTCCGCAATGTGCGACGGGCAAGGTATTGGAAGAACAAACCCAGGCAGGATCGGATTTGTCCCGCAGCCGTTCCCCTGCCGAGGTGCACGATGTACCCACTGAAACGATGTGCGCTGCATCAATCTGCCAATGACGAAAGAAGAGGGCCATGAGCCTTCTGGACCTTCCCCGCGACGCTGCACTGCCCCGCAGGCTGGACGCCCTCCTTTACGACCGCGACATCCAGGACAAGTTGCGCCGGTACGAACGGGCGCTTACCGCCTGGCAGAACAAGGCGCGTATCTTGCGGCGTGCGACGACCGCGCTTCAGGCCGCGTCCGACGATCTTTACAGGGTGGCGAACGTCCGGGGGCCCGACGCAGGGAGCCTTGATCCGGCTGAAGCTGAACAGCGGGCTTGGCTGTGCGATTCCATTTCGAGCCTGGACCGTCACCTCTTTCGGTTCGACTAGCGCGGCATGGGGGCGCCCTCCAGCCGCGCGACCTCGGCCCGAAGGCCATCCACCAACGCCTCGGCGAACCGCGTCAGACGGGCAGAGCGGGCGTCATCGGCATGGCGGATCAGCCAGAAGCTGCGGGTCAGCGCGATTTCGGGCAGCACCGGCACCAGTTCGGGTGCGAAGGGCATGGCAAAGGCATGCGCCATGCCAAGGCCCGCCCCGGCGCGCAGCCACATCAGTTGCACCGGGATCGAGTTTGACGCCAGCGCCACCCGGTCGATACCGAGATCGGCAAGGTAATCCAGTTCGCTGTCAAAGATCATGTCGGGGATATAGCCGATCCAGCGGTGCCGGGGCAGGTCCGCCCGGGCCTTCGGCGTGCCGTGGGCATCCAGATAGCCGCGCGCGGCGGCAAGATGCAGCCGGTAATCGGCGATCTTCTGCACCGTCAGGCGCCCCGCCGCCGGGCGGCTGACGCCGATCGCCATGTCCGCCTCGCGGCGGCTGAGGTTGAACACGCGGGGCAAGGCCACGATCTGCACGTCAAGGCCCGGATTATCGTCAGCGATCTTTGCCAGCACCTGCGGTAGCAGGTAATTGGCACAACCATCGGGCGCGCCCAGCCGGATCGTGCCTCCGATCCCGGCCCCCTGCCCCGTTGTGGCTTCTGCGGCCCCCGCCAGCGCCGCCTCGGCCCGTTCGGCATGGGGCAAAAGCCGCGTGCCCTCTTCCGTCAGCGCATAGCCTTGCGGGGATTTCACGAACAGCCGCTGGCCCGTCGCCTCTTCCAGCCGGGCCACGCGGCGGCCAACGGTGGCCGCATCCAGCCGCAGCGCGCGCCCGGCCCGGCTAAGGCTTTCGGCACGGGCGACGGCAAGGAAGATGCGCAGGTCGTCCCAATCCATGCTTTGCAATCCTGCAAGATGACTTTGGGATATTTCCCCTTTATCTGGCAAATCTGCAAGCCTATCGTGCCGCCAAGGAACACCGGGAGGGTTATCATGAAAGAGATCGGTCACTGGATCAACGGCGCGCTGGTTGCGGGCCGGTCGGGGCGTTTCGCGGATGTGTTCAACCCCGCGACGGGCGAAGTGCAGGCGCGCGTGGCCCTGGCCAACCGGGCCGAGCTTGATGCAGCCGTGGCCGATGCGGCGCGCGCGCAGGTTGCCTGGGGCGCCACGAACCCGCAGCGCCGCGCGCGGGTGATGATGGCCTTCGTTGGCCTGATCAACCGCGACATGGACAAACTGGCCGAGGCTTTGTCGTCCGAACACGGCAAGACGCTGCCGGATGCAAAGGGCGATGTGCAGCGGGGGCTTGAGGTCATCGAATACTGCATCGGCGCGCCGCAGCTGCTGAAGGGCGAATTCACCGACAGCGCGGGCCCCGGGATCGATATGTATTCCATGCGCCAGCCGCTGGGTGTGGCCGCCGGGATCACCCCCTTCAACTTTCCCGCGATGATCCCCCTTTGGAAGATGGGGCCTGCCCTTGCCTGCGGGAACGCGTTCATCCTCAAACCGTCCGAGCGTGATCCGTCGGTGCCCCTGATGCTGGCGGCGCTGGCGAAAGAGGCCGGGCTGCCCGATGGCGTGCTGCAGGTCATCAACGGCGACAAGGAATCGGTGGATGCCATCCTAGATAACCCGGTGGTCCAGGCCGTGGGGTTCGTGGGCTCTACCCCCATCGCCGAATACATCTACGGGCGCGGCTGTTCCAACGGCAAGCGGGTGCAATGCTTCGGCGGCGCCAAGAACCACATGATCATCATGCCCGACGCCGATCTCGATCAGGCGGCGGATGCGCTGGTGGGGGCGGGATATGGCGCTGCGGGCGAGCGGTGCATGGCGATCTCGGTCGCCGTGCCGGTCGGCGATGCCACGGCAGATGCGCTGATCGAGCGGCTGGTGCCCCGGATCGAAAAGCTGAAGGTCGGCCCCTACACATCGGGCGCGGATGTGGATTACGGCCCCGTCGTTACCGCCGCCGCGAAAGCCAATATCGAGCGGCTGGTGCAATCGGGTGTCGATGCAGGCGCCAGGCTTGTGGTCGATGGCCGGGGCTTTTCGATGCAGGGTTACGAGCAGGGCTTCTTCGTCGGCCCCCATCTTTTCGACCACGTGACCACGGACATGGAGATCTACCGAAAGGAGATTTTCGGACCCGTCCTCAGCACCGTCCGCGCCAAGACCTATGAAGAGGCGTTGGGCTACGCGATGGACCACGAATACGGCAACGGAACCGCGATCTTTACCCGCGACGGCGATACCGCGCGCGATTTCGCCAACCGGGTGAATGTGGGCATGATCGGGATCAACGTGCCGATCCCGGTGCCGCTTGCCTATCACACCTTCGGCGGGTGGAAGAAATCGGCCTTTGGCGATCTGAACCAGCATGGCCCCGATGCGTTCCGCTTCTATACGCGCACCAAGACCATAACCTCGCGCTGGCCCTCCGGGATCAAGGAAGGTGCGGCATTCAACTTCAAGGCGATGGATTGAGCCTTTCGCACTTGTCCTGCTAAGGTCCGGCTTCACCGTCCGGTGAGAGTCTCTGGCCGGGACATGTGCGCAAGGGAGCATCGGAAGAGCCATGGATTTCGCGCTGAGCGAGGAACAGGCCGCCATCTTTGACATGGCGCGCGACGTGGGGGCGGCGGAAATCGCCCCTTTCGCGCGGGATTGGGAACGCGCGGGCGACATCCCGAAGGCGCTTTGGCCAAAGCTCGCGGCACTTGGTCTGGGCGGGCTTTATGTGACGGAAGAGGCGGGCGGCACCGGCCTTTCCCGCCTTGACGCCACGCTGGTATTCGAGGCGCTGGCGATGGCCTGTCCCGCCGTGTCTTCGTTCCTGTCGATCCACAACATGGTCGCGGGCATGGTGGACCGCTACGGATCGGACGCGCAGCGCGCCGAGTGGTTGCCCCGACTGTGCAGTATGGAAGCCGTCGCCTCCTATTGCCTGACAGAGCCGGGATCAGGCTCGGACGCCGCTGCGTTGCGCACCCGGGCCGAAGTGGCGGGGAATGGCTGGAACCTGACCGGCAGCAAGGCGTTCATCTCGGGCGGGGGGTATTCAGACCTTTACGTTGTCATGGCGCGCTCGGGCGGAGCAGGGCCGAAAGGCATATCGGCCTATCTGGTGGCCGACGGCGCCGAGGGGCTTTCGTTCGGAGGACTGGAAGACAAGATGGGATGGCGCGCGCAACCCACCCGTCAGGTACAGCTTGACGGCACGCCCGGCGCACTTTTGGGTAACGAGGGGAGCGGTTTTGCCTATGCGATGGCGGGGCTCGACGGCGGGCGGCTGAACATCGCCGCGGCCGCCCTTGGTGGGGCACAGGCGGCCCTTGACGCGACGCTTGCGTACATGAGCGAGCGGCAGGCGTTCGGCCAGAAACTTGACCAGTTTCAGGCGCTGCAGTTCCGGCTGGCCGAAATGGAAATGCGGCTTCAATCCTCGCGCGTGTTCCTGCGCCAGGCGGCATGGAAGCTCGACACCGGCGCCCCGGATGCCACCAAACACTGCGCGATGGCCAAACTGATGGTCACCGATGCCGCCTTCGATGTGGCGAACCAATGTCTGCAACTGCATGGCGGTTACGGCTATCTGGCGGATTACGGCGTGGAAAAGATCGTGCGTGACCTGCGCGTGCATCAGATCCTTGAAGGCACGAACGAGATCATGCGCCTGATCATCAGCCGGGCGCTTCTGGCAGAGCGGGCATGACCCATACGGATATCCGTACCGAGGGGCGCGCCGGGCGAATCACGCTGAACCGCCCGCAGGCGCTCAACGCGATGAATGACGCCATGCTGGCGGCTGTGGATACCGCGCTGTCAGATTGGGCGCATGACCCGGCGGTGGATCTGGTCCTGATCGATGCTGCGGGCGACCGGGCTTTTTGCGCGGGCGGTGATATCGCCGAAATCTATGCGGCCGGCTGCGCGGGCGATTTCGCCAGGGGGCGCGATTTCTGGCGCCGCGAATACCGGATGAACGCGCGCATCGCGGAATATCCCAAACCCGTCGTCACCCTGATGCAGGGCTTCACCATGGGGGGTGGCGTTGGACTGGGCTGCCACGCCAGCCACCGCGTGGTGGGTGACAGCAGCCGCATCGCCATGCCCGAATGCGGGATCGGCCTCGTGCCCGATGTGGGGGGCAGCTACCTTCTGGCCAATGCGCCCGGACGTCTGGGCGAATATCTGGGGCTGACGGGCGCGCATATGGTGGCAGGCGACGCCATCGACGCAGGCTTTGCCGATTGGTACCTGCCCGAGGCGCGGTGGGCACCGCTCGTCACCGCCCTTTGCGCCACGGGCGACCCGCAAGCCGTGGAAGACGCTGCCCTTCCCGCACCGCCGCATCTTATCTGCAATGCTGCAAACGAGGTCGAGGCGCATTTCGCGGGCGAGACGCTGGGCGACATCTGGCGCAGCCTGAAGGGATCAGACACGCCCTTCGCCACCAAGGCGCGCGACGCGCTGGCCCGCGTGTCGCCACTCGCGGCGGCGGCGCATGTTGAAATCCTGCACCGTCTTGGCGACAACTCCACATTGCGGAAGGCGCTGGAGCTGGAATTTCGCTTTACCTTCCGCGCGCAAGGCGACAGCGACTTTCTGGAAGGTATCCGCGCCGCGGTGATCGACAAGGACCGCCGCCCGAAGTGGCGCCACGCGGGGCCAGAGGCGGTGCCGACGGCGGATGTGGCGCGGATGCTGATGCCGCTCGGGGCAGACAAGCTGACATGGGAGAATGCGGCATGAAGGTAGCGGTGATCGGTCTTGGCAATATGGGCGGTCCGATGGCCGCCAATCTGGTGGCGGCTGGCCATGTGGTTGCGGGCTTCGACGTGACGGGCAAGGGGCCCGACGGCGTGACGATGGCGCCATCGGCGGCCGACGCTGCAGGCGGGGCAGAGGTGGTGATCACAATGCTGCCGAACGGCGCCATCCTGCGCACGGTGGCGGCAGAGATCATCCCCGCGATGTTTCCCGGCGCCGTCCTGTGCGACTGCTCGACCGTCGATGTGGAAAGCGCCCGCGCTGTGGCCGATCTGGCCGCCGGTGCCGGGCTTGGCGCGCTCGATGCGCCTGTGTCGGGGGGCGTCGGTGGGGCGACGGCGGGCACGCTGACCTTCATGGTTGGCGGAACGGAGGACGCTTTCGCCAGAGTGCAGCCACTGTTCACCGTGATGGGCCAAAAAGCCGTGCATTGCGGCGCATCGGGGGCCGGACAGGCCGCGAAGATCTGCAACAACATGATCCTTGGCGCCACCATGATCGCCACCTGCGAGGCGTTCGCGCTGGCCGACAAGCTGGGTCTCGACCGCGCCCGGATGTTCGATGTGGTGTCCACCTCCTCCGGCTCCAGCTGGTCGATGAACGTCTATTGCCCCGCGCCGGGCGTCGGGCCGAAATCCCCAGCCGACAACGGCTACAAACCCGGTTTCGCCGCAGATCTGATGCTCAAGGACCTTCGGCTTTCCCAGCAGGCCGCGATGGGCGTGGATGCCGACACGCCCATGGGGGCGCTGGCGGCCGAGCTCTACCGCCGCTTTGTGGAAGAGGAAGACGGGCGCGGCATGGATTTCTCGGCCATGCTGCCACGGTTTGAAAAGCGCGGACGCGGCCCGGTCAGCGGGGGGTAAGGTCAATCTTGCGGTCGCGGGCAAGGGCGCGGCAGTAGTCTGCCCAGTCGCGGAATTCTTGGGTGAACGGGAAGGTCATCCCCTTTTCATCCCACGCGGCCTCTTTCTGCGGCAGAAGATCCGCGACAAAGCCAGCCGGATCGTCCCGCCGTTCAGCGGTTGCCTCGTGCATCGCAGCCTCCAGAAACCGGTTCGCCGCATGGGCCAGCGCAAGGCCCTTTTCGCCACCCGCCTTTTCCGGAAACCAGCGGTTCGACGCACTGAAGATGGCGGCGCAATCCACCATGCTTTCGCTGATGGGCTGGCCCGCGTGAGCGGTGCCTGCAAGGCTTGCGACAAGGCAGAGACTGAGCGCTTTCATCGACGATCCTCATTCGGTGGCAGAGAACGGATACGGCGCGAAAATGGCCATTCGATGGTGGCGCCCCGCCTTGGCGTTGGTCGACCTGCTTCCGGAAACACCGACCCGGTTGATCCAGATCAGGGCGCGGCGCGCCGCAATCGGGCATGTCTTATCCATGATTTCAGCCAAGGGAAGCTTGCCATGTTCAAGACCAATGTAGGCTCGATCGACCGCGCGCTGCGCATCATCATCGGTGCGGGGCTGTTGCTGTGGTTCTTCTTCGACCGTGGGGTGGGGCCGTGGCACTACGCCAAGCTGATCGGCATCGTGCCGCTGGTGACGGGCGTGATGTCCTCTTGCCCGCTCTATTCGATCCTGGGTCTGTCAACCTGCCAGATGAAGGGTGCCTGATCCGTTCGGGCGGGGTCAGCCCCGCCCGATACGGCCCAGATGCGTATCGTTGAAACCGGATGGCTCTTTCAAACCGTAGCCCAGCATCCGGTCAAACCCGACATGCGCAAGCCACAGAAGACCGATGATCGCCAGAAGGCCGTTGCCGAGAATGAACATCCCCATGGCTGCCAAGAGCAGGCCCATGGCGTAGAGATGCAGCAGATTGTAGATCATTGCGCCGATCTTCGGCCCGGCACGATAGCCCAGAAAGCCAAGATCGGGCGCGAAGAACACGACGATGCAAACCCACCAGGGCAGAGCCGAGGCCATCTGGTTGTAGACGACAAACAGGCTGGTTGCGGTCAGGAACACCAGCCCACCCTCAATCCGCTGCCACAGGATGGCGGTCACTCCGCCGCCACCCGCCGCGCCTTCAGCATGTCCTTGAGGTAGCGCCCGGTG
Organism: Rhodobacterales bacterium; assembly: GCA_038251625.1. Taxonomy (GTDB): domain Bacteria; phylum Pseudomonadota; class Alphaproteobacteria; order Rhodobacterales; family Rhodobacteraceae; genus JBBQXK01. Next base: position 7,397 of record JBBSBE010000120.1, read on the forward strand.
TGGCTGCGCGCCTCGCGCGCCACATCCTCGGGCGTACCCGTGGCCACGATCTCACCCCCGCCATCGCCGCCTTCGGGGCCGATGTCGATGATCCAGTCGGCGGTTTTCACCACGTCAAGGTTGTGCTCGATCACGACCACGGTGTTGCCCTGCTCCACAAGGCTGTGCAGCACCTCCATCAGCTTTCGCACATCCTCGAAATGCAGGCCCGTCGTCGGCTCGTCGAGGATATAGAGCGTCCGCCCCGTCGCGCGCTTCGACAGCTCTTTCGACAGCTTCACCCTCTGCGCCTCGCCCCCCGAAAGCGTGGTCGCCTGCTGGCCGACCTTGATATACCCAAGGCCCACTTCGCACAGCGCATCCATCTTTTCCCGGATCGCGGGCACCGCCTGGAAAAACTCGCGCGCATCTTCACACGTCATGTCAAGAACGCCCGCGATACTTTTGTTCTTGAACTTGATTTCAAGCGTCTCGCGGTTGTAGCGCTGGCCCTTGCACGTCTCGCAGGTCACATACACGTCGGGCAAAAAGTGCATCTCGATCTTGATCACGCCATCGCCCTGGCACGCCTCGCACCGCCCGCCCTTGACGTTGAAGCTGAACCGCCCAGGCGCATAGCCGCGCGCCTTGGCCTCGGGCAGACCCGCGAACCAGTCGCGGATCGGGGTGAAGGCGCCGGTATAGGTCGCGGGGTTGGAACGCGGCGTGCGCCCGATGGGGCGCTGGTCGATGTAGATAACCGTGTACAGATTCTCGAACCCCATGATCGTCTCGCAAGGGGCGGGTGTCTCGTGCGCCCCGTTCAGGCGCATCGCGGCAGTCTTGTAAAGCGTCTCGATTGTCAGCGTGGATTTGCCACCCCCAGATACCCCGGTTACACACACAAACGCGCCCAGCGGAAATTCCGCCGTCACGTCGCGCAGGTTGTTGCCCGTGGCCCCGACCACGACCAGCTTTTTCCCATTCCCCTTGCGCCGCGCGCGTGGCACCGCAATCTCGCGCGCGCCCGACAGGTACTGCCCGGTCAGGCTGGCCGGATCGGCGGCAACCTCGGCGGGTGTGCCGTGGCTGACCACGCGGCCCCCATGCACCCCGGCACCGGGGCCGATATCGAACACATAATCCGCCTCGCGGATCGCATCTTCGTCATGTTCCACCACCAGCACGGTATTGCCCTGATCGCGCAGGTTTTTCAGCGTGGTCAGCAGACGGTCATTGTCGCGCTGGTGCAGGCCGATGCTCGGTTCGTCCAGCACATAAAGCACCCCCGTCAGGCCGCTGCCGATCTGGCTCGCCAGCCGGATGCGCTGGCTTTCCCCGCCCGACAGCGTGCCCGCGTTGCGGCTGAGCGTCAGATAGTTCAGCCCCACATTCACAAGAAAACCAAGACGTTCGCCGATTTCCTTCAGGATGGCCCGCGCAATCTCGTTCTTCTGCGCGGTCAGGGTCTTGGGCACCGTGGCCACCCAGTCGAACGCCTCGGCGATCGACATCTGCACGACCTGCCCCACGTGCAGGCCCGCGATCTTGACCGCCAGCGCCTCGGGCCGCAGCCGATATCCGTGGCAGGTGCCGCAGGAACGGTTCGCCTGATAGCGCTCCATCTCCTCACGGCTCCAGGCGCTGTCGGTTTCCTTGTAGCGGCGTTCCATGTTGGGGATGATCCCCTCGAACACACGCTTGACCTGATAGATCCGCCCGCCCTCATCGTAGCGGAATTCGATCTCCTGCCCGCCCGATCCGCGCAGGAACACCTCTTTCACGGTATCCGGCAGGTCCTTCCACTTCTTCTTGCGGTCAAAGCCATAGTGTTTTGCCAGCGCCTCGACCGTCTGGGTGAAATAGGGGCTTTTCGATTTGGCCCAGGGCGCGATGGCACCACCCAGCACGGTCAGCGATTGGTCAGGCACGATCAGCCGTTCGTCAAAGAACAACTCCACCCCCAGGCCATCGCAGGCCGGGCAGGCGCCAAAGGGCGCATTGAAGCTGAAAAGGCGCGGCTCGATTTCTGCGATGGTGAAGCCCGACACCGGACAGGCGAATTTCTCGGAATAGGTGATCCGCTCGGGCTCGCCCTCGGGCGGCGCCGTCTCGATCACCGCAATCCCGTCGGCAAGGTTCAGCGCAGTGCGGAAACTGTCGGCCAGCCGCGTCTCCAGCCCCTCTTTCACCACGATCCGGTCCACCACCACGTCGATGTTGTGGCGCAGCTTCTTGTCCAGTGTCGGGGCTTCCTCGATATCGTAAAAAGCGCCGTCCACCTTCACCCGCTGAAATCCCTGCTTGCGCAACTCAAGGAATTCCTTGCGGTATTCCCCCTTCCTGTCACGCACGAACGGGGCCAGCAGATAGGCCCGCGAGCCTTCCGGCATGGCCATCACGGCGTCCACCATATCCTGAACCTGCATCGCGGTGATGGGCAGGCCGGTGGCGGGGGAATAGGGTGTGCCGACGCGCGCAAACAAAAGCCGCATGTAATCGTAGATCTCGGTCACGGTGCCCACGGTCGAGCGCGGGTTCTTCGAGGTGGTCTTCTGCTCGATGGAAATCGCAGGGCTGAGGCCGCTGATGTGATCCACATCCGGCTTGCCCATCATGTCAAGAAACTGGCGCGCATAGGCGCTCAGGCTCTCCACATAGCGCCTTTGCCCTTCGGCATAGATGGTGTCGAAGGCCAGCGAGGATTTTCCCGACCCCGACAGCCCCGTGATCACGACCAACTGGTCACGCGGGATATCCACGTCGATGCCTTTGAGATTGTGCTCGCGCGCACCGCGCACCGAAATGAACTTTGCTTCCGCCATGACCCACCCCGACCACAAGGCCCTACAGATAGTCGGCGGCGCGTGAGTCTCCAACCGGAAAATGTGAACAAAGGGTGAATTGCAGGACGCATGCGCAGAAAATGGTCAGCTCAGGGCGCGGCGGCGTGTCAGCCAGCCATGGACGATGATCCCGCAGAGGCAGAGCGGCAGCGTGAAGGCCACGATCCCCACCGGCCCCATCGCCGACAGGATCAGCGCAAGAAGCGGCGTGCCGGTCGTCGTGCCCACATTGCCCAACTGCGCAATCGCCCCGGCGGCACGGGCGCGGTCACCCGCACCGGCGTTCAGCGCGGGGATGGCGGCAAAGCTGGCCCCCTGCGCAAGCCCCATCGCGGCAGCCAGCACCATGGCGGCACCCGCCATCACCAGCGGCGTGCCAAGGCCAAGACCAAAGGCCAAAGCCGCCATCGCCCCCACGCCAAAACCCGTCTGCACCACCCGCACCGGCCCAAGGCGCGGCAAGAGCCACACCCCCAACGTCAGCGATACGGCGATCGAGACAAGCGGCATCCCCGCCGCCACAGGGGCCCGGAAAGCCACCGGCAAGAGCGGCGGCAACAACGTCAGGATCGCCACGTAAAGCGCTGTATAGAAAACGAAACCCAAGGCAGGCGCCGCCACGCGCGGGCTGGCATAGATCGCCAGATGCTGCGCCACGATCCCGTCGCCCACGCCCCGCACCGGCGCGACGGGATCGCGCGGCAACAGCAGCGCCAGGCCCGCGGCGCAAGCCAGCATCCACCCTCCATGCGCCAAAAACAGCGCCGCCGCCCCACCCCAGGCCACCAACGGCGGCGCGAAAACGGCAAGAAGCGCATAGGTCAGCCCGAAGAAGGTGGACCACAGCGTCATCGCGAGGCCCAGAAAGCGGTGCGCCGTGACGGCTGCAATCACCGTCGGCCCCACCACAACGATGGCCAGATGCGACACGCCCTCCAGCACCCGCAGCGCCATCATCACCGGATAGGGCGGCAGCACCGCCTGCCCGGCTGACACCACGGCCCCCAGAACCAGCGCCAGAAGGATCGCCCGTCGCGGCCCCGTCCGCATGACGATCAGCCCCGCCGTAGTGCCGAAGATCAGCCCGACAAAGCCCACGACCGACACGATCAACCCAAGCGACACCGCGCCATGCCCGGCATAGCGCAGGGCCAGCACGTCGTAGAGCACGGATATCTTGCCAAACTGGGCCGCCGACCCAAGCCCCGCCAACCAGACGGCCAGAACGATCAGGCTCGCGCGCATCAGATCCGGTCCGGCGAAGGGCGGAACCGTTCTGCCGGCTGCGCCGTTCCATCGGCGACCGGTGTCATTGGAGACGGCCGGATATCAACGGAATGAGGATTGTCATGGCCAAACAGAAAACCCTCGAGGACCTGTTTCTCGACACGCTGAAGGACATCTACTACGCCGAAAGAAAGATCCACAAGGCGCTGCCCAAGATGATGAAGGCGGCACAATCGGATGATCTGCGGGCGGCGTTCGAAACGCACCGCGCGGAAACCGAAGGTCAGATCGAACGGCTCCAGCAGGTATTCGAAATCCTCGGCAAGCCCGCGCGCGGCAAGACCTGCGATGCCATCGAAGGCATCCT
>JBBSBE010000121.1:0-11686 GCA_038251625.1 Rhodobacterales bacterium
ACGGTGTCAAAGTCGATCCAGCGCCTCAAGCAGATCGACGAGCTGATGGCAAACGGTGCCGAAGGCCTGACCAAGAAAGAGCGTCTCAACATCGAGCGCGAGCAATCCAAGCTGCAGGCCAGCCTTGGCGGCATCCGCGAAATGGGCGGCGTGCCGGATCTTCTGTTCGTGATCGACGTGGGCAAAGAGGATCTTGCGGTTCTGGAAGCCAACAAGCTTGGCATTCCGGTCGTCGCGGTGGTTGATACGAACTGCTCGCCCAAGGGCATTTCCTACCTCATCCCCGGCAACGACGACGCCGCACGGGCCATCGCGATGTATTGCGATCTGATCAGCCGCGCGGCGCTCGAGGGCATGTCGGCCCAGCTTGGTGCCGCAGGCATCGATCTTGGCGCGCTGGAAGAAGCCCCCGAGGAAGAGGTCGTCGCCGAGGCCTGAGGCCCCGCTGTCGCACGGCTGTTACCCGGCGGGGATAGCCCCCGCCGGACCCCGATAGTTTCAGGAGACGGACATGACGATCACCGCGAGCATGGTGAAGGAACTGCGCGACAGCACCGGCGCAGGCATGATGGACGCCAAGAAAGCGTTGACCGAAGTTGGCGGCGACATGGAGGCGGCGGTCGATTGGCTGCGCACCAAAGGCCTTGCAAAGGCTGCGAAAAAAGCCGGTCGCGTCGCGGCTGAGGGTCTTGTCGGCGTCGCCGTTCAGGGCGGCACCGGCGTTGCGGTCGAGTTGAACTCGGAAACCGACTTTGTGGCCAAGAACGGTGACTTTCAGGCGCTGGTGGCGGCCGTCACCAACGCGGGGCTCCACGCCACCGACATCGATCACCTCAAGGCCGCGCACGTCGGCGGCGAGTCGGTCGAGATCCTCGTGAACTCCGCCATCGCCACCATCGGCGAGAACATGACCCTGCGCCGCATGGCCAAGGTTTCGGGCGATCACGTCGCGGCTTATGTTCACAACGCCGCCGCCGAGGGCATGGGGCGCATCGGCGTTCTGGTTGCGGTAAAAGGGCATGACAACGGCATCGCCAAGCAGATCGCGATGCACGTCGCGGCGACGAACCCGCTTGCGCTGTCAGAGGCTGATCTTGACCCCGAGTTGGTCGAGCGCGAGCTTGCGGTGCAGACGCAAAAGGCGATGGAGGAAAATGCAGCCTCGCCCAAGCCGAAGCCGGATGCCGTGATCCACAACAACATCATCCCGGGCCGGATGAAGAAGTTCCTTTCCGAAGTCACGCTTCTCAATCAGGCGTTCGTTATGAACGACAGCATCACTGTTGGTCAGGCAGCCAAGGACGCGGGCGTCGAGGTGCTGGGTTTTGTCCGGATGGGTGTTGGCGAGGGCATCGAAAAGGAAAAGGAAGACTTCGCCGCCGAAGTCGCCAAGATGGGCGCACCGAAATAACGCGCTGATATTGAAATACAAAAGGGGCAGCCGCGAGGCTGCCCCTTTTGCTTTGCGCCCATCGTCTGGGATGAGTTCGGGCGCGTCGAACACAAAAGCGACCCATGCACGTCCAATCGACGCCGGACCGGTGGTTGATAGCCCGGGGGTCGCTCGAAAAAGCCGAGCCTGACCCCCGCGCCGATGTCCCCTGGCCAAGCCACCACTCGCGGACAAGAGGAAGAATGCGGCTTTCGCCCTGATCCCGCTAGTGAGGGAATCCTTACCTAAGGGAATCCTTACCCTCCATGCTCGTCGCGCGAAAAAATCAGGTTCAGGATAGCGGCCTTGGCAACTGCGTGCGCCGTCGTCTCGACGTTCAGCGCCTCCCGCAACAGGCGCAGGTGTTTTTCCACCATCCCCACCGAAATCCCCAGAAGGACCGAGATATCTTGCGTCGTCTTGCCATCGGCAACCCATTCCAGCACCTCGCGCTGGCGTGCCGTCAGACCGCGGCGGGCATATTTCGCGGGCAGGGTGGCGATCTTGAGATGGGTCACATGCGCCACGGCCAGCATGCCCGGACCTTCCCGCGCAAGGATCGCATCGACGTCGTCATGGTCCAGCCCCGGATCGGCAGCCAGGCCCATTGCGCCCTTTGTCCGCACGCGGGTTTCAGGAAAACTTATCGCAATACCCGCAAAGATACCGTAGCGCGCGTTGACCCGCAGCGCTTCCGCTTCATCGGGGGGCAGGCGGCCCTCGGCAAAGGCATCGTGAACCCACCGCCACGTCGTGCAACCGGTGTTCAGCAGCGCCCAGCGATAGATCGGCGTGCGCTCGTAAAATCCGCTTCGAAAGTAGAGGTTCGCGTATTCATCCGTCAGCGTCGTCAAAAACAGCGCATCATCAGGATCACCGATCGACATATCATGACGAAACCGCGTCAGCCCATAATTCAGACGCTGAAAGCCCAGCGGGCGATAGTAGTCCGCCGCAAGCTGCCAGACCCCGGAAATGCTTTCCGTGGTTGCAATCCGCCCGACAAGGTCGGTCACGTCGATCAAGCGCGCACCATGGACGTTTGGCCGCAATTGGCCAGCACGCCTTCTGAACTCATCCCAACGCCTTCATAAGCATCCGATCCCGGGGGAGTCGAGCAAGAACAGACAAATGTGGGAATTGTCGATCCCTATTTGATTTACATAATACTGATTATGCGTACTTCATACAGCCTGAGCCGTCGCGTAGGCCGATGCCCAGGCCCACTGAAAGTTGTACCCCCCCAGCCACCCTGTCACGTCAACAACCTCTCCGATGAAATAGAGCCCCGGCAAGGACTTGGCCTCCATCGTGCGTGGATCAAGTGCCGATGTATCCACACCGCCCAGCGTCACTTCCGCGGTGCGATATCCTTCGGTGCCAACGGGCCGCAGCTCAAGATCGTGCACGAAGGCGCCAAGCCGGTCGAGCGCTGCGTTCGATTGTGCGCCGACCGGTCCCTCAAGGCAGCTGACTGTCTCGATATGCCGTGCCAACCGCTCTGGAAGTGCCTCTGACAGCGCGGACCGCAGCGCCATTCGCCCGCCTTTTGCCCGGAGCGCGCGCAGCTTTCCCGCGATGTCAGCGCCGGGCGCAAGGTCCGCGCGGACCGTCTGGCCCTCACGCCAGTAGCTTGATATTTGCAGAACCGCCGGGCCAGACAAACCCCGATGGGTAAAGAGAACCGCCTCATCAAAGGCTTGCGCACCGACGCTCATGCAACCCTGCACGGCGACACCCGCCAACGGGCGCAACCATTCCAGCTCTTGCTCGGCAAATGTCAGCGGCACCAGCGCGGGCCGCGTGTCCGTGACCGGCAAACCAAAGGATTCGGCAAGCCGGTAACCCGCCGCCGTAGCACCCATTTTCGGAATGGATTTGCCACCCGTCGCCACAACCACCCGCGCTGCCACTACAGCGCCGCGTGAAGTTTCGATCCTAAACGCCTCATTTTCCTTCGTAACGTCGCCAAACGTCGTGTTCAGCCACAGCGCAGCACCCCCGGCCTCCATTCCCTTGCGCAGCATCGCCACGACCTGCGTGGCCGGGCCGTCGCAAAAAAGCTGCCCCAACGTCTTTTCGTGCCAGGCGATCCCTGCCGCCTCGATCCGCGCCAGAAAATCCTGAGGGGTAAAGCGGCTGAGCGCTGAAATGGCGAATCGCGGATTGCGGCCCAGGAACTGCGCATATGTGGTGTTGAGGTTGGTGAAATTGCACCGCCCCCCACCCGAGATGCGGATTTTCTCGCCCGGTGCGGCGCCATGTTCGATCACCAGCACGCGCCGCCCGCGCCGTGCCGCCTCGCCCGCACAGAACAGGCCCGCAGCCCCGCCACCTAGGATCGCCACATCCACTTGCATGGCGTTGCCCCTAGCCTGCCGTCCCGATCGCCACAAGTGGTGCGGGCTGCCGAAACCCCTCTTGCGGGCCTGCGCCCGCTTCGCTAAACACCCCCGCAGTTGGGGCGTCGCCAAGCGGTAAGGCATCGGTTTTTGGTACCGACATACCCAGGTTCGAATCCTGGCGCCCCAGCCATCCACCCTGTTTGCAGAGCGCTGCGCCAAAGGGCCGGGCTTCCGCCCTGCCCCATCCGCGCGTTCCACCTGCTGCAGCTAGTTTTTGCCGACATCCGCCTTCGGCTCTGCCAGCCTGCTCTCGGTGCGCAGCGGTTTCGGCGTGCCTGTGGCGCCGACGAACATTGGGTTCTTCGGGGGGCGTGCGGTAGACGGCGGCAGCGGTATCAGGCTGACGGCGCGGTAAAGTGCGGGGTCAACGGCTCGGGCGGGATCGGACAGGTCCACCTCGATCCGGTACGGCAGCCCGACCGCCGCATCAGCAGCAAAGAACGTCAGTCGCGTGCCCGTCATCTTGGGGGCCGCTATGCCTTTGAAATCCGGCACTCCGTGATCACGCAGACGAAGAACGCCTTCCTGCCAGGGTGCGTCCGGGTCTTCCCGTCCCAATTGCGCGCGATAACCGGCCTCATAGGCCGCCGGATCCTCGATCACATGCCAATCGTTGCGAACAGCAAGGTGATTGATCACGCGCGCCAGCGTCAGCGCGCCATCGGGGTGCAGAAGGCCGGGCGCCTCGGTCAGCAAGGCCCCAAGGCTCGACACCTGCGTCGCCCCTTCGATGATGACCACCGATTTCGCGCCCTCGTCGATCCCTAGCGCCACCTGCGGAATTGCATCGGTCATGGTTCAGTCCTTTCCCTGCTTCTGTGGCGTCAGTCGATCGCGGCCCATTCGGCCGTGATCCAGTCGCGGCTTGCCTTGCGGAGCGATCCATCCGGCACCGTTTTCATCCAGAGCGCCGGAAGCCCGGTCGCCGGATCGGGGGCGAAGACGAAGAACGTATGATCCGCCCCGCTGCCCCAGTTGGTATCCGCCACCACGAATTCGGGCGCACCCTTGCCACGGAAAACCGCGTTCATCATGGCAGAGCTTGCCTCTTGTTCCAGCGCATCCAGCCGTTCCTGCTGTTCCTTGGCAAGCCGCGCCTGATAGTCGGCGTCGGTGATGGTTTCACCCTTGGCCTCCTCATCCGCCTTCCAGGTATCCGCCGCCGATGTCGCCCCCGCCGTGCGCGCCGCCGTTGTGGCGGCCTTGATTGCGGCATCCAGTGCGGCGGGCTTCATGGCCGCGGTTGGCTTGTTGGCGTCAAAACCGGCTTGCAACAGGGCCTGTACCGCCGCATCAGCCTCATCGTCGATCATAGGTTGAAGCTGTGCGGTGTAAAGCTCCAGCGCCTTTTCCTTGGGGATGTCGGTATCGCGCATCCCCTCGCCAGGCTTCAGCATGTTCGCCTCCAACGCCGCCTGACGGGCCTCTGGCGTGGCACCTTTCAGCGTGTCGAGCGAAGGATCGTTCGGCAGCGCGTTGAACCCGTGCATGCCGACGGTGCGGACAGTCACCATCGCGTCGGCCTTTCCCGCCATTCCAGCCATGAAACCGTTCAGCACTTCCGTGGCGCGTTGCCCTTCGGGCACACGCGGCGCAGGCGGTGCCGGATCTTTCAACTCGCCCGTCATCTGGTTTTCGGTCAGCGTGTCGCCGTGCAGGGCTTGCGTAGCCTCGGTCGTCTGGCCACCGCCAGCCATCTCCCACGGCAGATAGGCTTTTTTCGGAGGCGGGCCCCAGATCTGCGTGACAGCCGTGATGAAGGCGGGTGAGGCTATGTGGTCCTTGACCAGCGTTGCCTCGAGCGCCGCAGGGTCAATGGCCAGAGAGGCCAGTGCCACTTCGGTCGTCTGTGCCAGAAAATCGGCCTGGTTGCGAATATCCTTCTGCGGGCTGATCCGTTGCAGGATGTAGCGCCCCCGGTCGGACGAGCCGTCAGAACCCACGCCGGTGACCGACATCGGATCGTAGATGAAGGTGAAGGCCGCGCCGACATCGTTCTTGAGCTTCGACAGTTGCAACGCCGCCTTGGTATCCTCGGCCAATTGCTTTGCAGCCAGGTCTGCCGGTGACAGGCCCCCCGTACCCTCCATCGCCTTGGCCTTCATCGCGTCGGTCAGCCCCGTCATGCCACCGTCGGCAGCGGCGGCAAGCTGATTGCGCTGGTTGCTTGCGCCGCGCTGCGCGGTCGAGGTGGCCAGCGAATATTCCCAGCTCCGCATGACCGGGTCATCGCCTGGTGGCGTGTTCGTGACCACCGGAACCTCCGGGCCGAAGGGCGGCTTGTACTTGCCCGTGCCCGCGATGCTGGCGTATGCGCCCATTGCGGCCAGTGGATCGGATTCCCGCATCCGCCGCGTCGGCGCGGTCGAGAAGCACGATCCGACCGGCCCCTGATCCAGCGACTTCAACATCGAAGCCATCACCGCCCCCTGCGCGTGCCCCTTGGTCACCGGATCGGTGGGGCCAAGGCCATTCGCGCGCTGCAGCAGGCTGATCGCGTTTGGATCGGTCGGCGGTTCGGGCATGCCTTGCAGGATGCCACTGGCACCGGCGGCATTCGCCGGATCCTTCAGGAAAGCAACGGTTTCCAGCATATGCGCCGTCAGCGCGGGGCGTGCGTTGGACAGGGTATCGGGGTTGAAAAGGGCGTCGCCAAGCGCGTCCTTTGCTCCTTGCGTATCCAGGGCCAATGCGCCGCCCGGGCCGATCATCGCCTGCCCCACAGAAAGGCTGCGCTTCTGTTCAAGCTCGCCAAAGGTGGCTGCCCCGCCCTCGCCTGTCGGGTCGTTCAGGAACTGGCGGCCCGAGGCCATGTAATCGTCCATCCGGGCGAAGTAATCGGGGCCCGCGTGGCCGCCCATCTTGAGGATACTGGCGCCATATTCGGCTGCGTATTCGGGATTGAAGCTGGTGCCGTTGGCCTCGAATCCGGCGTCCTTGAGGTCAATGACACGGCCAAGGCTCATCGCTGCCGCGTCGGGATGTACGGCCGTGCCTGCAGCTTCCATCGCAACCGCTGTAAGGTCGGGGTCGCGGCCCGCGCCCTTCACCAGTTCCAGCGCCGCCTCGGGCGACATCTTGCGCGTTGCCCCCGGCGACATCGGGCCTGTCGTGATCGCCGTTTCCAGAAGGCCCTTCCCCTTGGCGGCCTTCTCGAACGCTTCGGCCTTGGTCTGTGCAGCCTCGGCGGCGGCCAGCTTTTCTTCGGCGGCTTTCACCGCAGCCGTCGCCGCAGGCCCCGCAGGCAGTGCCGAGGCTGCCGCAAGCTCGGTCTCGGCAGCATCGACAAGGGTCTTGGCGGCCCCTGTATCTGCGGCGGCATTGGCAAGCACCTCGGGCGTGATCTCGAGATCGCCGCCAAGCGTGGTGTTGAAACCATCCATCGCGGCCTTGGCCGCCAGCGCCGCCTCGGGGTAATCGCCCGCCATGGCCAGAAGGCGGGCGTTATCCTTGACCACCTCGACCACCTTCGCGGCGCCCTCCAAGACCGCGTCTGCGATCCGTTGGAGGAAGGATTTTTCGGCCTCTGCCGCTGGGGGAGCGTCGCCGGTTGCCACAGGTGCTGCTGGTGAGGGGGCGGCTGGCGCTGGGGCCGGGGTTGCAGGGGGCGGTGTTGCGGTCGAAGCACCCGCACCACCGGGGTCGCGATCAGCCGCAGCCGGCGCAAGCTTGCCCAATTCGGCCTGCACGAAATTCTTCATCAGCGACAGAACGCTGCCTGCCTTTTTCAGATCCCGTTCCACCTCGGCCTCGAACATCGCCGAGATCTGGCTCAACTTGCCCTGCACTTGCGAGGCCGCTGCCTCGCGTAATTTCTGAACATTGCCGGACAGATCATTGAATTCACCCAGCAACTGCTGTTTCAACTGATCCGTATCAACGGTGGGCGCTGCCGATGCGGCCTGCTGCAGCCCGGCCTCGACCGCATCCACAAGCTTGCCAGCCCTTTCCAGCGCATTGTTGGCGATCTCGGCGCTTGCTGCCTGCAGCGCCTTGGCCAGCTTTTCCACCCCCGCAACGCCGTCGGTCAGCGCCGTACGCAGCTGCGGCACCAGCGCCTTGATCCGTTCCTTCAACGCTTCCGCCAGACCGTCGTCCGGCTCTTCAACCGGCGCTTCGATTCCGGGGGCCACCTCTTCGGTTTCCACCTCGTCGGTATCGTCGCCGTCTTCGTCATCCTCATCTGCCAGACGTTCACCACCCGGCAGAACGATCACGACCTTGCACTTGATGCCCATGGCCGAGAAATGCTTCTTGGCAAGCTTCGGCAGGGTGCGCGGCACATCTTCGTTGATGACCGACAGTTCCATCACCTTGCCCATCACGTTGAGCACACCGGTGCAGGAAAAGGCGGGCATTCCCCCCGCCCCTTTTGCGTCGCGGAACATCACATCGGGGCTTTTCAACGGATGCGCCTTCAGCACTACGCCTTCCTTGGCTTTCATCAGCGCAAAGTTCATCGGCTTTTTCTTGCCGTCCTTGAAAATGCTGTCGATCTCGCTCGCCTGATCCTTCAGCGCCGCGTCATCCTTGGCCATCCTGACCTCCGAAATGCTGTGTCCAAATTCAAGTTATCGACCGGCCACAAATTGGCCGGGTGCTTCGCGTCCGATGCATGGAGAAATTCTAGCGCAGACGCGTGACATCTGGCAACTACGGGTTATCGTCGACCGTGTATTCACGCTATTTTGCAGGACGTTCATGCAAGATATGAATATTCATCCGCAATGTCTTGTTCTCAAACGCTCGATTTGTCTTTCAGAAGCTGCAGAACTGCGTCTCCGGGCACATCTGCGGCGACGAAAGCGTCGCCGATGCCCCGCGCCAGGATGAAGCGCAGCTGGCCGTCCACCACCTTCTTGTCCTGCGCCATCAGATCGAGAAGCCGCTCGGGCGGTGGCAGGTCGCCGGGAATGTCGGTGGGGTCCACTTTCATCCCCATGGCCACCAGATGCGCACGCACGCGGCTTGGCGCTTCCTGCGCGCACAGCCCCAGACGCTGGCTCAACTCGAACGCCAGCGCGCAGCCGATCGCCACGCCTTCGCCGTGAAGCAGCCGGTCCGAATAGCCGGTGGCCTTTTCCAGCGCATGGCAAAACGTGTGCCCAAGGTTCAAAAGCGCGCGCTCGCCCTCTTCCGTCTCATCCCGCGCGACGATTGCCGCCTTCATCTCGACCGACCGGCGCACCGCCCGCGCCCGCGAAGCGGGATCACCCGCCGCAAGCGAAGCCCCCGCTCCCTCCAGCCAGTCGAAGAAGGCAGCGTCACCAAGAAGGCCGTATTTCACCACCTCTCCATAGCCGGACAGAAACGCGCGGTGGCTGAGTGTATCGAGAAGCGATGTATCGGCCAGAACGAGGCTTGGCTGGTGAAAGGCGCCGACAAGGTTCTTGCCTTGCGGCGTATTGATCCCGGTCTTGCCGCCGACAGAACTGTCCACCTGCGCCAGAAGCGTGGTCGGCACCTGCACGAAACGCACCCCGCGCCGCAAGATGGCGGCAGCAAAGCCTGCCAGATCGCCGATCACCCCACCACCGAAGGCAATCACCACATCGCGCCGCTCGACCCGTGCCTCGAGCAGCCACTCTACCGTGCGCGTCAGTTGCGCCCAGCCCTTTGTCGCCTCGCCGGGCGGCAGTACCAGCGCCTGATGCGCGACCCCTGCGCCATCGAGGGCTGTCTCCAGCCGCGGCAGATGCAGGCCCGCCACCGTCTCATCGGTCACAATCGTCACGCGCGGGCGCGCCAGCAGCGGCGCGATCTCGGTTCCCGCGCGGTCGATCAGCCCCGGCCCGATGCGCACCGCGTAGCTGCGCGCGCCAAGCGACACCTTCACTTCATCCATCAGTCATCCTTCCAGAACATCCGGCCGCACGGCCAGCGCGGCAAGGACCTTGCGCGCCATGCCCTCGACGGTCAGGGCAGGTTCGGCATCGACCACAAGATTGGCCAGCGCATAAACCGGCGTCCGCGCGGCATAAAGGTCTCGCAGCGTTTCGCGTGGGTTCGCGGTGCGCAAAAGCGGGCGCGTCGTCTTGTGCCGGACCCGCTGCCACAAGAGATCAAGATCGGCACGCAGCCACACCGAAAGCCCCTCGGCGTGGATCAGATCGCGGTTCCCCTCTTGCAAAAACGCGCCCCCCCCGGTCGACAGCACGCAGGGCCCCGCCTCCAGAAGCCGTGCGATCACCTGGGTTTCCTTGCGCCGAAAGAACGGCTCGCCATCGCGCGAGAAGATCTCGGCGATGCTCTGGTTCGAGGCGCGCACGATCTCGTCATCCGAATCGCGAAAGGGCACGGCAAGGATCCGGGCAAGCTGCGTTCCGATCGCGGTCTTGCCCGCCCCCATCATGCCCACAAGCACCACCGTCTTGCGCAGACGCCCTGTCACCTTTCCCCCTTTTGGACCTTTCGGCACTTTCTTGCCTGAATGGCGTGAACTCACCCGGAATGCCATATATAATCGGCTCCATCGTGCCGGGGCCTGTGGCAACCTGCGGCGCGCAATCGCCGAAGGCACGGCGCGAAAAGAAGGACAGCGGGCAGCATGGGACGGATCTTCAAGGGGCTTTTGGTGCTGGGGCTGCTGGGTTTTCTGGGCCTTGTCGGCTATGCCTACCTCGGCAACCTGGCGCCGGACCAGACGCAGGTGACCAAGCCGGTGGTGCTTGATGGGCAATAGGCAACTGCGCACCGCGCTTTTTTTGCTGGCGCTTGCCGGTGGCCCCGCAGTGGCGGAAGAGCCGCTTTCCGCGATCGACTGGCTGTCGAAATCCGTCACCACCCCTGCTGCGGCCCAGCGGCCGAACGAGCCTGCGGCCGTGGAAGGCGCGTTGCCGTCGGATGTGACGGTCTCTGTGCTGGGCAAATCGTCGCCGGATGCGGCAGGCGTTTTGGCCCCGCGTGTGTCTGGCCTGCCCGCGAACCTCTGGGGGCTGGGTCGCACGGATGAGATTGTGGCGTTGGTCTCGGGTGAGCGGACGGATGCCCTGCCAGCATTGAAGGGTCTTTTGCTGCGTTTGCTTCTGGCGCAGGTGGATGCCCCGGCCGACAGCGGCGGGAAGGGCGCGCTTTTGCTGGCCCGGATCGACAAGCTTCTGGACATGGGCGCGCTCGATGAAGCCGAGGCACTGATCGAGGCTGCAGGCGGCGGGTCTGCGGCCCTTTTTCGGCGTCGCTTCGATGTGGCGATGCTGACCGGCACGGAAGATACCGCCTGCGCCGAACTTGGCCAGAAGCCCGACCTCGCCCCCACCTTCCCGGCCCGCATCTTTTGCCTTGCCCGGTCGGGCGACTGGTCTGCGGCGGCGCTGAGCCTGCGCACGGCCCAGGCGCTGAATTACGTCACGCCCGCCGAAGATGCCCTTCTGTCGCGCTTTCTGGATCCTGATCTTTACGAGGGTGAGCCACCGCTCGAGCCGCCTACCCCCGTCACCCCGCTGGTCTGGCGGATGCTAGAGGCGATTGGCGAAGGGTTGCCCACACAGGGGCTGCCGCTCGCATTCTCGCATGCCGAACTGCGCGACACCGCCGGTTGGAAGGCGCAGATCGAGGCGGCAGAGCGGCTGGCGCGGGCCAGCGTGATGCCGCCCAATGCACTTTTGGGCATCTATACCGCCCGTTCACCCGCAGCCTCTGGCGGGGTGTGGGACCGGGTGGAGGCATTCCAGCGGTTCGATGCGGCAGTGTCGTCGGGAGAGGCCGACGCGGTGGCGGCACAATTGCCGCGCGTCTGGGCCGCAATGTCGCAAGCCGAACTGGAAGTGCCCTTTGCCACCCTCTACGCCGAGCCTGTGGCCCGGCTGGGGCTGTCGGGGGAAGCGGCGGCCATCTCGTTCAGGCTGTCGCT
>JBBSBE010000122.1:0-11662 GCA_038251625.1 Rhodobacterales bacterium
CAGGTTCCGGGTCGCGGGCGCGCCGGACAAGGGGTTAAAGCATCGGTCAAGGGGCGTGACGCCGGTTGGATGGGCGCCTCCCCTTCCCTTTTGTGGAAAGGGGGCGTGGATGGGGGGCTTTCAGTAACCCCCCGTCCCCGGCCATTCCCCAAAAGGGGGAGGGAGTCGCCTGACTGATCCCGTTTGCCCGGTCCTGACACGCAGACATAGGCCTGCCATGCCCCAACCTTCCATGTCCCGCGCCGATTGGGTGCTTTTGGTCCTGCTTTCGCTTCTTTGGGGCGGGTCCTTCTTTTTCGTGGGCGTGGTCGTGACGGCGCTACCTGCGCTGACCATCGTGTGGCTGCGCGTGGCGCTTGCAGCGGCGGTGCTGGCGGCGGTTCTGGTGGCGACGGGCACGCCTTTTC
Source organism: Rhodobacterales bacterium (assembly GCA_038251625.1). Classification (GTDB taxonomy): domain Bacteria; phylum Pseudomonadota; class Alphaproteobacteria; order Rhodobacterales; family Rhodobacteraceae; genus JBBQXK01. The sequence goes on from JBBSBE010000122.1 coordinate 408, forward strand.
CGGCGCGTCGCGCATGGCCTGCGCTTGCGGTGATGGGGCTTTTGAACAATGCGATCCCGTTCACGTCATTCGTGCTGGCGCAGGGCGAGATTGCATCGGGGCTGGCCGCGATCCTGAATGCCACGACGCCGCTTTTCACGCTTGTGATCGCGGCCATGGCGACGGCGGACGAGCGGTTGACGCCCGGCAAGATGCTGGGGATCGCGCTTGGCCTTGCCGGGGTTGCCACGATGATCGGCGGGTCCGCGCTGACCGAGGGTGCCGCCCATGCCGGCGCGCAGGCGCTCTGCCTGCTTGCGGCGCTGTCCTATGGCTGTGCCGGGGTCTGGGGGCGGCGGTTCCGGGGCATGGGGCTTGCACCATTGGCGACGGCGTTCGGGATGCTCGCGTCGTCCGCGCTGATCCTTCTGCCGCTGATGCTGTGGCGGGATCAACCGCTTTCGCTGTCGGTTCCGGGGGTGCGTGTGGTTGCGGCGATGGCGGCGCTGGCGGTGTTTTCGACAGCGGTCGCCTATCTCCTGTTCTTTCGTCTGCTCGCCTCGGCAGGGGCCGTGAACCTGTCGCTGGTGACATTCCTGATCCCGCCGTCGGCCATTGCACTGGGGCTGCTTTTTCTGGGCGAAACGCTGGCGCTGCGCCACATCTTGGGGCTTGCACTGATCCTTGCCGGGCTTGCGGCGGTCGACGGGCGGCTTTTTCTCAGCCGTAGACCGACCAGCCCGTAGCCCGCGCCAGCCGCTCCATCGCGATGGCGCCCAGCATCGAATTGCCTTGCGCGTTCAGCCCCGGCGACCAGACGGCGATCGAGGCGCGGCCCGGTGCCACGGCAAGGATGCCGCCCCCGACCCCCGATTTTCCCGGCAGGCCCACGCGATAGGCGAAATCGCCCGAGGCATCGTAATGCCCGCAGGTCATCATCAGCGCGTTGATCCGGCGCACCTTGTCGGGCGCGACAAGCCGCCCGCCGCCCATCAGGAACCGCCCGGCCAGCGCCAGTTGCACACAAGTCATCTCGACCGCGCATTGGTGGAAATAGACGCCAAGAGCCATTTCCACGGGGTTTTGCAGATTGCCGTTGGCGGCAAGGTAATGCGCCAGCGCCCGGTTGCGGTGCCCCGTCTCGGCCTCTGACCGGGCCACGGCGTCGTTGATGTGGATGCCGTTGTCGCCCGCCGAGATGCGGATGAAATGCAGGATCTCGCCCAGCATTGCGCGCGGGGCGCGGCCCGCCAGTACCGCATCCGTCACCACGATGGCGCCAGCGTTGATGAAGGGGTTGCGGGGGATCCCGCGTTCGTATTCGAGCTGCGTGATCGAGTTGAAGGCGTTTCCCGAAGGCTCTCGCCCCACGCGCTTCCAAAGTCCGTCACCAAGGCGGCCAAGGGCGATGGCGAGGGTAAAGACCTTGGATACCGACTGGATCGAGAACGGCACGCCCGCATCCCCCGCCGTCAGCACCTGCCCATCGGGCAGGGCCACGGCGATGCCGAACTGGCCGGGGTCCACCCCGGCAAGCTCGGGGATGTAGGTCGCGACCTTGCCACGATCCGTGGCTGCCGCCATCTCGGCCCCGATCTCGGCAAGGATCGCGGGCAGGTCCATCAGGGCCGCCAGGCCAGGAAATTGGCGATGAGGCGCAGGCCCACGGCCTGGCTTTTTTCGGGGTGGAACTGGGTGCCGATCCGGTTGTCGCGGCCCACGATGGCGGTGACGGGCTGGCCGTAATCCACATGCGCCAGCCGTTCCTCGGGTCGGGTGACGGCAAGGTGGTAGGAATGCACGAAATAGGCATGATCCCCCGTCACGATGCCGTCCAGCACCGGATGCGGATGGTCGATGACAAGGTCGTTCCAGCCCATGTGCGGCACCTTGAGACCCGTGCCCCCGATCCGTTCCACCGCGCCACCGATCCAGCCAAGGCCTTGGATATTCTCGTATTCCCGGCCCACATCCGCCATCATCTGCATGCCGACACAGATGCCGAGGAAAGGCACGCCGCGCCCGTCCACCGCCTCGACCATCGCCTCGGCCAGCCCCCCCAACGCGCCAAGCGCCCGGCGGCAGGCGGGGAAGGCCCCGTCGCCCGGCAGCACGATCCGGTCCGCCCGCGCCACCATATCGGGATCGGAGGTCACCACGACACGGCCCCCGTCGGCCATCCGCTGAAACGCCTTTTCAGCGGAATGCAGGTTGCCGCTTTCGTAGTCGATCAGAACCGTCAGGCTCACAAGGCACCCTTGGTCGAGGGAATGGCGCCTTCGGCCCTGGGATCGGGCTCGACCGCCATGCGCAGGGATTTCGCCACTGCCTTGAAGGCGGCTTCCGCGATGTGGTGGCTGTTGAACCCGTGGACTGCATCAAGATGCAGGGTGATCCCGCCGTGGGTGGCAAGCGCCTGAAAGAATTCCCGCACCAGTTCGGTATCGAAGGTGCCGATCTTCGGCGTCGGAAAGGCCACGTTCCACACAAGGTAGGGCCGTGCGGACAGATCGAGCGCGCAGGACACCTGCGCATCGTCCATCGCAAGGCGGAAATGGCCATAGCGGCGGATGCCGCGCTTGTCACCCAGCGCGCGCGCCAGCGCCTGACCAAGCGCGATTCCGCAATCCTCGACCGTGTGGTGATCGTCGATGTGCAGATCGCCCTTGGCGGTCACGGTCATGTCGATCAGGCTGTGGCGGGCGAGTTGATCCAGCATGTGGTCGAAGAAGCCCACGCCCGTGGCCATCCGGGCGACGCCCGTGCCGTCGAGCGCAACCTCGACGGAAATCTCGGTCTCGGCGGTTTTGCGGGTGATGGTGGCCTTGCGCATCGGGGGCTCCTTCTCTGCCCGCGCCTTATAGGGCGGAGCGGCGCAAAGCACAAAGGGGTCAGACGCCCGCGCGCCGCCGTTGCGGCCCCCAAAGTGCCGCCGCGCCAAGGCAGAGGCCCGCAACCACCGCGATCATGCCCGCCGCACTGACCGCGCCGGGCAGGCCCGCCGCCTGCGGCAGCGCGAGCGCCAGCCAGAAACCCGTGGCCGCCGCCCCCGCCGCGATGGCCAGCGCCAGCGCCACCTGCGTGGCCAGCCGGTTGGTCAGCAGCCGCGCGGTGGCAGGCGGGCAGATCAGCATCGCGACCGTCAGGATCGACCCCACGGCGGCAAAGGCCGCGACCGCCGCCATTGCCGTCGCCACCACCAGAGCCAGCGACAGAAGGCCCACGGGCAGGCCGATCCCCCCCGCAAAGCCACCGTCGAAGGACGCAAGGACAAGCGGCCGCCACAGCACCCAAAGCCCCAAACCCACGCCCGCGAAGGTGATCGCCATACGCGGCAGTTCAGGTGGCAGGCCCGCCAGAGCGGTGGGGTCGATCAGCGAGGCCGGGCCCGTGGCATCCAGCCAGATCAGGCTTTCCAGATTGCCGTAAAGCGCATGCTCCACGTCCAGATGCACCCCCCGCGCACCGGTCATTTCCAATAGCAGCACACCGCCCGCAAAGAACGTGGTGAAGGTGATGCCCATCGCGGCGCCGGGCTCGATCCGGGCCAGACGGCGGATCGCCTCGGACAGACCCACCGCCAGCACGGCAGAGGCGCCGGCGCCAAGGCTCATCGCAAGGCCCGACGCACCGCCGGTCAGCAGAAACCCCGCTACGAGGCCGGGCAGGACGGCATGGCTGACCATGTCGCCCACCAGCGCCTGGCCCCGCAGCACCAGCAATGTGCCGGGCAAGGCGCAGGCCATCGCGGCAAAGACCGCAACCAGCAGGGGAACGAACGAGAGGATCAGAAAATCGCTCATGCCAGCCGCCGCCCTGCCATCGCCCGGGCAAGAACACCCCGGCGCGGGGCAAAGAGTGCCGACAGCGCGAAGGTGGCGGAGGCCAGTGCCACGATCACGGCGCCGGTGGGCAACCCCGGCACCGCCGCCGACAGCGCAGCACCGCCATAGCCCGCCGCCGCCCCCACCGCGCCCGCAATCAGCGCCATTGGGCCTGCGCGATCCGTCCACATCCGGGCAGTGGCGGCGGGGGTGATCAAAAGCGCCACGATCAGGATCGCACCCACGACGCGGATGCCGATCAGCACCACGCCCAGCGTCAGCGCCATCAAGGCGGCATCCATCCGGGCGGGCGACAGGCCCAGCACCTCGGCATGGCGCGCATCGAAGGCCACCATCAGAAGGCCCCGGCGCAGCGCGAAGAGCACGGCCACGACGACCAGCCCACCGCCCCCGATCAGCACCGCGTCGGACCACAGCATCCCGGCGGTGGAGCCGAGGAGAAACGTCTCAAGCCCCGCCGCGCGGCCCGCGCCGCTGGTCTGGATCACCGTCAGGATCACGATGCCAAGCCCGTAGGCCACCGACAGCACCGCCCCGATGGCCGCATCGCCCGGCAGCCGCGTGGTGGCCGACAGCCGCGCCAGCACCCAAAGCCCCGCCCCGGCGGTGAGGGCGGCGCCAAGCAAAAGGCCGGGCAGAAACCGCCCGTCGCCGCCCATCGCCACCATCACGAGAAACGCGATCCCGACGCCTGGCAGCGTGGCATGGGCCATCGCATCAGGCGTGAGCGACCGTTTGCGCAGGAATAGAAACGACCCCGTCGCCCCTGCCGCAGCCCCCAGCATCGCGGCGCCCAGTGTGACCAGCGTGGCGTTGTAGCCCGCTTGCAGGAAAAGCGCGGACAGCATCGGATCAGGCCGGGACGGCGCGCAGCGACCGTGCGGCGACCGGGCTGGCCGCAGGGGCAGCCATCGGCGGCAGCGTGCCACCATAGGCGCGGGCAAGGTTTTCGGGTGTAAAGACCTCGGCAACCGGGCCTTCCGCCACGGGCGCGCGGTTCAGAAGCAGCACACGGTCGAACCAGCCCGGCACCGTGGCCAGATCATGATGCACGGCCACCACTGCGGCGCCTTCGTCGCGCAGATCTTGCAAAACCGTGATGATGGCCGCCTCGGTCGCGGCATCGACCCCCGCGAAGGGTTCGTCCAGAAGGTAAAGCTCGGCCCCTTGCGCCAGCGCGCGGGCCAGAAAGACGCGCTGCTGCTGCCCGCCCGACAGGGCCCCGATCTGGCGCGTGGCGAAATCGGCAAGGCCCACGCGCGACAGGCATTCAAGCGCCGCTGCCCGGTCGGCGCCAGTCACGCGGCCGAAAAGGCCAAGCTTGCGGTACATGCCCATCAGCACCACATCGATGGCGCGCACCGGAAAATCCCAATCCACGCTGGCGCGTTGCGGCATGTAGGCGACGCGGGCGCGCGCCCCGGGCAGCGCGCCGCCAAAGAACGCGACGCGGCCCGACCGCGCGGGCACCAATCCCAGCGCGGCCTTCAGAAGGGTCGATTTTCCCGCGCCGTTCGGCCCCACGATGGCGGTCATCGCGCCTGCGGGAAAGGTCGCCGTGGCCCCGGTCAGCGCAGGCACGCCCGCATAATCCACCGTCAGCGCGTCAACCGCGAGCGGCGCGGTCATGCCTCTGCCCTCAGCTTGCCCGCCATGCCGCGCGGCGGGACGGTGCCGCCAAGGGCGCGGGCGATCAGGGTTACGTTATGGTCGATCATGCCGGGATAGGTGCCCTCGTAAGTGCCATCCTGCCCCATCGCATCGGAGTAGAGTTCCCCGCCGATCCGCACGTCATGCCCCCGCGCGGCGGCACCCTCGACCAGCGCGCGGATGGTGCGGTCGGAGACGGAACTTTCCACGAAAACCGCGCCGATATCCCGCTCGACCAGCATCGAGACCAGATCGCCGATGCGCGACAGGCCCGCCTCGCTTTCGGTGGAAATGCCCTGGATGCCCTGCACCTCGAACCCGTAGGCGCGCCCGAAGTAGGAAAAGGCGTCGTGTGCCGTCACCAGCACCCGGGCGTGATCGGGCACCGTGGCCAGCACCTCACGCGCATAGGCATCGAGCGCCAGCACCCCCGCGCGGTAATCCGCCGCCCGCGCGGCAATGCCGTCATCGGGGGATCCCCCGGCCAGCGCCACCGCGATCGCATCAACGACCGTCACCCAAAGCGTGGGGTCCATCCACACATGCGGATCGAACCGCCCGGCGTATTCGACATGCCCGATCAGCCGCTCGCGCGGCAGCGTCTCTGCCACCGCAACCACGGGCTTTTTGCGTTGCAGATCAAGAAGAAACCCCTCCATCTGCGCTTCCAGAAAAAGGCCGTGGTAGAGCACGAGATCGGCGCCCACGAGCTTTGCGATATCGCTGCGGGTCTGGCGGTAGGAATGGGGATCCAGCCCCGGCCCCATCAGCGCCGTCACCCCGCCCCCGAGGATCACGCGGGCCGCATCGCCGATCATGCCCGTCGTCACCACCACGCGGGGCAGGCCATCGGCGCTTAGAACCTGCGGCGCCAGCGCCCCGGCGGCGAGGGCGGCCAGAAAGCGGCGACGGTCGAGGGGCGGCAGGGGCATCGGCACTCCGGTATTGGACGGGATGCCGGGAACATATGCGAATGGCTCGCAAAGTCAATCCAGTTGCAACTCATTCTCAATCAAGCAAGCGTGAGCCCGGTGGGCCGGCACCGGGCAGCCGTTGCGTCAGTACCGGGCAGCTAGTGCGTCAGCACCGGGTAGAGCGAGAGCACCAGAAGCACCGCCATGGTGATATTGAAGATGCGCAGCCGCGCGCCATCCGCAAGCCAGCGCCGCAACCCCTGCCCCAGCGCCGCCCAGACCGAGACGGAGGGCAGGTTCACCAGCGCAAAGACCGCCGCGACAAGCGCCATCGCGGCGATGCTGCGGTCAGGCGCGTAGATCGTGGTGGCGCTCAGCGCCATAGCCCAGGCCTTGGGGTTCACCCACTGAAACGCCGCCGCCTGACCAAAGGTGAACGGCTTGCCCGTCGCCTGCCCCGGCCCCTTGGGCGCCGCTGTCGCGATCTTCCACGCGAGCCAGCACATATAGGCGACCGACAGGACCTTGAGCACGAGGCTGAGGACAGGGAACGCCACGAAAAGACCGGCCAACCCGATGCCGACCAGAAAGACCATGAAGGAATGGCCGATACTGATCCCCAGCATGTGGGGCACTGTCCGGCGCAGGCCGAAGTTCACGCCCGAGGCCAGAAGCATCATGTTGTTGGGCCCCGGGGTGACCGAGGTGGCGAAGGCAAAGCCCACAAGGGCGATCAGCAATTCCTGTGTCATGCCTGCAATCCTGCCCCAGAATGGGCGCCGTTGGGTTGCAATTTGCGGTGCTTTCATGACATTTCTGCAATCCATGACGAAGATGGATGCCATCAACCACCGGATATTGCGCGAGTTGCAGCGCGATGGCCGCCTGGCCAACCTCGACCTTGCCGCCCGCGTGGGCCTGTCGCCCTCGGCCTGCCTGCGCCGCGTGCAGGAGTTGGAGAGGGCCGGTGTCATCGCCGGCTACCGCGCCGTGCTGGATCCGGCAAAGCTGGGCATCGGGTTCACCGCCTATGTGACGGTCGGGCTGTCGCGCCATACCAAGGCCGCGCAGGTGGCGTTCGAGCAGGCGGTGGCGGCGGCGACAGAGGTGCGCGAGGTGCACAACATCACCGGCACCGTCGAATATCTGCTGCGGGTCGAGGCGGCGGATCTTGCCGCCTACAAACACTTTCATACCGAGGTGCTGGGGATCCTGCCGCAGGTGAACGCGATCACGACCTTCGTGGTCATGGGAAGCCCCAAGGACGACCGCGCCTGAGAGCGGGGGACGAATACCTTGCCCCTCCGGCGGCACCGAAAGCCCGCCCGGACAAAGGCCCGACGGTCAGGCGCGCAGCCCGGTTTCCTTCAGCAACCCCCGGCGCTTGGCCTCGTAGTAATAGCCCTTGGCATACCACATCACAGCGCGATCCTGGCTGCCATCGGCCACCAGCCACGCGCCGCGCAGGTATTTCACCCCAAAGCGCAGGTTCGTCTCGGCGTCCAGAAGATCGCGCGGCTCGCCCTGAAACCCCATCGTCCGCGCCGTCTGCGGCAGGATCTGCATCAGACCGAAATAAGGCCCGTTGCGCGCCTCGGCCCGATAGCCGCTTTCGCGCTGCACGATGCGGTGCACAAGGCTGCGCGGCACGTCGTAGCGGTCGGCATATTGGTTGATGAGCGACCGGATGCGCGGCGTCTCGCCGGGGTAGAGATCGCCGCGCGAGGCCTCGCGCGGTTTCGGGCGGCCGCAGGCGGCCAGTGCGGCAAGCGTCATCACAAAGGCGCGGCGGGTCAGCGGCATCGGTGGCTCCGTCTGGGTTTTGCCCCGCTTACCCGCTCGCGCGGGCCGCGCCAAGCACCCCCGTTGCCCCCGCCCCCCGCTTTGGCCTAACCTCGCCGCCAAACCCCGAGGGAGGATCAGGGACATGACTTACGGCTTTGACACGTTGCAAATCCACGCGGGCGCCCGGCCCGACCCGGCCACCGGCGCGCGGCAGGTGCCGATCTACCAGACCACGGCCTATGTGTTCCGCGATGCCGATCACGCCGCCGCGCTCTTCAATCTGCAGGAAGTGGGATACATCTATTCCCGTCTCACCAACCCCACCATCGCCGCGCTGCAAGAGCGGATTGCGACGCTGGAGGGCGGCGCCGGTGCCGTGTGCTGTTCGTCCGGCCATGCGGCGCAGATCATGGCGCTTTTCCCGCTGATGGGGCCGGGGCTGAACATCGTGGCCTCCACCCGCCTTTACGGCGGCACGGTACAGCAGTTCACCAACACGATCCGCAAGTTCGGCTGGTCTGCCAAGTTCGTCGATTTCGACGATCTGGCGGCGCTGGAGGCGGCGGTGGATGACAACACCCGCGCCATCTTCTGCGAATCAATCGCCAACCCCGGCGGCTACATCACCGACCTGCCTGCCGTCGCCAAGGTGGCCAACAAGGTGGGCCTGCCCCTGATCGTGGACAACACATCCGCCAGCCCCTACCTCTGCCGCCCGATCGAGATGGGCGCCACGCTGGTCGTGCATTCGACCACCAAATACCTGACCGGCAACGGCACCGTCACAGGCGGCGCCATCGTGGACAGCGGCACCTTCGACTGGTCGGCCTCGGGCAAGTTCCCGTCGCTTTCCGAACCCGAGCCCGCCTATCACGGGCTGAAGTTCCACGAGACGTTCGGAAGCCTTGCCTTCACCTTCTATGGCATCGCCATCGGCTTGCGCGATCTTGGCATGACGATGAACCCACAAGGCGCACATTACACGCTGATGGGGATCGAGACGCTGTCGTTGCGGATGGAAAAGCACGTGGCAAACGCCGAGGCGCTGGCCGAATGGCTGGAGAAAGACCCGCGCGTGACATCCGTGACGTATGCGGGCCTGGCATCGTCCCCCTATGCGCACCGCATCCCCTCGGTCTGCCCCAAGGGCGCGGGGGCGCTTTTCACCTTCGGCGTGAAGGGCGGGTACGAGGCGTGCGTCAAGCTGATCGGGGCGCTGAACCTCTTCAGCCATGTGGCGAACCTGGGCGACGCGCGGTCGCTGATCATCCATTCCGCATCGACCACCCACCGCCAGCTGACCCCGGAACAGCAGATCAAGGCGGGGGCCGCGCCAGATATGGTGCGCGTGTCCATAGGGGTCGAGGATGTTGCCGATCTGATCGCGGATATGGATCAGGCGCTGGCGGTCGCCACCGCCTGATGATGCAGTGTGGCCGGGCGCAGAACGCGCCCGGCCACTTTGCTTACTCGGCGATGGCCCAGACCACGCTGACAGTGGCGTCGAACGACACCTCGCCCGATGCGATGGGCACGGATGCAGCGTCAGCGCGGAACATCGGCTGCGGGCCATTGCCGCCCATCCCGCCCTCGCTGATCTGCAGGATCCGGCCCAGCTTCACGCCCGCCGCTTCCGCGATCATTGCGGCCTTGCGCGCAGCATCCGCTACCGCACGCTTGCGTGCTTCGTCGAGCGCGGGTCCGGGTTCGGCCAGCCCGAACCCGAGGCCGTTCAGCGTGTTAGCCCCATCCTTGACGGCGGCATCGAGCACGCCGCCCAAGCTGTCAAGCGCGCGCACCCGCACCGTGACCATGTTCTGCGCGGTGTATCCGGTGATCCGTTGCTCGCCGCTTGATCCGTACCCAGTCCAGTTCGGGTTGAGCGACAGACCCGAGGTCTGCACATCGCGCGGGGCAATTCCCGCGGCGGCAAGGTTCGCCAGCACCGCCTGCACGCCCGCCGCATTCTCGGCCATCGCGGCAGCCGCCGTGTCGGCGGTGCTGGTCAGACCAAGCGAGATCGTGGCCACATCGGGCGTGGCCTCGACGCGGCCCTCGCCCGTCACGCTGATCGTGGCGGGCGGCGGGGTCTGGGCAAAAAGCGGCCCGGCCAGAGAAAGGGCGAAAAGGGCGGGGGCAAGGCGGGCAGCAAGGCGCATAAAAAGACCTCCATCAGGTTCGGTGCGACCATTCTTTGCTCTGACGCGCCCCGCAAGCCATTCCTTGGCCCGATCAACGGGCTTTTTCTTTCCTTCGGCAAATTCCTGCTGTAACAGTCCCCTTGGCTGGAGCCTGCCTACCCCCGTTGTCGGAACCTGTGCTAGACCGCCCGAATGAAACCGAATTTCGCCCTAGACTTCCGTGATGACTCGCTCGCCCTGCTGCACCGTACGGCGCGGGGCTGGCTTTTGGTGGGCGAGGTGCCGCTCGACACCGCCGATCTGGCCGAGGCGCTTGGCTACCTGCGCGCATCGGCGCTGGGGCTGTCGCCGCAGGGCTTCACGACCAAGCTGATCCTGCCCAATTCGCAGATCCTCTATACCGAGATCGAGGCGTCCGCGCCCGATGCCACCAGCCGCCGTGCCCGGGTCAGGGCCGGGCTGGACGGGTTGACGCCCTATGCGGTGGACGACCTGTCATTCGATGTCTGGGGCCAGGGGGCCACTGTGCAGGTTGCGGTGATCGCCCGCGAAACGATGGCAGAGGCCGAGGCTTTTGCGATCCAGCACCGGTTCAACCCGGTGTCACTGGTGGGTCTGCCGCCTGCGGGCAAGTTCGGCGGCGAGCCGTTCTTTGGCCCGGCAGAGGGTGCTGCGGCGTTCCTGCCCAAGGGCGAGGCCGTGTCGCGCGATCAGGACCCGGTGAATGTTGTGGGCCGCGCCCGGATGGAGGATGCCGAACCAGCGGCATCGACCGAAGCCGCAGCGCAGACCGAACCTTCCAGCCCGTTTGAGACGCCGAAGCCGGCCGACGCAAAGGACCAACCTGCCCCCGCGACCGCCCCAGAAGCGGAGCGTGCGGCCATCGTCGGGAACCCGGCACAGAAAGACGCCGATCCCGCGACGGTGACCAAGGCAGGGGC
>JBBSBE010000123.1:0-11661 GCA_038251625.1 Rhodobacterales bacterium
AGAAACGCCTCGGATCCGGCGCGCAGGGCGGCCCAATCCCGGAAATCGGCGTGCTGGGGCAGGCGCAGCGTCATCCGCTCGGTCTCGATCCGGACCTTGCGGCGGAACGAGAACATCAGGCCGCCAACCCCGCCCGGATCGCATCAAGCCCCGGCGCGCCCTCCACAGGCCCGTAAAGCGCCAGCGCCGTGCCTGCGGTGGCAAGCGTTTCGGCATAGGCGCGCACCGCCGCCACATCGACCGCGTCGATCTTTTCCACCGCCTCTGACACTTCGGGCACCCGGCCCCACATCGCCAGCAACCGCGCCAGCCGTTCGGCGCGGGACGAGGGGCTTTCAAGGCCCATCAGCATGCCGGCCTTCAGCTGCGCGCGGGCGCGGTTCACTTCCGCCTCCGACATGTCGCCCGCCGACCGCTTCAGCTCGTCAATGGTCAGCCCCGTCAGCGCTGCAATCTCGGCGCCGCTGGTGCCCGCGTAGATCGTGATCGAGCCGGTATCCTCATAGGCGCCCGATTGTGCGAAGATCGAATAGCACAGCCCCCGCTCCTCGCGGATTTTCTGGAACAGGCGCGAGGACATGCCGCCGCCCATCGCCATCCCGTAGACCTGCGCCGCATAGACGGTATCGTCGCGGTATCCCGGTGCTTCCAGCGCCAGCGCGAAATGCGCCTGCTCCAGCGGCTTGACCTCGCGCCGCTCGGTGCCCTGGAACCGCGCGGGCACAACCGCGCCGTTGCCCACCCGCTTCAGCCCCGCAAAGATGGCTTCGGCCTGCGCCACGATGGTATCGTGGTCCACGCCCCCTGCCGCCGACAGGATCATCTGGTCCGGTCCGTAATGTTCGGCCACGAACGCCGCCAGATCGCGCTTGCCAAAGCCCGCCACACGCTCTGCGGGCCCAAGGATGGTGCGCCCGAAGGGCTGGCCGGGGTAGCTGACTTCCTGCAGCCAGTCGAAGATGATGTCGTCGGGGGTATCCAGCGCCTGCCCGATTTCCTGCAGGATCACGTGGCGTTCCGTCTCGATATCCGCTTTCCGGAACACCGGGTTCAGCACGATGTCGGCGATCACGTCCAGCGCCAGGGACACATCGGCGCTCAGCACCCGCGCGTAATAGGCCGTCATCTCCTTTGAGGTATAGGCGTTGATATAGCCGCCCACATCCTCGATTTCCTCGGCGATGCGCAGGGCCGACCGGCGCTTGGTGCCCTTGAACGCCATGTGTTCCAGAAAGTGCGCCACCCCGTTCTGCTCTTCCCGCTCGTGCCGCCCCCCGGCCGTCACCCAGAGGCCGACAGAGGCCGATTGCAGCCCCGGCATGGCTTCGGTCACGATGCGCAGGCCGTTCGGCAGGGTGGTCAGACGTGCGGTCAAGGCGCGATCCTTTCGCGGATAAGGGATTGGATGGCCCCCAGGTCGTCGGGAACGCGGGTCAAACGCTCGGGCCGGTCAAAAAGATCCGCCATGCGGGGCGGCAGGGGCGGGCGCAGGCCCGTGGCGGCTTCCACGGCATCGGGGAACTTCGCGGGATGCGCGGTGGCCAGCGTGACCATCGGATTTGCGCCGATGTGTTCCTCGGCCACCTTCACGCCCACGGCGGAATGGGGGCAGAGAAGCTCGCCCGCAGCCGCCCGCGTCCGCGCGATGGTGGCAGAGGTTTCAGCCTCGGACGCGGCCCCCGAGGCAAAGCCTTCGCGCAGCGCTTGCAGCGCGCCTTGCGGGATGTGGAAACCGCCCTCTTTCAACTCGGCCATCAGCGCCGTCACCGCCCGGCCCTCGCGCCCCAGCACATCGAAAAGCGCGCGCTCGAAGTTGGACGATACCTGGATATCCATCGAGGGGCTGATCGAAGGGCGCACGCCCGAGGGGCGATAGTCGCCCGTGGTCAGTGCGCGGTGCAGGATATCGTTCTGGTTCGTGGCCACCACCAGCCGCCCCACGGGCAGGCCCATGGCACGGGCGATGTGGCCTGCGTAGATATCGCCGAAATTGCCGGTGGGCACGGTGAAATCCACCGCCCGGTGCGGCGCGCCAAGCGCCACGGCGGCGGTGAAGTAATAGACCACCTGCGCCAGCACCCGCGCCCAGTTGATGCTGTTCACACCCGCCAGCCGCACACCATCGCGGAAGGCCAGATCGTTGAACATGTCCTTCACGCGCGCCTGACAGACATCGAAATCGCCCGCCACGGCCAGCGCATGCACGTTGTCGCCCTTCGGCGTGGTCATCTGGCGCTGCTGCACCTCGGACACGCGGCCTTCGGGAAAGAGGATGAACAGATCCACATTGCCAAGGCCCCGGAACGCCTCCATCGCCGCCGCGCCTGTATCGCCGCTGGTGGCCACCACAAGCGTGATCCGTTCCCCCGATTCCGACAGCTTCGCCTGCATCATCTGGCCGATGATCTGCATGGCGAAATCCTTGAACGCCAGCGTCGGCCCGTGAAAAAGCTCCAACAGGAAATGCCCCGGTGCAAGCTGGCGCAGGGGCGCGCGGGCGGGGTGGCCAAAGCCCCTGTAGGCGGTGGCGATCAGGGCGCGGAACGCATCATCGGTGAACGCATCGCCGAGGAAGGGGCGCATCACGCGAAAGGCCACCTCTTCGTAGGGTAGCCCCGCAAGGGCCGCGATATCCGCTGGCGCCATGACCGGCACCGCCGCGGGCACGTACAGCCCGCCGTCGCGCGCAAGGCCGGTCATCATCGCTTCGGCAAAGGTCAGGCGGGGCGCCTGGCCCCGGGTCGAGACGTATTGCATGGGTCCCCTCAGTCCGTCCGCTGCCTGATACGCCGAAGGTAAAGCGCTGTCATCCCCAGCCAGACGATGGCCATCAGAAACCACTGGATCGCATAGCCAAGGTGATTGTTGGGAATGTCCACACCGTCGATGGGCAAAGGCTCGATCCCGTCGCCGGTGTCCGACCGGGCGACGACCAGCACAGGCTCTGTCTCCATCGCGGTGGCGAGGGCGGGCAGGTCGCGGGCGAACCAGAGGCCGGTCTTGGCATCGGGCTTGGGCGTGAAGCCGTCCACCTCATCGGGCCAGAGCAGGTTGCCTGTGATGGTTGCCGCCACAGCCTCGCGCGGGAGGCCGCGCGCGGCATCGGGCACGAAGCCGCGGTCGATCAGGATGCGGCGGCCGTTTTCCGCCTCGAAGGCCGCGATGATGCGCACGCCCGGCCCGATCTCCTTGCGGCTGACCAGCACCTCGATGGCGGGGCCGGTGAACTTGCCCGCGACGGTGACGGGCAGGTACCGATCCGCCACCGGGTCGGGCGCCACCGGCAAGGCCACAGGCGGGGCCGTGATGCGCTGCGCGATATCGGCCAGCACGCCCTCTTTCCAATAAAGGCGCTGCACCTGCCAGATACCCAGCGACACCAGAACCCCAGCCCCCAGAAGGCCGAAGCAAAGAACCATAATCATCCGGCGGAGCATCGGTAGCCTCGGAACGGCAAGAGCGCAGGCCTTGCGGCCCGCGCGCCTTGCGACAGGGGGGGAGCAGGTTACAGGGGGGGAGCAGGTTAGAGGGTCAGGCGCCCCAGACGTAGATCGAGGCGAAAAGGAACAACCACACCACATCGACGAAGTGCCAGTACCATGCAGCCGCTTCAAAGCCCACGTGCTTTTCGGGTGTGAAGTGGCCCTTCAGCGCACGGAACAGGCAGACGGCCAGGAAGATCGTGCCGATCACCACGTGCAGGCCATGGAAGCCCGTCGCCATGAAGAAGCTGGCGCCATAGATGTTGCCGGCAAAGCCGAAGGCCGCGTGGCTGTATTCGTAGGCCTGGAACACGGTGAAGAGCATGCCCAGCAGGATAGCGAGGATCAGCCCATTCACCAGATCCTTGCGGTTGTTTTCATGCACCAGCGCGTGGTGCGCCCAGGTCGCCGCCGCACCCGAGCACAGAAGGATCAGGGTGTTGATCAGCGGCAGGTGCCAGGGGTCGAACGTCTCGATCCCGGCGGGCGGCCAGGACATGTATTCCACCGGCTGCGTGGCACCACCGGGATAGAGGGCGTGCTTGAAGAACGTCCAGAACCACGCAAGAAAGAACATCACTTCCGACAGGATGAACAGGATGAAGCCATAGCGCAGGCCGATCCGCACCACGGGCGTGTGATCGCCCACGCTGCTTTCGCGCACCACTTCCGACCACCAGGCGAACATCGTGGTCAGCACGACCACAAAGCCGATCAGCCCCAGCCACGGGCCCGACCCGTGCATCCACAAGACCGCGCCGAGAAGCATGATGAAAGCCCCCACCGCGCCGGTAAAGGGCCAGATCGAGGGCGGCAGGATGTGGTAGTCGTGGTTCTTGGCATGCGCCATGGCGGTTCCCTCGTCGGTTTTTTGTCAGTTCACCGGGGCTGGCGCATAAAGGGCGGCCTGCTCTTCGGTCAATGGGGTTTCGTGGAACGTATAGCTGAGCGTGATCTCGTGGACAAACTTTCCCTCGGGGTCGGTCACGATCGCGGGGTCCACGTAAAAGGTCACGGGCATTTCGACCCGTTCGCCCGGTTGCAGGATCTGCTCTGTGAAGCAGAAGCAGGCGATCTTGGTGAAATAGCCACCCGCGCTGTCAGGCGTCACGTTATAGCTGGCGGTGCCCGCCACCACGCGGTCCGTGGGGTTCGAGGCCTCATAGAAGGCAAGGCCCGTCTCGCCGATCTTCAGCGTCATCTCGCGCTGCATCGGGCGGAAATTCCATGGCATCCCCCGGTCCTTGGAGGCATCGAAGCGAACGATGATGGTCTGATCGAGCACGGTATCGGATGGGGCGACGGCCACGCTGGTGGTGCCACCGTAGCCCGTGACGCGGCAGAACCAGTTGTAGAAGGGGACGGCCGCGAAGGACAGGCTGAGCATCACCGCCGCCACCCCCGCCAGAAGCGCGCCCGTGCGGCGCTGGGGGGTCATGGTTTTGCCTCCACCGGGGCGGCGAGGTCGGGGCGGATGACGTGATCGTAGGCCTGCATCGGATCGCCGCGCTGCACCTTCACCACCGTCAGCCCGAAGACCACGGCCACGAAGGCCAGAAGCGTCAGCCCGACGCCGATGTTGCGGCCAAGACGGCGCTTGTGAATCTCATGCTCGGTCTTGAACGTCATGTCACCAGCCCCCCAGACCGTAGGTGCCAAGCACCGCTTCCACGACGAAGGCGCCGAAATGCAGGAAAAGGTACGACAGCGAATAGCGGAAGAACCGCTTTTCCACGCGGTATCCGTCGCCCTCGGCCATCGCCTCGTCCCGCTGCCAGATGCGCCAGGCGCCTTGCAGGAAGATCGCGTTCAGCACAACGACGGCCGCCAGCGTGAACGGCCCCCCGATGCCCGAAAGCGCCGACCAGACCGACACCGGAACCAAAAGGGCGGTGTAGGCCAGGATATGCGCCCGCGTCGATTTGCGGCCATGCGTGACCGTCAGCATCGGTACGCCCGCCTTGTGGTAATCTTCCTTCATGAAGAGCGCGAGGGCCCAGAAATGCGGCGGCGTCCACATGAAGATCAGTCCGAACATCAGCCACGCCTCCACGCTGACGTGCCCCGTGGCGCAGACCCAGCCGATCATCGGCGGGAACGCCCCCGCAGCACCGCCGATCACGATGTTCTGCGGCGTCGAGCGCTTCAGCCAGACCGAATAGACCACGGCGTAGAAGAAGATCGTGAACGCCAGAAGCCCCGCCGCCATCAGGTTGGCCGCAAGCCCCAGCATCACCACCGCTATGCCCGAAAGCGCCAGTCCGATGGCCAGCGCCTCGCCTGGTTCCACGCGGCCCGCAGGCACGGGGCGGCTGCGGGTGCGCTTCATCACCGCGTCGATATCGGCATCCCACCACATGTTCAGCGCACCCGAGGCCCCTGCCCCCAGCGCAATGAACAGGATCGAGGCGAAGCCGACCACCGGATGCACATGCACCGGCGCCACCAAAAGCCCCACCAGCGCCGTGAAAACCACCAGCGACATCACGCGCGGCTTCAAAAGCTGCACGTAGTCGCCAAAGCCCGCTTCGCGCGTCTCGGTGAGCGTTGTCGTATCGGTCATGTGCCGTTCCCGTCAATCAGGCCCCGAGCGGGCCCCGCCGTTCAGTTCGAGGCGACGTTCACCGAAGGGATGCTGCCCGCATATTCGGCCTTGGCCCCGGCCAGCCATTCGGCATAGGCCGCCTCGCTGACCACCTTCACCGTGATCGGCATATAGGCATGCGCGATGCCGCAAAGCTCGGAACACTGGCCGAAGTAGATGCCTTCGCGTTCGGCCTTGAACCAAAGCTGGGCAAGCCGCCCCGGCACCGCATCCTGCATCACGCCAAAGGCAGGGATCTTCCAGGAATGGATCACGTCGGCCCCGGTCACCTGCACCACGATGGTCTTGTTCACCGGCACCACCATGGCGGTGTCGGTGGCCAGCAGGAATTCATCCTTGGAATAACCGGCCTGCACCAATTGCGCCTCGATCTCGGGCGTCAGGCGGTAGTCGCCGCCCGTCGCCGGGGCGCCGATCATGTAGCTGTCGAAGGCAAATTCGTCATCGACGTATTCGTAGCCCCAGTACCACTGATACCCGGTGGCCTTGATGGTGATGTCGGCCACCGGAATTTCCTGCTGCTTGAAGAGGATGGGCAGCGAGAAGGCACCGATGAACACCAGGATCACGATCGGCACCACCGTCCACGCCACTTCCAGCGGCGAATTGTGGGTGAATGTCGCGGGCGTCGGGTTGCGCTTGGCGTTATAGCGGATCGCGACCCAGACCATAAGGCCCGTCACGAACACCACGATCGCCCCGATGATCCAGTTCAGCATCGTATCCAGAAACACGATGTCATGCTTCAGTTCGGTGCCCGAAGGCTGAAAACCCATCGCACCGTCCACCGGGCGGCCGATGATGGGCAGGTCCTGCGCCATCACGGCGCCTGCCACCATCATCGCGGTAAAGCTGGCGCCGAGGCCGGATAGAAGGGTCTGAATGCGCATGTTCGGTTCCCGTATTTTCATTGCGGCCCAGAGGTGCCGTTCGGTGATGCCGGGCGTAGCGCCCAGAATCCGGTTGTTTCCACCTGCCGTGAAACCATATTAGGCGGTGTCGGGCAAGGCCCGGCCTTGCGGCAAAGGGACGCCGCCACGCCCCCCGATAAGGATTTTCCCGATGACCGACGCGCCCTTTCGCCCCTTCGAGACGCATCTGGATGAGGCTGCGGCCCTTGCCACCCTGCGCGCGGCCACGGCGGGGGCCGAGGATGGCGAGCTTTTTCTGGAACGTCGGCGGTCCGAATCCATCGTGCTGGATGACGGGCGGGTCAAAACCGCCTCCTACGACGCCTCCGAGGGATTCGGCCTGCGCGCGGTCAGGGGCGAGGTTGCGGGCTACGCCCATTCGACCGAGATCAGCGAAAAGGCCCTGTTGCGCGCGTCCGAAACCGCGCGCCTTGCCGTGGGCGATGGCGGCGGCACGATGGCGCCCCCGCCCAAGGGCACCAACGCGCATCTTTACGGCGATGCCGATCCGATGGCCGATGCGACCTTTGCCGTGAAGATCGATACGTTGCGCGAGATCGACGCTTACGTGCGCGGCCTCGACCCCCGCGTGGTGCAGGTCTCTGCCACCATCGCCGCCAGCTATCAGGAGGTGGAGATCCTGCGCCCCGAAGGCCTGCGCCTTTCCGATATCCGGCCCATGGCGCGGCTCAACATCTCTTGCATCGTCGAGGCGGGCGGGCGGCGCGAAAGCGGGGGCATGGGCGGCGGCGGGCGCTTCGGTCTTGCCAGCCTCATGGCGCGCGACCACTGGCAGGGCGTCGCGCGCGAGGCGCTGCGGATCGCGCTGGTCAATCTGGATGCGGTAGCGGCGCCTGCGGGCACGATGGATGTGCTGCTTGGCCCCGGTTGGCCGGGCATCCTGCTTCACGAGGCGATCGGGCATGGCCTCGAGGGCGATTTCAACCGCAAGAAAACCTCTGCCTTCGCCGGGCTAATGGGGCAGCGGATCGCGGCGCCGGGCGTGACCGTGCTTGACGACGGCACCATCCCCGACCGGCGCGGGTCGCTTTCGGTGGATGACGAGGGCACGCCGTCGGCAAAGAACGTGCTGATCGAGGATGGCATCCTTGTGGGCTACATGCAGGACCGCCAGAACGCGCGGTTGATGGGTGTGGCCCCCACCGGCAACGGGCGGCGCGAAAGTTACGGGCATATTCCGATGCCGCGCATGACCAACACCTATATGCTGGGTGGCGGCGACGATCCGGCGGCGATCCTGTCGGGGCTGAAGGACGGTATCTATGCCGTGGGCTTTGGCGGCGGTCAGGTGGATATCACCAACGGCAAGTTCGTGTTTTCCTGCACCGAGGCCTACCGCGTGCAAAACGGCCGCGTGGGCGCCCCGGTCAAGGGCGCCACGCTGATCGGCGACGGCGCCACCGCGCTGAAACAGATCCGCGCCATCGGGAACGACATGGCGCTGGACCCCGGCATCGGCAATTGCGGCAAGGCGGGGCAATGGGTGCCCGTGGGCGTGGGCCAGCCGACGCTGCTGATCGGCGGGCTGACCGTAGGCGGATCGGCCGCGTGATCCTTTGGCGATCCAACCCCCTGCCCCGCCCGCCCGCGTGGCCGCTGCTGGCGATGGGGATGGTGCTGTGGCTGGCGCCGTTCATCCTGGGGCGCGGTGTCCTCTGGGTGGCGGCGATGGTGGAGGGGGCCGTGGGCAACGTGCTGGCCGGTCTGGCCAGCATCCTGTTCTTTTCGCCGTTGCTGGCTTGGGTCGGCTGGCTGATTGCCCTGCCGGGGGCATGGCTTTTGATGCGGGCGGGGCGGTTTGGCTGGGTGCCGGTTCTGGCGCTCGGGTCGGTGGCAGGGGCCATCGCGGCGGTCGCGGTGGTGATTACGCTGCCCGCCGAGGCGGATCGCTGGCCATATCTCGCGGCCGTGCTGCCGCTGTGCACGGTCTATGGCGCCTTGGCCACGCTGGCCCTGCGGGCGCTTTCGGCGCTGGTCATCCCGGCGGCCATCCTGCCCGACACAAACGCAATCGCCCGGCACAAAGCCTGATTTTCGGTTAACACCGCAGGTCAAGCAATTGATTTGTCAAGATTCATGCCGCATATCACGCGTGTTACGCGTGGCGATGGTACCGACACCCCGGCTCGAACGGGGGACCCCCAGATCCACAATCTGGTGCTCTAACCAACTGAGCTATGTCGGCACTCCCGCGCCATTTACCGCCCACCCCCCCCGATTGCAAGGGCTTCGGCGGGGGTCAGAGCGGGCGCTCCCAGACCTGATCGACCACGTCCCGCCCAAAGGCCCGCTGGGGCGTGCTCTCCATCTGTTGAAACCCGTTGCGTGCATAAAGCCGTCCCGCCGCGCGGTGGCTTTCATGGGTCCAGAGCCGCATCCGGGCATAGCCTGCGCCGCACGCGAAACTTACAGCAGCGTCCAGCATATGCTGGGCAAGCCCGGTGCCGCGCGCGGCTGGCTCGATCAGGAAAAGCCGCAGCTTTGCAACCTCGGGCGCCTCCGACACCACGAAGATGGATCCCAGCCGCTCCGTCCCCCGCGTCGCGATCCAGCCCCGCGCGCGCGCCGGATCACGGGAGGTCAGGAAGCCTGTCACGATCCCGGCGACCAGAGCCTCGAAGTTGGCATCATACCCTTCCTCGGCCGCGTAAAGGGCTGCATGCCGCTCGATCACCCAACCGCCGTCACCGGGTTCCAGATCGCGCAGCACAAGCGGCGCGGATTTGCACGACAGGATATCCTCCACCGCCCTCAGCGCCCCGACCAGCGCCCCCTGTTGCGCAGGCGCCAACGGGGCGACCAGCGGCGCCAGCGCCGCGCGGGATTGCGCCCGCAGGTCCGCCACCATTGCGCGGCCCGCGTCCGTCAGCGTCACCTCCCGCGCGCGCCCGTCCTGCGCCACCCGCCGCACGATCCAGCCACGCCGTTCGAACCCTTTCAACGCGCGGCTGACGTAACCCTCGTCAAGCGCCAACGCCTGCGCCAGATCCCGCGCGAACGTCGGCTGCGGCCCGTCAAGATCGTGCAAAATCCGCACCTCGGCGACGCCCAGCCCGGACCCGAGATAGCTTTTGCCCAAGAGCCCCAGCCGCCCGGTATAGAAGCGGCTGAAGGCGCGCAGATGGTCGATCGTGTCCATCGGGGATCCTCCTGCGCGGAAGCCAACCGGATTTGCTTGATTCCGTCAAGTTTTTCCCACTTGCGCGATACCCGCCGCCGCGCTACCCCGCGCCGCAGCGGCCAAAGGGGGCAATCCATGGGCATCGACAGCGAAAGCGACATCGCGGCGAACCTCCAGATCGGGCCGACGTCGGCGGGAATGGTGCGGATCTATATCGAAGCGGATGGCGGCATCGAACTGCCGCTGGATTTCGAGCCGGAAGAGGCCGACGACATCGCCGAAGAACTGCGCGCTGCGGCAGAGGCCGCACGGGCGATGGGAAAGGCGCCGGTCAAACCGAAAAGGCGCTGAACCCCGGATCGCGCAACCCCTGCCAGCGCCAGGCGGCGTGCCGCGCGAAACGCTGGGTGATCGCCTTGCGCCGGGCGCCGACAAGCGGCGCTTCGGGCGCCATCCGCAGGATCTCGGCGTCATAGGCATCGGCGAGGATGAGGCCCGTGCCTTCCGGCAAAAGCGCGGTGGGAAATTCGGCGTCCACCGCCCAGAAGAAACGGTCGCAAAACTCCAGATAGCCCTGCCATTTCCGGTCGGCGGCGAAATCGGCGCGGCCCGATTTGCATTCCACCACCCAGACCTCGCCCTTCGGCCCAAGCGCCATCACGTCGACGCGCAGGCCCGTGGGCAGAACCAGCTCTTCCACCGCGGCAAAGCCGAAACCGCCCAGATGCCGCGCCACCCCCCGGGCCAGACGCTGGCCGGGGGTCAGCACCGGGGTATCGGGGGCCAGACCATCCATGTTGCAAACAATGAACCAAACATGAACATCGTGCAAGTCCGTCGCGTGGAATGCCATCTTGCGCAACGCCCGCCCGCGCCCTATCTCTGGGGTTGGCGGGTACTGCTCTGCGCGTGAGAGGCCCTTTTCCAGTGGCCGATAAGCATTTCCGAGGGGGCTGGCTCTGCCTGGATCCTGGTCCTGGTATCTGGCGCCCACCTGACTAGTCAGGCTCTCGGGAAATTCACGCCTCCACGGCTGCTGCGGTTCCCGCCGCCAGCCACGACCGGCGCGGGGATCAGCCTGCCACGCCGCGGCGGAGGATCGTCGCGCTTGGCCATGCGGGCGACGGCGATAGCGAACTGTACGCCGGAAAAGACGATCCCGTTGAAGACGACCAGCATGGCGGCGGCCAGCGGTCCAATGGATGAGCCAAGGATCAGGTGCCCGATGCCGGCCACATCGAACCCGAGCAGAAGCACCACGAATACCGCCGCAATGGCGAAGCCGATACACACGCTGGTGATGTAGAGCCGCACGAGTTTCGGCATGGTGTCCCCCCGGTTGCGAGCAAAGCTACGCCCGTTCGGCGCTGCGGCCAACCATCCCGTTGCCGCGGGACGGCGGCACGTAGGGTGGGTGCACCCACCCTACCTTGCGGTCAGAACGCCTCGGGCCGCGCCTCGTGCGCCATGTGGTCAAGGACGGCGTTGACGAATTTCGGCTCCTTCCCATCGGGAAAGAAG
>JBBSBE010000124.1:0-11653 GCA_038251625.1 Rhodobacterales bacterium
GTGGACCGGACGGCATGACCGACAGCCTGAACGACGCCACGCTATCACGCCTGAAAACGCCCCTGCGGCTTACGCTGGCGGGGCTTTGGGCCGAAAGGTTGGCACGCGCGTTCTGGCCGCTCTGGTCGGTGCTGGCGGCAGCCCTGGCAGCGCTGGCGCTGGGGCTTCAGGATATCGTGCCGGTCGAGGCTGTCTGGATCGGGCTTGTGGCCGCAGTCGCGGGGGCGGGCTGGTCGCTTTGGACCGGTTTTCAGGCCTTCCGGCGCCCGCGTCTTGCCGATGCCATCGTCCGCCTTGATGCGACGCTGCCCGGGCGCCCGCTGGCGGCCTTGGCCGACAGTCTGGCCATCGGCACCACCGACCCCGCCTCGCAGGCGGTATGGGAAGCGCACCGCAACCGCATGGCCGCCCGCACCAAAGGCGCAGCCCCGGTGCGCCCGGACCTGCGGCTGGCACGCCGCGATCCGTTTGGCCTGCGCTACGTGGCGCTTACGGCGCTGGTCATGGCGCTTCTGTTCGGCTCGCTCTGGCGCGTGGCCACCGTCACCGGCATGGCGCCCGGATCCGCCGAGGCGCTGGCGTTGGGTCCAAGCTGGGAAGGTTGGGTCCAGCCGCCACCCTATACCGGCAAGCCCGCGCTTTACCTCAACGACATCACGCGCGACGAATTTGCCGTGCCCGTGGGCAGCCGCGTGCAGATCCGGCTTTACGGTGAGGTGGGGGCGCTGACGCTTGCCGAAACCGTGTCGGCCCGGCCCGGCACCGACGTGCCGCCCGCATCGGACCCGTCGCAGGATTTCGAAATCCGCCAGTCGGGCCAGATCGATATCCAGGGCCCGAACGGCCGCAGTTGGGCCATCGCCGCGACGCCCGACAAGACGCCCCTTGTCGAGGCCACGGCCCCCGCGACGCGCGAACAGGACGGCAGGATGCGCCTGCCCTTCAAGGCCGAGGATGATTACGGCGTGACCGGCGGCAACGCCACGATCTCGCTCGACCTGCCTGCGATCACGCGCCGCTACGGGCTGACGATCGATCCCGAGCCGCGCGAAGATCTGATCCTTGATCTGCCGATGCCGATCCGTGGAAACCGCGCGACCTTTGAAGAGGCGCTGATCGACGATATCTCGAAGCACCCCTTTGCCAACATGCCGGTGCAGGTGCGCCTGTCTGCCACCGATGCCGCGGGGCAAACCGGCCTTTCGCAACCGATCACGATGGTCCTGCCCGGCAAGCGCTTCTTCGATCCGCTTGCGGCCGCGATCATCGAGTTGCGGCGCGATATCCTGTGGAACCGCGCCAATGCGCCCAGCACCGTGCAAATCCTGAAGGCCATCACCAACAAACCCGAAGGTTTCATCCGCAACGAACGTGCGTGGCTGCGGCTGCGGGTGGCGCTGCGCCGGCTTGATCTGGAAAAGGCCAGCCTCACACCGGAGGCGCGTGACGAGATTGCCGAACAGCTTTGGGAAATCTCGCTGATGGTGGAAGAGGGCGATCTTTCCTCTGCGCTCGAGCGGATGAAGCGCGCGCAGGACAAGCTGGCGGAAGCGATGAAGAACGGCGCCGATCCAGCCGAGATCCAGCGCCTGATGGACGAATACCGCGAGGCGACGCGGGATTACATGGCCGAACTCGGGCGGCAGGCCAAACTGCGCGAGGATGGCACGGACGAGCCCGGCCAGAGCGACCAGTCCATGCGCTTCAACCAGGATCAGTTGCAGGAGCTTTTCGACAAGCTGCAACAGCTGATGGAAGAGGGCCGCATGGACGAGGCCGCCGACCTGATGGCGAAGATCCAGCAGCTGATGGAAAACATGCAGGTCGAGCTTGACCCCAACGGCAGCGGTGGGCAGGGCCAGCCCAACCCCGCGATGCGCGATCTGGGCGAGGCGCTGCGCGACCAGCAGGGCCTGTCGGATGAGGCGTTCCGCGAGTTGCAGCGTCAGTACGGCCAAGAACAGGGCCAGGACGGTCAGCAAGGCCAACAGGGCCAACAGGGTCAGGATGGCCAGCAGGGTCAGGGGCAGCAGGGCCAGCAGGGTCAGCAGGGTCAGGGCCAGCAAGGCCAGAACGGCGAGGGGCAGCAAGGCGAAGGACAGCAAGGCCAGAACAACGGGCAGGGCCAGGGTCAGGCACAGGGCGGTCTGTCCGACCGCCAGCGCGCCTTGCGCGACCGGCTGAACCAGCTCGGCAATGGCCAGTTGCCCGGCGATGGCAGTGCCGCAGGCGAAGAGGGTCGGCGCCAGCTTGATGAAGCGGGCCGCGCGATGGATGAGGCCGAGCGGGCGCTGCGCAATGGCGACCTTGGCGGTGCGCTCGACCGTCAGGCCGAGGCGATGGAGGCTTTGCGCGAAGGAATGCGCAACTTCGGACAGGCCATGGCCGAGGAACAGCAGCGCCAGAATGGCGGCGCGGCGCAGGGCGAGGCCTTTGGGCGCGCCGATCCCAACTCTGCCCGCGATCCCCTTGGCCGCGAACCCGGCGAGGGCGCGCGCATCGGTTCAGACCGCAACATGTTGCAGGGCGAGGATATGGGCCGCCGGGCAGAAGAGCTTTTGGGTGAAATTCGCCGTCGTCAGGGTGAACTCGCACGGCCCGACGCCGAACGCGACTATCTCAAGCGGCTCCTCGACATGTTCTAGGCGCCACCAGCGCCCTTCGCAGCGGCGCGCCCCTCAGCCGGAAATGCCGCGGATCGCCTGCGCGGCAGTTTCCATCGCATTGTCGAGCCACGAACGGCCCGCATCAATCGCACGGATATAGGCCGAAAGCGTGGGTTCGGTGCCTGGAATGGCTGCCGCGATCCGTGGTGCCATGACATAGACGGCCAGCAGAACGACCCCGACAACCAGCATGAAGGTAAACCCGGTGCGGAAACCGCTGGTGCGTATCACAGGCTCTGGTTCCGGGGTCGCCGTGCTGTCTTCACGCGCCTCGCTGCCTGCACGCAGGGTGGAATTGATCATGTCGATGTCAGGCAGCAGATCGCGCCGCTGCGCCGGCTTGTCGGTCGTACCCTCGTCAAAGGCCTTGTCTTGCGGGTCACGCACAGGCGAAAAATCCCGCGCGGCGGCGACAAGGCCCAGATCGGGCTGCACTTCGATCCCGCGTTCTGCCTCGGCCTTGCGCGCCTCGGTTTCGCGTTCGGCTTCCTCGCGCAGAACGGCAAGCACGGAATCGTCAATCGCACGGCGTTGACGCGGCAGCGACGTGTCTGGCGGCGGGGTTGGCGCATCTGCACCGGCATCCGCGTCGGCGGCGACTTCCGCTGCGACCTCCGCTTCGGTTTCGGCCTCAGGCGGGGTTTCGGTTGCCGGAACCGGTTCAGGAACAACCTTCAGGCCCGCGTGCGCGGTACCATCCGTCTCAAGCGGCGCCTGTGTCTCTTCCGGTACGGGCTCACCCAAAAGCGCCTTCTCGGCCTCGGCTTCAGCCTCGGCGGACGGATGCATCTGGAACCAGGAATGCCCGCAATTTGAACATTGCACATCCCGGCCAGCGGAAGGGATGGCCCCTTCGTCCACTTCATACTGCGCGTCGCAGTTCGTACAGGTAATGCGCATCATCCGTCCCTGGCCCATTCCGGGTCTTCGCTTCGGGATCTTGTAACCTCCCCGGGGGTTAACGCCAAGCGTTTGTGGTAAACACGTGCAACACGCCGTTGAAACTGCGGCATCGTTGCGCGATGGTTGCGCCCGACCGCGCCGCCCGGGGAGTTGCCACCGCATGATCGCATTCGAAAATGTCGCCATCAGCTACGGCGGCGCCGATCTGCTGGAAGCGGTCAGCCTTCGCCTTGCACCCGGCAGCTTTCATTTTCTGACCGGCCCGTCGGGCGCGGGAAAAACCACGTTCCTCAAGCTTTGCTACGCCGAATTGCGCGCAACCAAGGGCCGCGTCACGCTCTTTGACCGCGATGTGACCAGCCTGAGCCGCGATGAAGTGGCCCGCACCCGCCGCCGCATGGGCGTCGTGCATCAGAATTGCCAGTTTCTTGACCATCTGCCGCTTGCCGCCAATGTCACCCTGCCGCTTGCGGTGTCGGACCGGCCTGTCGATACCAAGGATCTGGCGGATCTTCTGGGTTGGGTCGGGCTTGGGGCGCTGACCGATGCCCTGCCGCCGCAACTTTCGGGGGGCGAGCGCCAGCGCGCCGCACTGGCCCGGGCCATCATCATGGGACCAGACGTGATTCTGGCGGACGAACCCACCGGCAACCTCGATTGGGAGATGTCGCTGAAGCTGCTGACCCTGCTGCTGGAACTGAACCGGATGGGCAAGACGGTCCTTGTGGCGACGCATGACCTCAACCTCATCCGCACGGCCAAGGCGCAAGTGCCTGCACGCGTGCTGCGCATCTCGCAGCGACGGGTACAACTGGCCGGGGCCGATCTGTGATGGCGCGCAAATCCGATATGGGGCCGGGCATCGCCCCCCTGCGCGTGGTGCCCCCCACGGGGCCGACCTCGTGGCTGACCAGTTTCACCGCCGCCGCGATGGCCTTTCTTGCGGTCTTTGCGCTTGCGCTGTCGCTGGCGGCCGGGCGTCTGGCCGACCGGTGGAGCGCATCGCTTCAGCACAGCGCAACCGTGCGCATTTCCGCCCCGCCCGAACAGATGCCCGCGCAGATCCGCGCGGTACTGGACGTGCTGGCCACCACACCCGGCGTCGCCTCTGCCCGCGCGCTGACCGAAGCCGAACAGCGCGCCCTCCTCGCACCGTGGTTCGGCCCCGACCTGCCGCTCGATGCCCTGCCGATCCCGCGCCTGATCGAGATCACCGAGGCCGACCCCGGCTATGATGGCGAGGGGCTGCGCCTGCGCCTGACCGCCGAGGCGCCCGGGGCCGTGCTTGACGATCACACCCGCTGGCGCCGCCCGCTGGTCACCGCCGCCGCGCGGTTGCGGCTGCTTGGTGCGCTCTCGATCGGGCTGATCGGGGCCACCTTGGCCGCGATGATCACGCTGGCCGCTTCGGCGGCGCTGGCGGCAAACAGCCAGGTGATCGGCGTGCTGCGTCTTGTGGGCGCGCGCGATTCCTACATCGCGCGGGCGTTCGTGCGCCGTTTCACCGCGCGTGCGTTCTGGGGCGCGATGGTCGGCGCCGTCGCGGGCACCATCGGCGTGGCCGCCCTGCCTGCGGCCGATGCTGCGGGCGGGTTTCTGACCGGCCTCGGCTTCACCGGCGCAGGCTGGCTCTTGCCCCTGACGCTGCCCGTCCTTGCCGCCGCCGTGGCCTTTGTCGCCACGCGCATCGCCGCGTTCCGCAAATTGCGAGAGATCACCTGATGCCCCGCCTCATCCAATGGCCGCTGTCGATCCTGTTCGTCGTGCAGATGTATGTGGCGATGGTGCTTTTCGCGCTGGTCCTCACGCCCTTCGCCTTCGCCCGCCGCGACATGGCCTTTTTCACGATCCACAGCTATTGCCGCTGGGTGCGCTTTACGGCCCGCTACATGGTGGGCCTGAGGTCCGAGGTGCGGGGGCCCGTGCCCACAGGCGAAGTGTTGGTCGCCGCCAAGCATCAAAGCTTTTTCGACATCATCATCCTCGTGTCGGTCCTGCCGCGCCCCAAGTTCATCATGAAATCCGAACTGCGCTGGACCCCCATCCTTGGTTACTACGCATGGCGCATTGGCTGCATTCCGGTGAACCGGGGCAAGCGGGGGCAGGCGATCACCGAGATGAAGGCGCGCGTGGCCGCCGGTACGTCCTTTCCCGGTCAACTGGTGATCTATCCGCAAGGCACGCGCGTGGCGCCGGGAAAACACTTGCCCTACAAGGTGGGTACAGGGCTTCTTTACGAACAGCTTGCCCAGCCCTGCCACCCCGTCGCCTGCAACGTCGGCGTGTTCTGGCCCCGGCGCGGCATCTACCGCAAACCGGGGCTGGCGGTGGTGGAATTCCTTCCCCCCATCCCCCCCGGCAAGCCCGTCGCGGCCTTCATGGCCGAACTTGAGGCGACGGTGGAAACGCACTCCAAACGCCTGATGGCCGAGGCGGGGTTTCGATAACGCCCGTGCCGGATTTTTGTGCTTTGCAGAGCGAAGCGGCACGCTACAAATCCAAGACGGGTCCACAGCATTGGTCTTTGTGCGCTCTCAATGCACTGAAAGTATAAAATATTCTGAAGCCTATTGCGGCCACCAGCCAAACCACCGGCGCACCAAAGACGAGGGGGCCGAGAAGAAAAACGCCTGCGCCCGCGCCCCCCACCTGACTTGCCTGTTGATGCAGTGACAGTCTGTCTTCCTTCGCCACACGATGTTCCGCGTGTCCGCAACCGGCTCGATCCACACCTTCGCACCTGAACACGATCCTTGCCCCACCCCCATTGACAGCAGCCTGCCGCCCCGCCACCAGAGGCGCGCGCCACCAACCGGAGCAGGCGATGCGGGCGATCCTTTCGGCACATGCGGGGCTTTTGGTCGCAGGGGTGCTGACCTTCATCCTGATGGGCGCGGGCCAGTCGCTTTACGGCCCGGCGCTGCCTGCCTTCACCCGGGCGTTTGCCCTTGGCACCGATGCTGCGGGCGTGCTGATTTCCGCGCATTGGGTGGGGGCGGCGGGGGGTATCGGCCTCATGTTCCTGGCCTCCGCGCATATCCGCCCCCGCCACGTGCTGATGCTGATGGCGGCGGGTACTGCGTTGATCGCCACCGGGGCGGGCTGGGGTGTCACGCTTCTCGGGGCGCTTGTCTATGGCCTTGGCTATGGCTGTTCGACGGTAATCTATAACGCGCGCGTCCTGCGCGTGTTCGGGCCCTATGGGCCGTCGATGTTGGCGCTGCTGAACGCAGTCTTCGGCATCGGCGCCATCGCGGCACCCCTGGTGTTCGTCTGGGCCGGCTCAGCCATCGGCGCCACATGGACAGGCCTTGCCGTCCTTGCCGCCTTGACCGCGCTGGTGGCAGGCGGCGGCAAACGCCCCGAGGTCGCCACCACCGCCACGGGCAGCTATCGCTTTCGCCTGCCGATCCTCACCTTCGGGGCGCTCGCCATCGGGATGGAGGCGTGCCTGATCGGCCTTGGCCCCATCGCCCTTATCGCCCTTGGCGCAGGTGAGGCAGAGGCGGCAAAAATCCTGTCACTTTTCTTTGCCGCCTTCCTTGCCGCGCGTCTGGCACTTGTGGGCTTTGCCTCGGCCATCGAACCCTTCACCCTTTTCATCGTGGCACTTGCCATCACCGGCGTTGCCCTTCTGGGAACTGCCATCACCGGCGCCACCTGGCTTTTCATCCCGGCGGGCGCCTCTGCGGGGCTGTTCTTTCCAGCCTTCTACATGACGGCGGTGCGCCAGATGGGGGATCACGCCCGCGTCTCGCCCACCATCATTGCTGCGGGCCTTGTGGGTGGCATACTGTCGCCCTTGGTCTTGGGCGCGATCATGGCGCGAATGGGAGATGCGATGTTCTTTTCCGCCACCGCAGCCCTGATGCTGGCCGCCACTGCCGCCGCACTCGCCTTGCGCAAAGGAATGGCCCGGTGAACGCGATGCCGCCTGGCCGTATCGTCCTTCTGGGTGTCAAGGGCGGGCCTGCAATCCGCGCAAAAGGCGCGATGCCGACGTCGAGCCTTCTGGAACTCGCCGGACGCCGGATCGTGGTGGATTGCGGCCTTGGCGTTACCAAGGCGCTGGTCGAGGCCGGGATGGACCTGCGCACTCTCGATCTTGTCTGCATCACGCATCTGCATTCCGACCATATCCTGGAGCTTGGCCCCCTGATCCACACCGCCTGGACCACGGGGCTTTCCACCCCCGTCACCATCTGGGGGCCGCCGGGGATCGAGGATTACTGGCAGGGGTTCATGGCCTCCATGGCCTACGATTCCGCCATCCGCGTCGCGGATGAAGGGCGCACGCCGCTCGACGATTTGGTGACGCTCCGCATCTACGGCGAGGGGTTGTTGGCCGACGAAGACGGGCTGCGCATCACCGCCCTGCGGGTGCCGCATCCGCCGCTTGAACATTGCTTTGCCCTGCGGTTCGATGGCCCGAAAACGGTGACCTTCTCCGGTGATACCGCGTTCCATCCGCCGCTGGCGGATTTCGCCGCAGGCAGCGATGTGCTGGTGCACGAGGCGATGCTGCCCCGCGCGGTCGAGGCGATCGTGGCCAAGACCGGCTTGGGCGACCGGCTGCGCAATCACCTGCACATGTCACACACGACGGTGGCAGAGGCGGCCCGCATCGCGCGGATGGCCGTGGTGGGGCGGCTGGTGCTGAACCATCTTGTCGGCGTCGATGATCCGGCCTTCACCGCCGCCGACTGGCTGGCCGAGGCCACACGCGAATGGAATGGCGAGGTGATCCTTGGCCGCGACGGGATAGAGATACCGCTGTGACCACCTATACCCTGCTTGCCCGCAACAACGCCTGGGCCAATGCCCGCCTGCTTTCTGCCTGCACGGCGCTGGCACCCGAAGAATGGTCCGCACCACGCACGGGCTTTTTCCCGTCGCTGCGCGCCACAATCGAACACGTCCACGCGGTGGACCTCTACTACGTCGATGCCATGACCGGGGGCGGGCACGGCCGCAGCCTCTACCATAACGCGCCACCCTTCCCCGACCCCATCGCAGCGCAACGCCACATGGAGCCGCAGGACGCAGCCCTCGTGGCCTTCTGTGACGGGCTGACCCCGCAGGATCTGGGGCGACAGGTTCCCACCGATCGGGGCAAGCAGACTGTCATGGAGCGGCTTGACCATCTGCTCCTGCACCTCTTCCAGCACCAGATCCACCACCGGGGGCAGGCCCACGCCATGCTGTCGGCAACGTCCGTGCCACCACCGCAACTGGATGAGTTTTTCCTCGACTACGACCGTCACCCCTCGGCCCTGCCATTTCTGCGCTGACGGTCAACCCGACGCACGCCTCGGCCCTTTGGGCGGTCATCGCCCATCGCGCGAGAACCGCCCTGCCTCAAACGCGCTTTCCGGGCGCGGACAGACTTCCCCAGCCGCGAAACCCCCGCTAAACCCGTCAGGATGCGGCAAAGCCTGACCCAGTTGTACGAGGAACGCGTGGCGACGGGCGCGCTCCGGGCCGATCCTGCGCAGCATGCGATCCTGCCGCTGCTTGAAACAATCCGCCTCTGGGCCGAGGCGCAGGGGCCGCGCCGTCAGGGCCTTCTGGCACGTTTCGCGCGTGAGGCACCGCCACCCAAGGGCCTTTATCTTTGGGGCGGCGTGGGGCGCGGCAAATCCATGCTGATGGATCTTTTCGCCCATGCCACCGACACCCCCGCCAAGCGCCGCGTGCATTTCCACGCCTTCATGCAGGACATCCACCACGGCATGCACGAGGCCCGAAAGCGCGGCGTCGAAGACCCGCTTGCCCCGGTGGCCGAGGCGCTGATCCGCGACCTCAGGCTCCTGGCCTTCGACGAGATGCAGATCACCGATATCACCGACGCGATGATCGTGGGCCGGCTGTTCGAGATGCTCTTTGCGGGCGGCGTGGTGATCGTGACCACTTCGAACCGCCCGCCCGCCGACCTTTACAAGGACGGCCTCAACCGCGCGCTCTTTATGCCCTTCATAGACCTTCTGTCGACACGCATGCAGGTGGTGGCACTCGAAAGCCCCACCGATTACCGCCAGCACCGCCTGACGGGCGCACAGGTCTATTTCCATCCCGCAGGCACCGCCAAGGGCCATATCGACACGATCTGGAAAGACCTGACCGGCGGCGCCACCGGCGAGGTGCTGCGCCTGCCCGTCAACGGCCGCACGGTCGATGTGCCGCGCTTTGCCAATGGCGTGGGCCGCGCGAGCTTTTGGGAACTTTGCGCCAAGCCCCTCGGCCCTGCCGATTACCTTGCGATTGCCGGTGCCCTGCGCGTGCTGGTGCTCGAGGATATTCCGCAGCTTTCCGCCACCAACTACAACGAGGCGAAACGCTTCGTGACGCTGATCGACGCGCTTTACGAGGGCCGCGTGAAGCTGATTGCCTCGGCCGCCGAGGAACCTGAACGCCTCTACATCGAAGGCACCGGATCGTTCGAATTCGCCCGCACCGCCAGCCGCCTGCGCGAAATGCAGGCCGCCGACTGGGGCGCCTGACGACGCCGCGTCACTCGCCACCCGCCCGCAAACTGCGCTAGGGTCGCGGCAATCCAAGGAGGAACCCATGACCGATATCGTCATCCTGTCCGGTGCGCGCACCGCCATCGGCACCTTCGGCGGCAGCCTGTCCGGCGTGGCGCCCATCGACACCGCCACCGTCGCGGCCAGGGCCGCCCTTGAACGCGCGGGGGTCGCGCCGGGCCAGATCGGCCACACCGTCTTTGGCCATGTCATCAATACCGAACCGCGCGACATGTATCTGGCCCGCGTGGCCGCGATGAATGCAGGTGTGCCGGAAACGACGCCCGCGATGAACGTCAACCGCCTTTGCGGGTCGGGCGTGCAGGCCATCGTCTCTGCCGCGCAGGCCCTGATGCTGGGCGACGCCGATTTCGCCCTCGCAGGCGGGGCAGAGGCGATGAGCCGCGCACCCTACGCCCTGTCGGCCGCGCGCTTCGGCCAGAAGATGGGCGATACGAAGGCCATCGACATGATGACGGGCGCTCTCCATTGCCCTTTCGGCACCGGGCACATGGGGGTGACGGCGGAAAACGTGGCCGCCGAGTATGGCATCAGCCGCGCGGCACAGGATGCCTTTGCGATGGAAAGCCAGACACGCGCCGCCCGCGCCATCGCCGAGGGTCGCTTCAAGGATCAGATCGCGGTGGTCGAGGTGATGGGCCGCAAGGGCGCCGTGCATTTTGATACTGACGAGCACCCCAAGGGCACGAATGCGGATGCGCTGGCGGGCCTGCGCCCGGTGTTCCAGAAGGACGGCACCGTGACAGCGGGCAACGCGAGCGGCATCAACGACGGCGCGGCGGCACTGGTTCTGACGCGGGCGGATGCAGCGGAAAAAGCGGGCCTGACCCCCCGCTTCCGGATAACCGGCTATGCCCACGCAGGCGTCGCCCCCCGCGTGATGGGCATCGGCCCGATTCCGGCAGTCCGCGCCCTGCTGGCCCGCACCGGTCTTGCGGTCGCCGACTTCGACGTGATCGAATCGAATGAGGCTTTCGCGAGCCAGGCGCTCGCCGTGTCGCAGGAACTGGGGTTCGATCCGGAACGCGTGAACCCCAACGGCGGGGCCATCGCGCTTGGCCACCCCGTGGGCGCCACGGGGGCGATCATCACCGTCAAGGCGATGTATGAATTGGACCGGACGGGCGGCAAGCGCGCCCTCATCACCATGTGCATCGGCGGCGGTCAGGGCATCGCGCTGGCCATCGAACGGATCTAGTTGCCATACGATGTCGGTACAGATGCCATACGCATGCCGTACGCGCGCGGGACGGATACCCGACGCTACCTGACGCGCACTTTCACCCGTGCCGACCGCCCGCCCGCGTCAATGACTGACAGCGTCACGAACCCCGGCCCCGGCGGCGGCACCATCACCTCGCGCCCCCGTTCCGCGATGGCGACGGGCGCGCCATCGACCAGCCATGTGAACGGTCCCTGCCCACCCCGCACCCGCAAAAGCAGGCCCTCGGGCAAAGCCTCCAACTCACTGCCGTCCTTGGGGAACGCCACCGCAGGGGCATCCGCTGCAACCTCGAAAGCGGCGTTCCGACTGCGGAA
>JBBSBE010000125.1:0-11412 GCA_038251625.1 Rhodobacterales bacterium
ATCAAGCACGCGCATCATGCGGCCGATGTGGATCATCCGGGGCGAGACAGCTATCGACACCGCGCGGCGGGCGCCGGGCAGGTGATTATATCGTCACCCGCAAGATGGGCTCTGATGACCGAACTGCGCGGGGCACCGGAACCGACGCTTGCAGACTTGCTTTTCCGGCTCGATCCCGTTGATTTGGTGCTGGTCGAGGGGTTCAAGGGTGAGGCGCATCCGAAGATCGAAACGCATCGGACGGAAGTCGGGCAAGGATTGTTGGCCTTTGCCGACCAGACGATCCGGGCGGTCGCCTCCGATGGTGCGCCAGAGGTAGAGGTGCCGCTCTTTCCTCTCGATTCAGTCACTGACATTGCCGATTTCATCCTGCGTGAGGTGGGTCTGTGACCTTCACGACGATCGTCATGGTGGATTGGTCCGGCGGCGGTGACAGGGGTGCAACCCCAAAGAAGGACGCTATCTGGGCTGCCGTTATCCGCGAAGGTGTGGCAGAACCCTCGATCTATCTGCGCAATCGCGCGACTGCAGAGAACTGGCTTCAGAATCTCTTCGCCGCAGAAATCGCGGCGGGGCGGCGCGTTCTAGCGGGGTTCGATTTTCCTTTCGGCTACCCCACAGGCTTTTCTGCGCAACTCGTCGGGCGGCCCGATCCGATGGCGTTGTGGGACTGGTTTGCAGGGCATCTGCATGATGGTCCCGGGGCCGAAGACCGCTACGCCCTGGCCGCTGCGATCAATCGCCGGTTTCCCGGCACCGGCCCCTTCTGGTTCAACGGAGGTTCGGCTGATCTGCCAGAGTTACCGCGCAAGGGACGCGCGCGGGACGGCCACGGGATGGCGGAGCGTCGGCTTTGCGAAGAGCGCGCAAAGGGCGCGTTCACCCTTTGGCAGATGGGTGGGGCGGGGGCGGTCGGATCGCAGGCAATGACGGGAATGGCGAGCCTGTCGCGGCTTCGCGCACGATTTTCCGGCCGGGTGAAGGTCTGGCCCTTTGAACCGCTGGATGCCGAGATCGCCTTTGTCGAGGTTTGGCCATCGCTTTTCGCCCGCGACGTGGCGGCGGCGATGCGGAGCGGCGACATAAAGGATGCGGTGCAGGTACAGGTGCTTGCTGCGCGGGTTGACCGGATGCAGCGAGAGGGCACACTCGACACGATGCTGGCCGCTCCACCAGAAGCGGCGCGGCGCGAGGAAGGCTGGATCCTTGGCGTCGATTTCGAAGATGCCTTGATTGCACCCATCGCACCGCTGACCCCACCGCGCCTGCGCAACGATTGCTTTGCCATGCCGCAGGGGGTGGATTGGGTAAAGGTCAGCGATGCACTGGCGTTGTTGCAAGCAGGGTTGGTGACGGTTGCGCTGCGCGATGTGGTTGGGCTTGTCTCGGCGCAGGGCCGGGTGCTGGCAACGGATCAGGTGGCTCCGCGGGCCAACCCACCGGCGCCGAATGCAGCCGTGGATGGATACGGATTTGCCCATGCGTCGACCGGCGCGGGCGTGCAGCGACTCGCGCTGGTGACTGGGCGCGCGGCAGCAGGGCAGCCCTTCGGGCGCAGCGTACTGCCGGGCCATGCGATCCGCATCCTGACCGGGGCCGTCTTGCCCGAAGGCGTGGATACGGTGGTGCTCGAAGAAGACTGCGCCGTCAACGCCAAAGAGGTGGCCTTCGACGGGCCAGTGAAGGCACGGATCAACACAAGGCGGATGGGCGAGGATATCGGCCACGGCGCCGTCGCCCTATCGGCGGGCCATCGACTGCGTGCGCCCGATCTGGCGCTTCTGGCGGCGGTGGGAATTTCGCGGGTCGATGTCTATCGCCCGTTGCGGGTGGCAGTTCTTTCCACTGGGGATGAAATCGTCTCTGACATCGCCGAAAACCACCAGACCTACGATGCCAATCGCCCGATGCTGATGGCTTTGGCAAAGGGTTGGGGGTGCGAGGTGGTCGACCTTGGCCATGCTCCTGACCGCCCGGCCACGATCCGTGCGCGGCTGAACCGGGGGGCGGCGCGGGCGGATGCGATCCTCGTTTCGGGTGGAGCGTCGGCAGGGGACGAGGACCATGTGGCGCGGCTTTTGCGCGCCGAAGGAAACCTGACGGCGTGGCGGATCGCGATGAAGCCGGGGCGGCCGCTGGCGCTCGCGCTGTGGCAGGGCGTGCCGGTCTTCGGACTTCCCGGCAATCCGGTCGCCGCGTTTATCTGCGCGCTGATCTTTGCACGACCGGCCCTTTCGACGATGGCCGGGGCTGGGTGGGTGGACCCTGCGGGCTTCACTGTGCCCGCCGCCTTTGCCAAGGCAAAAAAGGCCGGGCGGCGCGAGTATCTGCGCGCGCGCCTGAACGCGGCAGGGGCGGCGGAGGTGTTTGCATCGGAAGGATCGGGGCGGATATCCGGCCTTGCATGGGCTACGGGTCTGGTTGAATTGCCCGACGCCGCCCTGACCATCGCCCCGGGCGATCCGGTGCGCTTTCTGCCCTACGCAAGCTTTGGCGTTTAGGCGCGCCGGATCAGGTAAACCTGCGCTGCCCCCTGCATTCCGGTTTCGACCAAGGCGTGCCCGGCCTCGCGGCAGAAGTGCGGCACATCAACCACTGCTGCGGGATCAGTGGCGATCAGGCGCAGGACGGTTCCCGGTTCCATGCCTTTCAGCCGCTTGCGCGCCTTCAAGACCGGCAGCGGGCAAAGTAGCCCCGAGGCATCGAGTTCATCGGTCCATTCCATGCCGCAAGAGCTAGGGCGGATGCCGCGAATTGTCCATCATGGCGCGAAGGGCAATGACAGGATAGGTTGCGGGCGAAATGCGCGAGGAGCAGGCATGGCACTGGATCAGCAAGGCGGAAAAGGGCCCGGTCGTCGCAAGGGGCGGCCCACGCCCAAGGGGCGCCAACTGGACGATGCGGCGCTCGCCGAAGTGCAGGCGCTGCTGGCGGACAGGCCCCGACGGCGCGACTTGCTGATCGAGTTTCTGCACCAGATTCAGGATGCCTACGGCCATCTTTCGGCGGCGCATCTGCGCGCGCTGGCCGAGGACATGCGGCTTTCCATGGCGGAAGTCTGGGAGGTCGCGACGTTCTACGCCCATTTTGACCCGCGCCGCGAAGGCGAGGCGCCGCCGCCTGCGCTGACGATCCGGGTATGCGATTCACTCGCCTGCGAGCTGGCAGGGTCGGAGGCCCTGTTTCAGGCGCTGTCTGGTGGCATGGATCCGGCCGAGGTGCGTGTGCTGCGGGCGCCGTGCATGGGGCGCTGCGATACTGCGCCGGTCGCCGAAGTCGGGCATTTCCACGTGGACAACGCCACGCCAGAGACGGTTTCGCTTGCGCTGAAGGGCGACCGACACCCCGTCATTCCAGCTTACGAAGGCCTTGATGCTTATCGCGCTGCGGGCGGCTACGACACGCTGCTGGCGCTGCGCGCGAATGGCGATTGGGAAGCGGTGCAGGACAAGGTGGCCGCGTCGGGACTGCGGGGCCTTGGCGGGGCGGGCTTTCCGTCGGGCAAGAAGTGGGGCTTTGTGCGTGGCAATCCCGGGCCGCGATACATGGCCGTCAACGGGGATGAGGGTGAACCAGGCACGTTCAAGGATCGCTACTATCTGGAACGCACGCCCCACCTGATGCTGGAAGGAATGCTGATCGCCGCCTGGGCCGTCGAGGCAGAGCGCTGCTATTATTACATGCGCGATGAATACCCGGCCGTGTTGCACATCCTGCGGGCCGAGATTGAGGCGCTGGAGGCGGCAGGGATTGTGGCGCCGGGGTTTATCGACCTTCGCCGGGGGGCGGGCGCCTACATTTGCGGGGAAGAATCCGCAATGATCGAAAGCATCGAGGGCAAACGGGGCCTGCCGCGGCTGCGCCCGCCCTATGTGGCGCAGATGGGAATCTTTGATCGCCCCACGCTGGTGCACAATGTGGAAACCTTGCACTGGATCGGGCGCATCTGCCGAGAGGGACCAGAGATCCTGTCATCGGTGGAAAAGAACGGGCGGAGGGGGCTGCGCAGCTACTGTGTTTCCGGGCGTGTCGCGAAAGCCGGGGTTTACCTCTTGCCCTCGGGGTCGACGATCACGGATGTGATCGAGGCAGCAGGCGGGATGGCGCCGGGCCATGTGTTCAAAGCCTATCAGCCAGGCGGGCCAAGTTCAGGGCTGTTGCCCGCTTCGCTGAACGACGTGCCGTTGGATTTCGATACGCTGCAGCCGCATGGCACCTTCATCGGCTCGGCCGCCGTGGTCGTTCTGTCGGACAAGGACAGCGCAAAGGCCGCGGCGCTGAACATGCTGCGGTTCTTCGAATCCGAATCCTGCGGGCAATGCACGCCCTGCCGGGTGGGCTGCGAGAAGGCGGTCAAGCTGATGGACGCGCCGAAGTGGGATCGCGATTTGTTGAATGATTTGTGCGACGTGATGGCCGATGCGTCGATTTGCGGGCTTGGGCAAGCGGCGCCCAATCCGATACGGCTGGTGATGAAGCATTTTTCGGATGAGGTCTGACATGCCGGATGGCAAGGGCGTTGAACCCACGATTTTCACGCTGAACGGCGATCCGGTCGCCGCAGCACCCGGGCAGACAATCTGGGAGGTGGCAGCAGCCCGGGGCATCGACATTCCTCACCTCTGCCACAAGCCGCAAACCGGGTATCGCCCCGATGGCAATTGCCGCGCCTGCGTGGTGGAGATTGATGGCGAGCGGGTATTGGCCCCATCATGCTGTCGGGCACCCAGCGCGGGCATGAAGGTCACGACCGACAGCCCCCGCGCCAAGGCCGCGCAGAAGATGGTGGTCGAGATGCTGGTGGCTGACCAGCCGGTGCGGGAAGAGGCGCGGGACCGTTCGTCGCATCTGTGGGACATGGCAGACCAATTGGGCGTTTCGTCCAGCCGTCTGCCAAAGCTGGAACCGGCGCGCATTCCACTGCTCGACGACAGCCATGTGGCGATGCGGGTCAATCTTGATGCCTGCATCCAGTGCGGACTGTGCGTGCGCGCCTGCCGCGAAGTGCAGGTGAACGATGTGATCGGGATGGCCGGGCGGGGGCACAATGCATATCCTACCTTCGATTTCGCCGATCCCATGGGCGACAGCACCTGCGTTGCCTGCGGCGAATGCGTGCAGGCCTGCCCGACCGGCGC
The DNA here is from genome assembly GCA_038251625.1 of Rhodobacterales bacterium. GTDB lineage: Bacteria > Pseudomonadota > Alphaproteobacteria > Rhodobacterales > Rhodobacteraceae > JBBQXK01. Next base: position 5,139 of record JBBSBE010000125.1, read on the forward strand.
ACTGATGCCCGCGACGGTGATCGACACTGCCCAACATGGCGACAAAAAGGATTTCGACCGCGAAGTGAAGTCGATCTGCCCTTTCTGCGGTGTGGGCTGTCAGGTCAGCCTGAAGGTCAAGGACGGCAAGATCGCGCATGTCGAGGGGATCAACGGCCCCGCGAACGAGGGACGGCTTTGCGTGAAAGGTCGCTTCGGGTTTGACTATGTACAAAGCCCGCAGCGGCTGACAAAGCCCCTGATCCGGCGTGAGGACGCGCCGCCAAAGGGGCTGAATGCGGACCCGGCGAATCCGCTGACCCATTTCCGCGAAGCCACGTGGGATGAGGCGCTGGACGTTGCGGCGCGCGGCTTGATGGACCTGCGCAGCTTTTGGGGCGGGCGTGCAGTGGCGGGTTTCGGCTCGGCCAAATGTTCGAACGAAGAGGCTTATCTTTTCCAGAAGCTGATCCGACAGGCCTTCAAGCACAACAATGTGGATCACTGCACCCGGCTGTGCCATGCCTCATCGGTGGCCGCACTGATGGAGAACGTGGGATCGGCGGCCGTAACGGCCACGTTCAACGAGATCGAGCACGCCGATTGCGCCATCGTGATCGGCTCCAACCCCACTGAAAACCATCCTGTGGCAGCCACTTACTTCAAGCAGTTCGTCAAGCGTGGCGGCACGCTGATCGTGATGGACCCGCGCGGCATGGGGCTGAAACGGCACGCAACGCATATGCTGCAATTCCGGCCCGGTACGGATGTGGCGCTTCTGAACGCGATCATGCACGTGATCGTCGAGGAAAAGCTTTATGACCGACAGTATATCGAGGGCTTTACCGAAGGCTTCTTCGAATTCCGCGATCATATCCGCGCCTTCCCGCCCGAGCGGATGGCCGAGTTGTGCGGGATCGATGCCGAGACGATCCGTGCCGTCGCGCGCAGCTTTGCGCGGTCACGGGCGGGGATGATCTTCTGGGGCATGGGGATTTCCCAGCACATCCACGGGACCGACAATTCCCGCTGCCTGATATCGCTGGCGCTTCTTTGCGGTCATATCGGTCGGCCGGGCACGGGCCTGCATCCGCTGCGCGGGCAGAACAACGTGCAGGGCGCCTCGGATGCCGGATTGATCCCGATGTTCCTGCCTGACTACCAATCGGTGGTCGAGCCGGAGGTGCGTGGCCTTTTTAAGCATATTTGGCAGGGCACCGAGATCGACGCAGCGAAGGGCCTGACCGTGGTCGAGATCATGGACGCGATCTATCGCGGCGAGATCCGGGGGATGTATGTCATGGGGGAAAATCCCGCGATGTCAGACCCGGATGTAGAGCATGCCCGCCGCGCGTTGGCCAAACTAGAGATGCTGGTAGTGCAGGATATCTTCCTCACCGAAACGTCGATGTTCGCCGATGTGATCCTGCCCGCGACGGCGTTCTACGAAAAGACAGGGACGGTCACGAACACCAACCGGCAAGTCCAGATGGGCCGCAAGGCGGTGGAGGCACCGGGTGAGGCGCGCGAGGATTGGCGGATCACGGTTGATCTTGCCAACCGTCTGGGCCTCGATTGGGATTACGACAGCCCGCGCGAGGTGTTTGCCGAGATGAAGATGTCGATGCGGTCCTTGCATCACATCACATGGGAACGGCTGGAGAATGAGGGTGCGGTGACGTACCCGAGCCTCAGTTCAACAGATCCCGGTCAGGCGGTGGTGTTCGGCGACGGTTTCCCGCGCCGTGCAGGGCGCGCCAAGTTCACGCCGGCGCGGGTGACCCCGCCCGCCGAGATGCCGGACAAGAATTTCCCCATGATCCTGATCACCGGGCGGCAGCTGGAACATTGGCATACAGGGTCCATGACCCGGCGGACCGAAGTGCTGAATGCCATCGAGCCAGAGCCGTTCGTATCGCTGCACCCTGCGACTTTGCGCAAGATGGGCCTGAAGGCGGGCGATACCGTGCGTGTCAGTACCAGGCGCGGCAGCCTCGATGTGCGGGCGCGGGCGGATCGGGCGGTTGCGGAAGATTGCGCATTCATGCCCTTTGCCTATGTCGAGGCGGCGGCGAACGTGCTGACCAACCCGCAGCTTGACCCATTTGGGAAAATTCCCGAGTTCAAATATTCGGCGGTGCGGGTAGAGCCGGTTACGGCGGGGTCAGTCGCGGCGGAGTAACCGCCGAGCGACAAGACCAGATGCAACGCGACCGCAGGGCGAGATGCGGGTATTGAGGTTTGCTATCTTGCGGTCGCCGGAGCTGGTTTGGCTGCTGTGATCCGACACCGGATCTCGCTGGGCGCCCAATTCAATCGGTGAAGCGTTCCGTCAGGGCTTCGTCCCGGTGCGTGGGAATTCCGGACTGCCTCAACCGACGCAAGATTGAAGCGGTAGCCGGCGCGTACCTGGCAGACGTTGTTCTGGCACCAAAATATCTTATTTCATCAGGGACCTGGGTCGCGATCCGACTTTCCGCGCCGTTCCAAAACGCGTCCGGCGAAGGGGCGCAGCTTCCATGGTCCGCAATCGGTCTGACCAGCCGGACCTATCCCGTCGCCGTGTAAGCTGGACCGTCCTGCGCGACGCTCATGACGCCATATCGGGCATAATCGAGGTAAAGCGGCTGAAAACGCAGATCCATGCCCTGCTTTACTGCAAGGGCCTGCATTCGTTCGCGCAGATCGATCCGTGGCGCCACATGAAAACGTGCAAGCCATGCGTGCAGAAGCCGCCGGAACCAGCGCGGCAAACCATCCTGATTGCCGAAATCCACCACATGCAAAGATCCCCCCATGCGCAACTGCGCTGCGGCAAGGCTCAGGGCGCGATCCCAGTCGGGGATCATCGACAGGCTGTAGGACAACACCACACGGTCAAACCCGCCCGCACCAAAAAGCGCCTCTCCGTCAAAGTCGCACGCATCGGCTTGTGTCAAGACGGCCGTCTCACCAAGCTTCGCCCGCGCCGAGCGCAGCATCTCTTGCGATATATCCAGACCGAAAAGGGCGCTGTCAGGATAGCGTTTGCCGATCTGTGCCAGATTACGCCCTGTGCCGCAGGCAATCTCCAGCACCCGCCCGCCAGGCGGTGGCGCTAGGTCCCGTACCAGGCGATCGCGGCCCAAAAGATAGTAGCGCCGGGTAATATCGTAGATTTGCCGCTGATAGCGATAGGTGCTGTCCATCAACTCGGCATGGCTCAGCGCGTCGGTCATCGTGCTTCACCCTCGAACCGGTAAAGATGAAAGCCACCGTAGATGGCCGACCTGTCCTGCGCAAAGCCAGCCGCAGAGGCATCGTGTTGGTACTGCCAGCGTTCGAGCAACGCAGGGGCAACGCGCCCCGGCAGAATATCCTGTGCCCCGCCCGTCCTGAAAATCACCCGCGCACCGGGCCGCGCGCAGCGTGTGATCTGTTCCCACAGCGCATTCAACTGCGCATCGGTCATCCAGTCCTGCGCATCAAGCAGGACGTAGGCATCAAGCGAGGCTGCATCACGTTCTGCCAAAAGATCCGTCATCGACCGGTTCAGCACGGTCACGCGCGGGGCACCCTCCGCCACCGCAGCGAAGGCCCCAGACTGAAGGTAGGGCGGCAGCGACTGCGGGGTTCTGCGCTCGTAGCCACGATTGAACGCCTGCCATGCGAAGTAATTTTCTCGGATCGGGAAATCACAGGCGAGTTTGCGTATCCGCTCTTTCAGCACGGGCAACACATCGCCCCCGCCATCTGCGGCCAGTTTGTCGTATTGCGCGGGGGGGATGCCCAGTCCGAACAGCGATGCACGTCGCCGGGCCATCCACCGCACCGAGCGGGTTTCGAGCAGTGGCGCGATCCGGTCATCGAAGAATTGTTTCTGATCATCCAGCGTCGACGCAGCAAGAAGCGGCGCATAGTCAAGGCGCGCAATCCACGACACGCCATGCACCACTCCGATGAACCGACCAAGCAGCCCAAACCTGTAGAAGCCCCGCGCGAACATCGAGATACGGCGCCGCCCAAACACACGACCCTCCCAGTATCGTCGGGTTTCGGGGTCCAGTTGCGCGGCGAGCACGCGATCATAAACAGCAACGTTTTCGGAGCGGTCCGCCTGGCCGAAGAACGCAAAGAACTCGTCCTGCGACAAATGCTGTGCCGCTGCGATCTTGAGCCGCCCAAGCGCCACATGTGCGGGCGACAAATCTACCGCCGTGATCGAGCCCGGACGCGCCGTGAGGTAGGACATGACATTGCAACCGCCCGAGGCGATGCAGAACACATGCTCACCCGGCCGCAGCTGCAACGCCGCCAAGTCGACAACCGGATCTTCCCATATCTGCGGATAGACAAGCCCTTCGAAGAGACGGGAAAAAAGACGCTCCAAAAGGCCCGTCGATTTCAGAACGCTGTTCTGATGGACGGCCGCGCCGAGTTGTTCGGTGACGTTTGCACTATCGGTCATCTCGTTCAGGCGTCCTCTTTTTCCTTGGTTTGTGTTACGGTGGTTCGGGCGCCATTGCGGCGGAGAGCAAAACCCCGAGGCGCCCGCCCATCGCGCGCGCGCTCTTCCGCAGCCCATTCGATCAGGCGCAACGTACCGTCCATATCTTCCACGACAGCGGTGCAGCTTTCCACCCAATCGCCCGTGTTGATGTAGGTAAGATCGTCGATCTTGCGGATGCAGGCGCGGTGGATGTGGCCACAGACGATGCCATCATACCCCTTGCGCCGCGCTTCTTCGGCCAGCACGGTTTCGTATTCGCTGATGAAGTTGACCGCGTGCTTGATCTGCTGTTTGGCCCAGTTCGACAGCGACCAGTATTGACCGCCCCAAAGCCGCTTGGCGCGATTGACCCAGATGTTCAGCCAAAGTGCGAACGCGTATGCGCGGTCGCCGACATGGGCGAGCCATTTGGCGTTGACGACGATGGAGTCGAACTGATCACCATGTGTGACCAGAAGACGCTGACCATCTGCCGTGACATGCACTGCAGTTTCCATCACCTCGACCCCGCCGAAATGCGTGCCAAGGTAATTGCGCAACACCTCGTCGTGGTTGCCGGGTATGTAGTAGATGCGAGCCCCGTCATGTGCCCGCGCCAGCAATTCCTGTACCACGTCATTGTGGCTTTGCGGCCAGAACCACCCCCGCCGCAAGCGCCACGCATCGACGATGTCGCCGATCAGATAGATCGTATCTGCGGGGTTTTTTGCAAGGAAATCCAGCAGCATGTTAGCCTGACAGCCGGGTGTTCCAAGATGGACGTCGGAAAGAAAAAGTGTCCGATGTCGCATGTCTCAATCCACACGTTGCGAAGGGTAACCGGACCGTACGCCGACTACGCGTCGGCCCTGTGACAATCCCAAGCCGGGTTGCGCGAGCGGCGGGCTACGGGGAAAATCCTTTGGTGATCCGACATCCTGCCGAAGGTGGCGTTGCAGGAAGGGGAATGCATTCATGGGTACTTTAGTGTCAAACTACCTGCGGTTGCGCAAGCTCTGGAACCGTTTTCAGGGGGTACCGACACAAAAACCTGATCGCACGCAAAGCCCGGGATCTTCGCCAAACCATCGTTTTCCAAGGCCGCGTCCCGCCGGCAGATGATGCGCGTTGTAACGGATGGAAGCGTCGGGCAAACCGCCGAACCAACCGCCGTTGTGCGGCTGCAGCAAGATCTGTGCGACGACAGCAAACCATGCGGCGCAGGCTTTGGCAAAATGGTCCAGAACAAGGGCGTACCAAGACGAATGGTCGTTGCACAAACACCAAGGTGTTCACCGAAATTGAGTTCCGAGCGGTGGTTCTGTGATAGACTAGGCGCTGTAGAAAAGTTGTCGCGCGCGGCTCATCCCCGTGGCTCCTCGCGCGCGGCTCGTGGACCGGTTGCCCCTGTTTTAAGGGCGGCAGGTCCGCACCCAAGAGTGCTTGGCGTCGCAGGCCGTTGGATTCGACATTCGCGCCTACCCCAATGGCCTTGTCTTTGTTCGCAGGAACGTAGGACACGAGCCGACACTCGCGTCAGTGCGCCGGCAATTGCGGTTCAGACCGTGATGGCGCTAGACGTTTCCCGACGAGCCGATGCTGATGCCGCCAAGCACCCTTTGAGCAATCTCTGTCCTGTTGCGCAGGCCTAGTCGCCGCAGGATCGCCGAAATATGCAGCTTGACAGTTCCCTCGGACAAACCAAGCTGCGCGGCCATGTCTCGATTTGATAATCCGCGTGAAACGAGCGTCGCCAGTTCCGTCTGACGTCGCGTCAGAACCGGAACGTGAGGGGCCGCTTCTTTCTGGATCGGACCCGGCGCGCTC
>JBBSBE010000126.1:0-11351 GCA_038251625.1 Rhodobacterales bacterium
CGGCATCGCCCTGTCCGATGCGCAAGGCGCGGTTGACAAGAACGCCGATCCCCGCATCCTGCAGCACCTTTTGCGCGTGCACGGGCGCCGCACGCCGCTGCTGCGCGGCGTCATCGTCCCACCAGTCGTGATTGCCAAGGACGGCATGCACCCCAAGCGGGGCCTTTAGCCGCGCAAGATGTGCTGCCACCTCTTCGATGGTCAGGGTGTTTTGCCGAAACCACAGCGACGCACGGAAATCGCCCGTCACCACGATCATGTCGCCCTGCAGGGCAAGGGCGCGGTCCACAACTTCAGCCACACGCGAAAGCGGCATCTGCGGCAGCCCGGCGTGCAGGTCAGACACCATGACGATGCGCAAACGCCGCGACGCGGGCCAACCCGGCGGCGAAAGTCGCCATGTGCGGGTGCGCAGCCAGCGCGTCACGGCAACGTCCCATCCGTGACGAAACGGACTAGGCCTGCCGCACGGATGCCCGGCAGGCCCTTCGACCATGGCGACGGGGCCACGATCACACCGGCGTCACATCCGCGCGGCGACGGCTTCCCAGTTCACCAGCTTGTCGAGGAAGTTCGCAAGGTAGGCCGGACGCTTGTTGCGGAAGTCGATGTAATAGCTGTGCTCCCACACGTCGCAGCCAAGAAGCGCTGTCTGGCCGAAGCAGAGCGGGTTCACCCCGTTTTCGGTCTTGGTGACCTTCAGGCTGCCGTCCTTGTCCTTGACGAGCCAGCACCAGCCCGAGCCGAACTGGCCCGCACCGGCAGCGGCAAAATCGTCCTTGAACTTCTGGACCGAACCAAAAGCCTCGGTCAGCGCCTTTTCCACATCGCCCGGCATCGCCTTGCCGGCAGGACCCATCACCTCCCAAAAGAGGTTGTGATTCCAGTGCTGGCTCGCGTTGTTGAAGATGCCCGACTGCGCAACGGCGCCAGACTGATAGGTGCCCTTGACGATATCCTCAAGCGACTTGGTTTCCCACTCGGTGCCTGCGATCAGCTTGTTGCCGTTGTCGACATAGGCCTTGTGGTGCAGGTCGTGGTGGAATTCGAGCGTCTCTTTCGACATGCCCAAGGGCGCAAGCGCATCGTGTGCATAGGGAAGATCGGGAAGCGTAAAGGCCATGGCCAGTCCTTTCGGGTTGGAAGTCTCTGCCCTGTTATAAGGGCCTCGCGGCGCCTGAGGTCAAGCCACGGCGCCCAAGGTCAACCCTTCTTCAGCTTGCAGGTTCCCTCGTTCGACCAGTCGTTGTCATAGCCAAGGGGCGTCGCACGCATGCGCGCCGGTTGGCCGTTCTTGAAATAGCTGAAACGATACCGCATCTTGGCTTGCCGGTCGGCCCCGATGCCAGGCTTGCGCGCGTCGAATTCCCAGATGAACGTGGTGCGGGCAGCCGTTTCCTCGGCCAGAGTTCCCGAGATCGGCTTGCCGATGAAATACTTGATCACCGGGTCAAAGACCAAAACCTCGCCCGTCTTGTCGTTGTGCTGCAAGACAAGAACTTCGGGAATCCAGTTCCCGTCACGCTTGGTACCATTCTGGAATGTGCAATCATATCTGATGTTTGTTGCGGAAGCTTCCAGCGGCGTCAAAGCAGTGGCAGCCAACACCGCAGACGCAAACCAACGCACCATGACCTATCCCCTATTGCCGACAAAATAAGGAAGGCCCTGTAACGCTGCGGGCGTCAACCCAAATTCCTGTGTCACACCGCCGCATTCGCCAGGACATCAAACACATACTGCCCGACCGAACGAAACGCGACCAGGGTGAACCCACCCTCTGTGCGCCAGAGCGCGCAAGCCACCTGAGCCATGCGGGTACGGCGCATCTCGCCTTCGGGCAGGCGGACCAGATCGACGGGGCAGAGGCGCGCGACAACACCTTCGGCGCCAGCGCCAGTGATCCGAAAAACCGCGCGCGCGTCCGAGACGTCCACGGCAAGATGAGGCGCATCGCCCATCTTCTTTTCCATGTCTTTCATAGCCTTGGCCACCCCGGCATGGGGCAGGATCAGCAACCACTCATCCGGTGACATCCAGGCCAGCGACCGGTCGTCCACCGTCGCGATACCGCGCGGCGCTGGCGGCTTGACCCCCGCTATCGATTTCAAGCTGGCGGCCAGACCGGGCGTGTCGGGCGCCACGCGCAGGGTGATCATGCCAAGCGGCCCGATTTCTTCGATCCGGGCGGTTCCATTGAAGGTGCGGTTGCAAAGCGCGGTCACGGGATCAGACATTCTGCTGCGCTCCGTCCTTGTCGTAGAACACAGGGTTCACGATCCTTGCCTTCACCTCGGTGCCGTCAAGTTTGGCAAAGGTTACCGTTTCGCCCATGCGTGCGGGCCCCCGCGCCACAAGGCCCATGGCAATGCCGCGCTTCAAGGTCGGGCTGTAATAGGTTGATGTCACACGTCCTTCAGTGTTGCGCTGGCCGTTGGCATTCTGCCCATGCACCACCGCATAGGCACCATCGGGGATGACGGATCCATCGAGGGTTTCGAGACCCACGAGTTTCCAGCGGTCTGCCGTGTGGAAATGCGGGCGTTCCTGACCGCGCTTGCCCAGGTAGTCGGCCTTCTTTTTCGATATCGCCCAATCGAGGCCAAGGTCCTGCGGGATGACGGTACCATCGGTTTCATCACCGATCATGATGAAGCCCTTTTCGGCGCGCATGACGTGCAAGGCTTCGGTCCCGTAAGGCATTGCGCCGAATTCCTTTCCTGCCGTTTGGCAGGCCTCCCAGAAGGCCAGACCCTGCCCGGCCGGAACGGCGATTTCGTAGCTGAGTTCGCCGGAAAAGCTGATGCGGAAAACGCGGGCCGGGAAGCCGCCGAGTGTGCCTTCGGCCCAGCCCATGAAGGGCAGCGCCTCTTTCGAGACGTCCATGCCACCGAGTTTCTCCAGCAGTTTCCGTACGTTGGGGCCGACGACGGCGACTTGGGCGAATTGCTCCGTCAGGTTGGCGGTATAGACCTTCCAATCCCACCATTCGCATTGTAGCCAGTCTTCCATCCAACCATGGATGCGATCCGCACCACCAGATGTGGTGTGGCAGAGCCAGGTATCCTCTGCCAGTCGTGCCACGACGCCGTCATCGGACAGGAAGCCCTGTTCGTTGCACATAAGGCCATAGCGGCATTTGCCGATGGGCAGGGTGGACATGACGCCGGTGTAGAGCATGTCGAGGAACCGGCCTGCATCGGGGCCTTTGACGATGATCTTGCCAAGTGTGGATGCGTCAAGCAAACCAAGGGCTTGGCGGGTGTTGTTCACCTCGCGCTCGACCGCCTGCATGTGGCTTTCGCCATCACGCGGGAAGCAGTACGGGCGGTGCCAGAGGCCAACGGGTTCCATGTAAGCACCTGATTTCACGTGCCATTCATGGATGGGCGTACGACGGAGGGGTTGGAAGATCGGCCCCCGCGCCTCACCCGCCAGGGTGCCGATGGTGACAGGGGTGTAGGGCGGGCGGAAGGTGGTGGTGCCAACTTGCGGGATGCCCTTGTCGAGCGCCTGCGCCAGAACGGCAAGTCCATTGATATTGCTTAATTTTCCCTGATCCGTTGCCATCCCGAGCGTGGTGTAGCGCTTGGTGTGTTCAACCGATTCATACCCCTCGCGGGCGGCAAGCTGCACGTCCGACACCTTCACATCGTTCTGGTAGTCGAGCCACATCTTGGCGCGCAAGCCCGGCCCTGCGCCCTGCGGCATAAGGCGTATGGTATCCGTCTTCCTTGCGTCTTCCTTTTGTCTTCCTTCGCCATGGGCACCCGCAGCCGCGCCCACGCAATGCACCATCGCCGAGCCGTCGTGGTTGAGCGGCGGACGGGCAGGATCGGGAAGGAAGCTCTGGCTCGGTTCATCCCAGGATAGCTTGCCGCCGCAATGGCTCCAGAGATGGACGACGGGCGACCAGCCGCCCGACATGGCGACGCATTCGCAAGGCATCTCTTCGGTCACCGCCCCCTCGCCCGCCATCAGGCCGAGCGCCACGCCAGTAACGCGCTTGCCGCCCCTGACCTTCACCACGGCGGTGCCGGTGGCCACGCGGATGCCTGCCGCGCGCGCGCGCGCTGGCAGATCACCCGTCGCATCGCGGCGACTGTCCACAATCACCGGCACGGAAAGCCCGGCCTCGACCAGCGCAAGGGCGGTCAGATAGGCGCTGTCGTTGTTGGTGACGATCACGGTGCGGTCGCCGGGCGACACGCCGAAGTTCACCAGATAATCCCGCACCGCACCCGCCAGCATCACGCCGGGAATATCGTTGCCCGCAAAGGGCAAGGGGCGCTCGATCGCGCCGGTTGCGGTGATGATCTTGCCCGCACGGATACGCCAGAGGCGCTTGCGGGGGCCACCTTCCGGCAGCGTTTCCTCGGCCAGCACATAGCCGTGGTCGTAGACGCCTGCGACCATGGCGCGGGTATGAAGCGTCACGTTGTCCAGCGCGGCGAGGGCGGTGAGGGTGGTGTCGATCCAGTCGGCGACGGGCGTGCCTTCGACCTGTGGCTGATCGACGGGCGCGCGGCCGCCCCAATGGGCGGTCTGTTCCATGACGATCACGCGGGCACCCGTCCGGGCCGCCTCAAGCGCGGTCTCAAGCCCCGCGATGCCGCCCCCGACCACCAGCACATCGCAGAAAGCGTACATCTGTTCGTAGCGGTCGGCATCCCGGTCCTTCGGTGCGCGGCCAAGGCCTGCGGACTGGCGGATGACGGGTTCGAAGACGTGTTTCCAGAACGGGCGGGGGTGGATGAACGTCTTGTAGTAAAAGCCTGCGGGCAGCAGGCGCGCGGCGTAGTTGTTCAGCACGCCGATATCATAGTCGAGCGAGGGCCAGTGGTTCTGGCTGGTGGCGGCCATCCCGTCGGAAAGCTCGGTGGTGGTGGCGCGCTGGTTCGGCTCGAACCGGCCGCCCGCCCCGAGGTTGAGAAGCGCGTTCGGCTCTTCCGGGCCAGAGGCCACGATGCCGCGCGGGCGGTGGTACTTGAAGCTGCGCCCCACAAGCATCTGACCGTTGGCCAGAAGGGCAGAGGCCAGCGTATCGCCCGCGTAGCCACGCATGCGACGGCCGTTGAAGGTGAATTCCTGCGGGTTGGCGCGGTCGATCAGGCGACCGCCGGAGGGAAGGCGGGCGGTCATGGACTGCTCCGTATGATCGAGGGGGTGCCCCCCCATTCCATCCCTTCCCCACAGGGGGGGAGCGAAGCGCGGATGGACAAGGGCGGGATGGCGATTGGCCGGACTGGCGCCTTCCCCCCGGTGGGGGAAAATCGTCGGGTGGGATGGCGCGTCATGTCAGGGTCCACCCCGGGCGGCGGGCCTTGATGGCCGCGATGATCTCGGGCGGGGGTTCGGTCACTTGTGCGGGGTAGGTGCCGAACACCTCAAGCGTCGCGGTGCAGCGGGCGGCGAGGAACCACTTGCCGCAGCCATAGGCATGGCGCCAGCGTTCGAAATGCACGCCCTTGGGGTTCTTGCGGGCGAACATGTAGCTTTCGAAATCGGCGTCAGAGGCGCCGGGGCCGAAGCGTTTCAGATGCGCCTCGCCGCCGGGGGAAAGTTCGGTTTCCTCGGCGGCGATGCCGCAGCAGGGGCAGGTGAGGATCAGCATGGCGCGACCCCCACCGATCCGGGTGTGGCGTCAGTTGCTGATCGCACCGCCGGGTGCCGGAGCCTCGGGCGTGGGTGCAGGTGACGCGGGGGCGATGGCGGCTGGCGGTGGTGCTTCGGTCGTGGTGTTGTCGCCGGAGGCGACGAAGAGAGCGCCGATGGCCACGACGGCAGCGATGCCGACGATGACCCAGATGCTGGTGCTTCCCATGGTGAAATCCCTTTCATGCGGGTGGTGTGAACCATCGCAAAGGTGGGCACCGCATCGGACCTGCACAACCGGAGCGGGCACCGCCTGGGCGGAGGGTTGCCGGATGGGACGGCGGAAACCGGCGCATGGGGGGAACGTGAGGGCAACGGCATCATTGTGAACCCTTCGGCATGCAAAAGGCCCGGAAGGGCAGTGCCCCCCCGGACCATCAGATCGAAACGATGCCGTGCGGCGTGGCGGGCGTCAGTTGCCCGGTGCAGGCGCGGCTGGTGCGGGAGCGACCGGTGCAGCGGCATCCGGCGCGGGTGCGGCAGCCTCGGGCGCGGGTGCGTCAGGCGTGGCAGGAACGCTTGGGGCCACGACGTCGGGCGTTGCGGGTGCGGGTGCGGCTGCTTCGGGTGCGGCAGCGCCCGGCCCGGTCGGCTGGACGATGCCCGGAGCCTCGATAACCGTTTGCGGCACGGTCGTTTCGCGACCCGAGGTGCCGAAGACGAGCAGGGCGACCACGACGATGACGGCGAGCACGCCGAGGATCGCCCAGGTCGAATTGCTGCTTTTGGCGACGGGCGGCAGCGGGCGCCGGGGTGCGGTCTGGTCGATACGGTTCTGATCGTAAGCCATGTCAAACTCTCCAGTGTGAGTATCACTGGCAAGCCAACGCGGGCGGCTTTGCGTCGGTTCCGATGGCGCGGCGCGGGATCGGCGGGGATGGGCGGGATCGCGCCGAGATCACTCGACCGGGTAGATGACGCGGGGTGCCGCGTTGCCGTCCGACATGCCGCCCGAGAGCGCGGCAGACACGAGGCCAACCGCCACGAGTTGCAGAACGGCGCCGAAGGCGAAGCCGGCAAGGGCCGCATTGCTGGGCAGGCGGGCGCGGAGGCGGGCGAGCATGGAATGTCCTTTCGCTGACGGGTCCGACATAGGCGCAGGCCACGGGGGATCAACCCATGCGCGCGCATCAGTGAGCGACCCCCGCCGCCACAGATTCGTCGATGAACTTGCCTTCGCGGAAGCGGAACATGCTGAATTCGGCGGCCAATGGCCCCGGTTCGCCCCTGGCCATGAGTTCCGCCATCGCCCAGCCCGAGCCGGGGATCGCCTTGAAGCCGCCGGTGCCCCAGCCGCAATCGATGAAGCAGCCGCCGAGGGGGGTTTTGGAGATGAGGGGGGAGCGGTCGCCGGTCATGTCGACGATGCCGCCCCATTGGCGCAGCATCTTGAGGCGCGAGAGCATCGGGAAGGTTTCGATGAGGGCGCGGAGGGTTTCCTCGATGTGGTGGAACGAGCCGCGCTGGGTGTAGTTGTTGAACCCGTCGGTGCCGCCGCCGATGACCATCTCGCCCTTGTCGGATTGCGACATGTAGCCATGGACGGTGTTGGCCATGACGACCACATCCATGCAGGGCTTGATCGGCTCGGAGACGAGGGCCTGCAGGGCCACGGCCTCGATCGGCAGCCGGAAGCCCGCCATGTCGGCCAGCTGGCCGGAGTGGCCCGCGACCACGAGGCCGAGCTTCCCGGTGGCAATGGGGCCTTTGGTCGTTTCAATGCCGGTGACGTGGCCGCCTTCCGAGCGGACGGCGGTGACCTCGCAATTCTGGATGATGTCCATGCCCATGGCCGAGCAGGCCCGGGCATAGCCCCAGGCCACCGCATCGTGCCGCGCGGTGCCACCCCGGGCTTGCCAGAGCGCGCCGAGGACGGGGTAGCGGGGGCCGTTTATATCGATGATGGGGCAAAGCTCTTTCACGCGGGCGGGGCCGATGAATTCGGTGGCAACGCCTTGCAGGGCGTTGGCGTGGGCGGTGCGCTGGTAGCCGCGCACCTCGTGGTGGGTCTGCGCCAGCATCATCACGCCGCGGGGGGAGAACATGACGTTGTAGTTCAGATCCTGGCTTAGCGTCTCATAAAGCGAGCGGGATTTTTCGTAGATCGCGGCAGACGGATCCTGCAGGTAGTTCGAGCGGATGATGGTGGTGTTGCGCCCGGTGTTGCCACCGCCGAGCCAGCCCTTTTCGATCACCGCCACGTTGGTCAGCCCATGGTTCTTGCCAAGGTAGTAGGCCGAGGCGAGGCCGTGGCCCCCTGCCCCCACGATCACCGCGTCATAGGCCGGTTTCGGCGTCGCAGCGGCCCAGGCGCGTTGCCAGCCGGTGTGGTTGCGCAGGGCCTCGCGGGCGATGGCAAAGACGGAATAGCGCTGCATGGGGCGGGCACCTTTGGCGGGTCGTCGTTCCTTGGGGCATGGAACAGGATGCGGTTTTAGCCAGCGTCACAAGCGGCGCAATCGGGAAAGAATACGACATCGCGGCATGGGGCCACGCCGGGGCGCGTCGGATCGCCGCAGCAGTGATGGCGCCGGATCAGCCCACGCTGAAATCGAGCACGTCGGCATCGGGGGCATCGAGGTTGCCGAAAACGATCCGACCTTCGCGCATCAGCCCGAATTCCTCGCGCTGAAGCCGCATCGGGCGGTCATCGCCGACCAAAAGCCACGTGCCGTTGGAGCTGTGGTCGATCAGCACCGCCTTGTCGCGCCGAATCTCTATGGTGGCATGGCGGCGCGAGGCAAGCGCGCCTGTGAGCAGCAGATCGCACCCCGCCTCGCGCCCCAGAACGATGCTGCGGGTCCCGATCGGAAGGGTCCAGCGTTGTCCGTTGAAGACCAGCGTCACCCGCGCCTCGACCATGGCGGGCGGCGCAGATTCGCCAAAGCGCACCTGCGTATGTTCGACCGTTTCGGTATCGTCGGCGACGCGGGCGATGCGCACCGGCGCCTGACGGCCCTTCACCTCGATCTCGGCGAATTCGGTGGCAAGCGACCGCAGGTTGGGTGGCAGAAGCGACAAAAGTTCGCCCGTCGTCAGGATCTGGCTGGCAGAGGCCAGTTCCACCATGCGCGCCGCGATATTGACCACGTCACCGAAGTAATCGTTCTTCACGCGCAGCGCCGGGCCAAAATGCAGACCGATGCGCACGCGCACACGAATCTGGCGCCCGTTGGCATCGATGGGGGGCATCGACAGGATACGGCGGCGCATGTCGATGGCGGCGGCGAAGGTGGCGTCAGGATCGGGAAAAGCGGCCATCACCTCATCGCCGATGGTCTTGACCACCTCCCCGCGATGGGTCGCTACGCTTTCGCCCATGGTGGACATGCAGGCATTGATGACAGCAAGTGCCGCGCTATCGCCCAGCACCTCGTAAAGGCGGGTGCTGCCTGCGATATCGGCAAAGACGATGCCAAAGGTGCCCTGGTCCCCCATGCGAAATGTCTAGGCGGCGGGGCGGCGGTGACGCAAGCGTAAAGACAGTCTGACGCAGACCGAAGATACAGAAACGGGCTTTCTGTCCGGGTGTTGCGTCACTATGTGGCAATGAGCGGGCAACAGGAGAGGTGCGCTGGTGTTCTGGGTGGCGGCGATTGCGATGGCGGGTGCGGTGACGCTGTTGATGGCGCTGGCTGTCCGGCGCGGCAGCGGCGCGCTGCCGCAAGAGCGTGCTGACGGCGATGTGTACCGCGCGCAGTTGCGCGAGATGCAGCGCGACCTCGCGCGCGGGGTGACGAGCGCCGAAGAGGGCGAGCGGCTGCGGGTCGAGGTTGCGCGTCGGTTGCTGGATGCGACGCGCGCGGGGCCGGAAACCGCCCCTTCCTCGCGCGGGCCTTCGCGCCTTGGGATCGCGCTGGTCGTGGCGTTTCTGATCGCGGGCGGGGTTGGGGGATACCTGTGGCTCGGGGCGCCGGGGTACCCCGACCTGCCGCTGGCCGCGCGTTTTGCGCAGGCGGACGCGTTGCGCGCGGAGCGCCCGAGCCAGGCCGAGGCCGAAGCGCGGCAAGCCGCGCAAGCGCCCGCCGAGGCAGAAATTGACCCGGCCTACCTGACCCTGATCGAAAGTCTGCGCCAGCGCGTGACCGAGCGCCCGGACGATCTGGAGGGCCAGATTTTGCTGGTCCGCAGCGAAGACGGGCTGGGGCGCTATGCCGCTGCGCGTGCGGCGCAAGAGCGGGTGATCGCGCTGAAGGGCGCAGAGGCGACGGGGGCCGATCGCGCCTATCTGGGCCGGTTGATGGTGGCGGCGGCGGGCGGTGTGGTGACGCCCGAGGCCGAGGCGGTGCTGGCCGCGGCGCTGGCCGCCGCGCCCGATGATGATACGGCGCTTTTCCTGTTCGGAATAGCGCAGTTGCAGGTCGGCCGGGCCGACCGGGGTTTCCAGCTTTGGGAGCGGTTCATGCAAACCGCCCCGCCCGACAGCGAATGGCGCGCCGAAGTGGCATCGCAGATGCCGACGCTGGCGCAACTGGCCGGCGTGCGCTACGCCGCACCCGAGGCGGCACAGGGCCCGACGGCGGCGGATGTGGCGGCGGCGGCGGACATGTCGCCCGAAGAGCGCGCGACGATGGTGCGCGGCATGGTCGGCGGTCTGGAAGACCGGCTGGCGCGCGAGGGGGGCCCCGCCACCGACTGGGCGCGCCTGATCGGGGCGCTTGCGACCTTGGGAGAGCCCGACCGCGCCCGCGCGATCTGGCAGGAGGCGCAGACCCGCTTTTCAGGGCGCGATGCCGATCTGGCGACGTTGAACGCGGCGGCAGATGCTGCCGGGCTGACCGAATGAGGGGAACCCTGTTCGAAGAGATGGGGGGCTTTGCCGAAGACCTGCCCCCGGGGCGCCCGCTTCTGGGCCTTGATCTTGGCGAAAAGACGGTTGGCCTTGCGGTATCGGACAGGCGGCGGGGGGTGGCGACGCCGCTTCATACGTTGAAGCGCGTGAAGTTCACCGTGGATGCCGCGGCCATCCTTGCGCTGGCGGGCGGGCGCGAGGCCTGCGGGATCGTGCTGGGCCTGCCGCGCAACATGGACGGCAGCGAGGGGCCGCGCGCGCAATCCACCCGCGCCTTTGCGCGCAACCTTGCCGCCCTGTCACCGTTGCCGATATGCTTCTGGGACGAACGATTGTCGACCGTCGCGGCAGAGCGGGCATTGATCGAGGCGGATACGTCGCGGAAACGTCGCAAAGAGGTCATTGATGCGGTCGCGGCGGGATATATCCTGCAAGGCGCGCTGGACCGGCTGGCGCATCTGAAGGGACGGCCGTGAAAGACGAGCGCGACGAGATCTGGAGGCGGGA
The DNA here is from genome assembly GCA_038251625.1 of Rhodobacterales bacterium. GTDB lineage: Bacteria > Pseudomonadota > Alphaproteobacteria > Rhodobacterales > Rhodobacteraceae > JBBQXK01. The sequence goes on from JBBSBE010000126.1 coordinate 10,955, forward strand.
CGAGGTGGAAAGCCCCTGCGTGAAGTTGTGCCTGATCCACCCCGAAGCGCGGCTGTGTGTCGGCTGCTACCGGTCCATCGACGAGATCACGGCCTGGAGCCGGATGAGCCACGAGGCGCGCGCCGCGATCATGGCAGACCTGCCCGCCCGCGCGCCCCAGATGGTGCGGCGGCGGGGCGGGCGCGCGGGGCGCGTGGCCGAAGGCTGACCGCACGCACGGGCGGCGTGCGCTGAAATCGAGGCCGGACATGCCTGCGAAAACCGTTCTTGTCATCGGCAGCCTGCATCATGACATCATGGTTGAGGCTGATCGCCTGCCCGGGCGGGACGAGACGGCGGTGGGCCACCGCTGGTATCCCAAATTCGGTGGCAAGGGCGGCAATCAGGCGGTGGCCGC
>JBBSBE010000127.1:0-11300 GCA_038251625.1 Rhodobacterales bacterium
GAAGGCCTGCGTCCACGCGCTGCACGAAGTGCCCGAGGTCAACGCCGAGATCGACGGCACCGACGTGATCTACAAGAACTACGTCCACATGGGCGTGGCCGTCGGCACCCCGAACGGCCTCGTGGTCCCCGTGGTGCGCGACGCGGATGGGATGGGCTTTGCCGCCATTGAGAAGAAGATCGCCGAACTTGGCTTGCGCGCCCGCGACGGCAAGCTTTCCATGGCCGAAATGCAGGGGGGGTCGTTCACCATCTCGAACGGCGGCGTCTATGGCTCGCTGATGTCCTCCCCCATCCTCAACCCCCCGCAATCTGGCATCCTCGGCATGCACAAGATCCAGGACCGCCCGATGGTCGTCGGCGGCCAGATCGTCATCCGCCCGATGATGTATCTGGCGCTCAGCTACGATCACCGGATCGTGGACGGCAAGGGCGCGGTGACGTTCCTCGTGCGGGTGAAAGAGGCGCTGGAGGATCCGCGGCGGTTGCTGATGGATTTGTGAGTGTGCTTCGCGGTTGCGAACTTATAGAAGCTGCGCTTCTCGAACAGCATCGTTGGGAATGCATGTGCGAAGGAATCTACCGGAACGGTTTACGGGCCGCCTCGGTAGATGAAGCCTGTCTCAAAGACATGCTACGGACGTTCGGCGTTGCCCGAAACCTTTCCAAGGACGGCGCAATAAACTTGTTGAAACATCTTCCCACAATTGCGGCAATCCATCGCAAAGAGCCAACAAACTGGATGGGAAGCTTCAATCTGATAGGTACCAAAGGAGCCGTCGGGACGAAAGACTTCTACATTCCCGGCTCCAAGACCAAGGCGGGGGAACCGCGCGCTTTCATCTCTGGGATAACGAAAGTTCTTTGGTTCGCTGGTAGCCATACTGCGCCAATGTTCGATGCATACACTTGCGATGCAATTCGCCCAAAGGGTAAATCGCAAGCTGAAAAAGCCGTCAACTTCTATGCCGAACTCTATGGTACCTGGGGACTCCTCGAAGCATCAATGAAGTTGGAAAAGGTAGCGAAGGCAAGCGGCATGAGTTGGAGCTTTTTTCCTGAGCGGTTCATCGATAACGTTCTCCTCATCAAAGGTTTCGGAAACAAACAAGAGAAGTTTTTGATGGGTGGAGCAGACCGCAGAACAGCATACCTTGAAAATTTATGCCAAACCACTCGTGACGAATTGGGCGACCTAGCGTCGCCGTTATTCGAAACATTGAAGGATACTGAGTTTTACCGGCGCCTTTTATTCTCAACGACCGGCAGCCCATGACCCTCTCCACCCCCACCCCTGCCAAAAGCGCCTCCCCTCCCCCTCGTGGGGAGCGGACTGGGGGTTGGGTGCCTCGTGCCGGCGGGGGGCCTCACAGCGGCCCTCATCCTGCTTCTGACCGCCCAGGCATGCGAACAGCAACCCGTAAGGGGCGCATTCACTTCGCACCATTCCCTCCCCGCCCAAGGTGCGCCATGAATGCGCACCCTACGCAACCTTGCGGACGCCCCCTACGCAACTCCTGATCCAATCCCCCACCCCCTACGCCACCCTCAAACCCGCCCTCACCGCCACCTTCCTGAAAACGGTGTAACCATGCCCGATCCCTCCGACCTCCCCACCCTCGAACACGCCCTCTGGCAGGCCGCCACCTCCTATGACCGCGCCCACATGGAGCGGACCTTCGCCTCCGACTTCATCGAGTTCGGCCGCAACGGCACCTTCTACACCCGCGCCGACATGCTCGCCGCCCCGAACGCCGCCTCGAACGTTCAGGCCCTCCTCCACGATCTGCACGTCCGCTCTCTCTCCGCCACCATCGCCCTCGTCACCTACGTCTCCGAGGTGCGCTATCCGAACGGCACCGAATGGAGCAACCGCTCCTCGATCTGGGACAACGCTTCCGGCGCGTGGCAGGTGCGGTTCCACCAAGGCACCCCTTGCGAGGCAAAGACATGACCCCCGAACTCACCGTCCTCGCCCTCGCGGGCCTTCTGCAGATCGGGCAATTCGTCCTGATGGCCGTCCCGGCAAACCTCGAGCTTGGCCCCGGCAAGACGGCCTCGCCCCGCGATCCCCAGCGCATGGGCAAACCGCTGGTCGAACAGATGAGCGTCGGCACCGGGCGCCTCTACCGTGCGTTGAACAACCATTTCGAAGGGCTGATCCTCTTCACCCTCGCCGTCGTGGTGGTCACGCTGGGGCAGCAGTCCACCCCCCTTACCGTGGCCTGCGCCTGGGCCTACCTTGGCGCGCGCGTCCTCTATATCCCGGCCTACTGGCTCGGCCTCGCGCCCTGGCGCTCGGCCATCTGGTTCCTAGGCTTCCTTGCGACCGCCATAATGATTATCAGCACCTTGATCTGACGCGCGCCCTGTCGGTACGCAAAACCGACGCAAACCCGACAGCGGCGGGACGGATACCAGACGCCCGACTCCGGAAGGAAAGTACCATGGCAGAGTTTGACACCATCATCATCGGCGCAGGCCCCGGCGGATACGTCTGCGCCATCCGCGCGGCGCAACTGGGCCTGAAAGTGGCCTGCGTGGAAGGGCGCGAGACGCTGGGCGGCACCTGCCTCAACATCGGGTGCATCCCGTCAAAGGCGCTTTTGCACGCGACGCACCTCCTCCATGAAACCCATGAAAACTTTGGGAAAATGGGGCTGATGGGGGCCGCGCCGACGGTCGATTGGGCCAAGATGCTGGCCTATAAGGACGATGTCGTGGGGCAGAACACCAAGGGGATCGAGTTCCTGTTCAAGAAGAACAAGGTGACGTGGCTGAAAGGCTGGGCCTCGATCCCCGAGGCGGGCAAGGTGCAGGTGGGCGATGAGGTTCACACCGCAAAAAACATCGTGATTGCAACAGGTTCCGAACCGTCCAGCCTGCCAGGCGTGACCGTGGACGAAGAGGTGATCATCACCTCGACAGGCGCACTGGCGCTGAAGGCGATCCCGAAACGGATGGTCGTGATCGGCGGCGGGGTGATCGGGCTTGAGATGGGGTCCGTCTACGCGCGGCTGGGTGCCGAGGTGACGGTCGTCGAATACCTCGATGCCATCACCCCCGGCATGGATGCCGAAGTGGCCAAGGCGTTTCAAAGAATTTTGTCAAAACAGGGCCTTAAGTTCATCCTCGGTGCCGCCGTCCAGGGCGCGGACGCAAAGAAGGGCAAGGCCACCGTCCGCTACAAGCTGCGCAAGGACGACAGCGAGGCCACGATCGAGGCCGACTGCGTGCTGGTCGCCACCGGCCGCAAACCCTTTACCGACGGGCTGGGCCTCGCGGCGCTGGGCGTTGAGATTTTGCCGCGCGGTCAGATCAAGACGGAGGATTTTGCAACCAATATCAAGGGCATCTACGCCATCGGCGACGCTATCACCGGCCCGATGCTGGCCCACAAGGCGGAAGACGAAGGCATGGCCCTGGCCGAAATTCTGGCGGGCAAGCACGGCCACGTTAACTACGGCGCAATCCCGGGCGTGATATACACCACGCCCGAAGTGGCCAGCGTGGGGCAGACGGAAGAGCAACTGAAAGAAGAAGGCCGCGCCTACAAGGTGGGCAAGTTTCCCTTCATGGGCAACGCGCGCGCCAAGGCCGTGTTTCAGGCCGAAGGCTTCGTCAAAATCCTCGCAGACAAGGAAACCGACCGGATCCTTGGGGCGCATGTCATCGGCCCGATGGCCGGCGACCTGATCCACGAGATCTGCGTGGCGATGGAATTCGGCGCCTCAGCGCAAGATGTGGCCCTCACCTGTCACGCGCACCCCACATATAGCGAAGCGATGCGGGAAGCGGCCCTCGCCTGTGGGGATGGGGCGATCCACGCCTGATCGCGGCGCTTCTGCCCGCCCGGCAGCCAACGGCGGGGAGATGCGCAAAGGACATAGGGCCTCTTGCCCACATTCTCCTTTGCACAAATATTCCCGCCGGAGGCTTGATTTTCAAGGAAAATCAAATCATTGCGCGGCGATTGGCGCCGGGTCTGCCAGCCGCACGATATCCAGCATGATCCGGTTCAGCTCGAAATCCTTGGGCGTATAGACCGCCGCCACTCCCATCGCCCGCAGCGTATCGGCATCAGCCTCGGGGATGATCCCGCCCACCACGACCGGCGCCGATACGCCCGCCGCCCGCATCCGCTCCATCACCTCGGCGATCAGCGGCAGGTGCGAACCCGAAAGGATCGACAGCCCCACCACATCCGGCGCCTCGGCCTCGACCGCCGCCACGATGGCCTCTGGCGTCAGCCGGATGCCTTCGTAGTGGATCGCCATCCCGCAATCGCGCGCCCGGGCCGCGATCTGCTCGGCACCGTTGGAATGCCCGTCAAGCCCCGGTTTTCCCATCAGAAACCGCATGGGTCGTCCCAGCCGCGCCGCCACATCGGCCACCGCCGCGCGAATCGGCTCCAGCCCCTCGGTGCGGTTCGAGGGGTTCGGCGACACGCCCGTGGGCGCGCGGTATTCGCCAAACGCCGCGCGCACCACGGCGGCCCATTCGCCCGTTGTGGCCCCGGCCTTCGCGGCGGCGATAGAGGGTGGCATCACATTGGCCCCACTGGCGCAGGCCTCGGCCAGTGCAGACAGGGCAGTCCGCACCGCCCCTGCATCCCGCGCCGCACGCCATGCCTCAAGCCTTTGAATCTGATCGGACTCCGCCGCAGGATCGGCCTGCATCACCGCACCATCCCCGGTGGTCAGCGGCGACGGTTCCCCCCCGGTAAACCGGTTTACCCCCACCACCGTGGTCTCGCCGGTTTCAATCCGCGCCAAACGCTCGGCATTGGCCTCGACAAGCCGCCCCTTCATATAAGCTATGGCCGCCACCGCCCCGCCCATGCCGTCAATGGTGGCCAGTTCCTCGCGCGCGCCCACCTTCAGCGCGTCCACCTTTGCAGCCACGACCGGGTTGCCATCGAAAAGGTCGCCATAGTCCAGAATGTCCGTCTCATAGGCCAGAACCTGCTGCATCCGCAGTGACCATTGCTGATCCCACGGGCGCGGCAGGCCAAGCGCCTCATTCCAGGCGGGCAGTTGCACGGCGCGCGCTCGGGCGTTCTTCGACAGCGTGACGGCCAGCATTTCCAGCAGGATCCGCGTCACGTTGTTTTCCGGCTGCGGCTCTGTCAGGCCCAGCGAATTGACCTGCACACCGTATCGGAAGCGGCGATAGCGGGCATCGGTAACGCCATAGCGCAAAAGGCAAATCTCGTCCCACAGGTCCACGAAGGCGCGCATCTTGCACATCTCGGTCACGAATCGGATGCCTGCGTTCACGAAGAACGAAATCCGCCCCACCATCGCCGGGAATTCCGCCGCAGGCACCTTGCCGCGCAGATCGTCCAGCACGGCGCAGGCGGTTGCCAGGGCGAAGGCAAGCTCCTGCTCGGGCGTCGCCCCGGCCTCTTGCAGGTGGTAGGAACACACGTTCATCGGGTTCCACTTCGGCAGCGCCTGTGCCGTGTAGGCCGCCACATCGGTGATCATCCGCAAGGATGGGGCGGGCGGGCAGATATAGGTGCCGCGGCTGAGGTATTCCTTGATGATGTCGTTCTGCACGGTGCCTTGAAGCGCCGCCACATCCGCCCCCTGCTCCTCTGCCACCGCCACATAAAGCGCCAGAAGCCACGGCGCAGTGGCATTGATCGTCATCGACGTATTCATTTTTTCCAGCGGGATATCGGCGAACAGCGCCCGCATGTCGCCCAGATGGCCCACGGGCACACCCACCTTGCCCACCTCGCCGCGCGCCAGCACATGGTCGCTGTCATATCCCGTCTGCGTCGGCAGATCGAACGCCACCGAAAGCCCCGTCTGCCCTTTCGCAAGGTTTGACCGATAAAGCGCATTGGAGGCCGCAGCGGTGGAATGGCCGGCATAGGTCCGGAAAAGCCAAGGGGCATCGGGCATCGGGCGGGTCCTCGGTCACTAATTTTCTTGCGTTTGGGTTCTGATAGGCGAAACTTCCTTCCAATGTCAATTCGCTGCATTGCGGCATGGGTGGATTTACCCCGGGCGCGCGGGAGCGTAGCCTCGCCCGATGGGGGCAAGCATTGAAATCCCGGTCTGGCTGTTGGTGGTGGGCGGGGTGCTGGCCGCGATCGCGGCGCTTGACCGTATCATCGGCCCCGGTCTGCGCTGGTTTCTGCGCCGCCGGATGGAACGGGTGGTGGCAAAACTCAACACCCGCCTGCAACGCCCCATCGAGCCTTTCAAGCTGGCGCGGCGCAACGACATGATCGTGCGTCTGGCCTATGACCCCAAGGTGATGGAAGCCGTGGCCGAACACGCGGCCGAGACGGGCGTTCCACCGTCCGTCGCCTTTGAAGAGGCCTATGCCTATGCGCGCGAGATCGTGCCGGGCTTTTCCGCCAGCCTTTACTTCGGCTTCGCCACACGGGCCGCGCGCTGGCTGTCGCAGATGCTCTACCGTGTGCGGATCGGCGAGGTGGATGCCGCGCTGGCCGCCATCGACCCAAAGGCCACCGTGGTCTTCGTGATGAACCACCGCTCGAACATGGATTACGTGCTGGTGACTTGGCTCGTGGCCGAACGCTCGGCGCTCAGCTATGCCGTGGGGGAATGGGCGCGGGTCTGGCCGCTGTCACGCCTGATCCGGGCGATGGGGGCCTATTTCATTCGTCGTGGCAGCCTGAACCCGCTCTATCGGCGGGTGCTGGCGCGCTACGTGCAGATGACCACCGCCGAAGGCACGACGCAGGCGATGTTTCCCGAAGGCGGCCTCAGCCTTGATGGCCGGGTGGGCACGGCGCGCATGGGGCTTTTGCATTACATCCTGTCGGGCTTCGATCCGTCTGGCCGGGATGTGGTGTTCGTGCCCGTTGGCCTGGCCTACGACCGTGTGCTGGAAGACAAGTTGCTGACGGCGGCCCATACCACCGGTACCCGCCGCTTCCGTGCCCGCCCCGTGGCCATTGCGGCCTTTGTGGTGCGGGTGCTCTGGGCCAAGGTGCGTGGGCGGTTTGCGGGGTTCGGCACCGCCGCCGCCGGCTTCGGTGCGCCCCTGTCGCTGGGCGCCTGGGTGGCCGGCTCCCCCGACCGCTCGACCGAGGCGCTGGGCGAGGCACTGATGGCGCGCATCCTGCGGGCGGTGCCCGTGGTGCCGGTTTCGCTGGTGGCGGCGGCCATCGCAGAGGGGCCGGTGACCCGCGCCAACCTGCCCGCACGTCTGGCCGACCTGACCGCCCGGCTGACGGCCGCAGACGCGCGGCTGCGGCTCAGCGATGGCGAGGGGCTTGCGCATTTGCTGACACGTGGAATCGTGGCGGATACGCCCGATGGTCTGATCGCCGAACCGGGGGCAGAGGCTTTGCTGGCCTTCTATGCGGCCCCTGCGCAGCAGCTTCTTTCTGCAACGCGGCGGACATAATATTTCAATAAACGGCCCACATACTGTTGCATTATTTCGCAGCTTTGCGTATCCCTCGCCCAAAGCCGCGATTCTGCGGCGCGGCATCGGGGGTGGCCCCGGCAGGCAGGAGGCGCATATGGCACTCGATCTTCAGCAAGGCATCGTCACCTATGACGCGCCGGTGAAAGACCTTTATGACATCGGCGAGATGCCGCCCCTCGGCCATGTGCCCGCAAAAATGCACGCCTGGGCGATCCGCCGCGAACGGCACGGCGAACCCGATACGGCGATGCAGGTCGAGGTGGTCGATACATGGGCCATCGACAGCAACGAGGTGCTGGTGCTCGTGATGGCCGCCGGGGTGAACTACAACGGTGTCTGGGCCGCCCTTGGGCAGCCGATCAGCCCGTTCGACGGCCACAAATCCGCCTATCACATCGCGGGGTCGGATGCCTCGGGCATCGTCTGGGCGGTGGGTGACAAGGTAAAACGCTGGAAGGTCGGGGATGAGGTGGTGATCCACTGCAACCAGGACGACGGCGACGATGAGGAATGCAACGGCGGCGATCCGATGTATTCCCCCACGCAGCGCATCTGGGGCTACGAGACGCCCGATGGCAGCTTTGCCCAGTTCGCCCGCGTGCAGGCACAGCAACTGATGGCCCGCCCCCGGCACCTGACGTGGGAGGAAAGCGCCTGCTATACCCTCACCCTCGCCACCGCCTACCGGATGCTTTTCGGCCACGAACCGCATGACCTGAAGCCCGGGCAGAACGTCCTTGTCTGGGGCGCATCGGGGGGCCTTGGATCCTATGCGATCCAGCTTATCAACACCGCAGGCGCCAACGCGATCGGCGTCATAAGCGAGGAAGACAAGCGCGAATTCGTCATGGGCCTTGGTGCCAAGGGCGTCATCAACCGCAAGGAATTTTCCTGCTGGGGCCAGTTGCCCACCGTGGGCAGCCCGGAATACGCCACCTGGCTGAAAGAGGCGCGGCGCTTCGGCAAGGCGATCTGGGATATCACGGGCAAGGGCATCAGCGTCGATATGGTGTTCGAACACCCCGGCGAGGCAACGTTTCCGGTGTCGTCGCTCGTGTGCAAGAAGGGCGGCATGGTGGTGATCTGCGCGGGCACCACCGGGTTCAACTGCACCTTTGACGTGCGCTACATGTGGATGCACCAGAAACGCCTGCAAGGCAGCCACTTCGCACATCTTAAGCAGGCCAGCGCCGCCAACAAGCTGATGCTGGAACGCCGCCTTGATCCCTGCATGTCCGAGGTGTTCGCCTGGGATCAGATCCCGCTTGCGCATGTGAAGATGCGCCGGAACGAACACAAGCCGGGCAATATGTCGGTGCTGGTGCAAGCCCCGCGCACCGGCTTGCGCACCTTCGAGGATACGCTCGAGGCAAGCCGCGCGCGCCTCTGATCCGCAGCCTTCCGCATGCGCTGATCCGGGAACGCTCTATTGACGGCTCCGCTGCTATTCTGCCTACCTTCGGGTGTTATGGTTTTTGCTCGTTGATCACGGGCTGCAAGCCGGAGGCCCGATGCGCCATGACTGGATCTTTGACGTGCTGACCGATCTGCGTGCCTATGCGGAGAAGAACGATCTGCCGCTGTTGGCCGCTCAGGCCGATGCCGCCCTGCGCGTGGCGCGCGCCGAAATCGCCGCCCGCGCGCAGGATGAGGATGAACCGGGCAATGATCCCCCCCCCGGCGAGCGCCGGCACTAGCCGCCTCTGGCCAGCTACCGGCCGCTCGGCTAGGGTCGCGCGCGATGCGCCTGCCCGCCCTTCCCCTTTCCGACGATCAGGCCGAAGCCTGGGATCGCCTGGCCGAGGCCTTGCGCGGGCAGGGGGTGGACCTTGAAGAAGGCACCATCACCCCGATGGCCGAGGGAAAGCCCAGCGTGCTCGCCGTCGTGGGCAAGGCCGGATCGGGCAAGACGATGCTTCTGGCGCAACTGACCAAGGCGATGATCGCCGCCGGGGTCGAGATCGTATCGGCCGATTGGGAAGGGCGCCGCCGCAAGGATCGCCGCACGCTCGCGATCCTGGCCCCCACCAACAAGGCCGCGTCCGTGCTGCGTTTCCGTGGTGTTCCCGCCACCACCATTCACCGTATCCTCTACACCCCCGTCTATGACCCGCAATACGAACGCATCGCCGAATGGCTGGCCGGAAACGGCGCGCGCCCGTCCGTCGAGGGGCTGACCGATCTGGCGCTTGACCGGGCCAAGGCGTTCTACGATCAGGTGGCCTCGATCCCCGGTGCGCTGGCGGCAGCCGGGCTCAGGGGGTCTGATTTCATCAAGGGCTGGAAGCGGCGGGAAGAGCCGCTGGACGTGGGCTTTGTCGATGAAAGCTCGATGCTGGACGAACGGCAGTTCGACGACCTGCGCGAGATTTTTCCGACCCTCGTCCTTTTCGGCGATCCCGCGCAGTTGGCGCCCGTGGGCCAATCGGGCGAGATGGTGTTCGACAAGCTGGCAGACGGCCGCCGCCTCGTCCTCAGCCGCATCCACCGGCAGGCCGAGGGCAATCCGATCCTCGATCTGGCCCATGCGCTGGCCGATGACATCGGGTTCGAAGAGTTTGAGCGGCTGGTGGAACGCGCGGCCGAAACGGATGATCGCGTGCAGGTGGCTCAGCGGGTGGATAGCGGCCTGATGGCCCGCTCGCCCGTCCTTGTCTGGCGCAATGCCACGCGCATCCGCCTGATCACCGCCTTCCGCGCCGCCCATGGCGCCCCGGAGTTCGAACTGATCCCCGGCGAGCCGCTGATCTGCGACGGGATCGAGCTGCCCCTGAAGCACCGCAAGAAGCGCATCGACCTTGAGGCGCGGGGCCTCATCAAGGGCGCGCAGGCGATCTACCTTGGCCCCGGAAGCCGCGACGGTTTTGCCAAGCTCCATGTTGTGGGGGCGGAAGAGCCGCAAGTCTCTGCCGCCGCGATCATCAAGATCGAAAAGCCGGGGGAAGAGGAGCCGTTCATCCCCTCCGCCGCCCACATGGGGGCCGCGTTCCTGCATGGCGCCGCCGTCACCATCCACAAGGCGCAAGGCTCGCAATGGGAAACCGTGCAGGTGTTCGCGCCCGATCTTTTCGCTGCCGCCCAGTCAGGCCGCAACGAGGCGGGGCTGCCCTTGTGGAAGCGCCTTGCCTATGTGGCCATCACGCGGGCCGAAAAGCGGCTGCTCTGGGTCGTCCGCAATCGCCTTGCCCTGCCGCAGGAACCTCTTGGGATCGAGGATCTGGCGCGCAAACCCGGCCCCCTCGCGCTCGACCCCGACGCGTGACCGCCTTCCCCTCGGCCCCGCCCCGCGCTAATCTTGCCCGGTCGCCAAGGAGGCCCCGATGATCTGCGTCTTCGTCCAGTTCCGCTGCACCCCAGGCCAGACCTACAAGGTGGCCGACGCGATCTATGACCGCGAGGTGGTCAGCGAGCTTTTCTCGACCAGCGGCGAATACGACCTGATCGCCAAGGTCTACATCCCCGACGGGTCGGACGTGGGGCATTACCTGTCGGAAAAGCTGTTCGATATCCCCGGCATCGTTCGGACGCTGACGACGATGACATTCAAGGCGTTCTGAGTGGCCCGGTTCTGCCCCTCTCCGGATTGGCAAAGTCCGCTTTGCGGACGGAGCGGACGTTCAAAGCCTTGCAGAATTTGTCTGCTATCCTCGTCGTTTTGCTAAGTAGCCTTAACTCTGTTATGCCCCGAGGATGCGATCAAGCGCTTTAATAGCGGCCTGAGCGGCCAAAGAAGCATCCTACTAATAGTGGAACGTCTGAAATACCTGCCACTTTCGGCTTGATCTGGTAGACTTGGGCATCCCTGCAAGGAGCCCCTCCAATGCCGAAACAGCCCGCCTTTCCCGGCCTTCGCGATGCGATGAAGAAGAAGCAGACGCGGCGAGA
>JBBSBE010000128.1:0-11244 GCA_038251625.1 Rhodobacterales bacterium
CTTCGATTCCGCGTCACCCTTGCCGCCCGCGACGATGGCCCCTGCATGGCCCATGCGGCGGCCCTTTGGCGCGGTGCGCCCGGCGATGAAGCCTGCGGTGGGTTTCCAGCGGCCCTTTTTCCGCTCGTCGGCGAGGAACTGGGCGGCGTCTTCTTCGGCCGAGCCGCCGATTTCGCCGATCATGATCATGGAGTGGGTTTCGGGATCGGCGAGGAACATCTCCAGAATGTCGATGTGTTCGCTGCCCTTGATCGGATCGCCGCCGATACCTACGGCGGTGGATTGGCCGAGGCCGAGGTCGGTGGTTTGCTTTACCGCCTCGTAGGTGAGGGTGCCCGAGCGCGAGACGACGCCGACCGAGCCGCGTTGGTGGATATGGCCGGGCATGATGCCGATCTTGCACTCGCCGGGGGTGATGACGCCGGGGCAGTTCGGCCCGATGAGGCGCGAGGACGCGCCTTGCAGCGCGCGTTTCACCTTCATCATGTCAAGCACGGGGATGCCTTCGGTGATGCAGATGATGAGCTCGATGCCTGCGTCGATGGCCTCAAGGATGCTGTCGGCGGCGAAAGGGGGCGGCACGTAGATGACGGAGGCGTTGGCTTTGGTTGTCGCGCGCGCCTCGTGGACGGAGTCGAACACCGGCAGATCAAGGTGCGTGGTGCCGCCCTTGCCGGGGGTGACGCCGCCGACCATCTTGGTGCCGTAGGCGATGGCCTGTTCGGAGTGGAACGTGCCCTGGCTGCCGGTGAAGCCCTGACAGATCAGGCGGGTGTTGGTGTTGACGAGAACGGACATTGGATGTTCCTTGGAATGTCAGGGTCAGGCTACGGAGCCGCCATGGGCCCGCGCATAGGTCTTGGTGATCTCCTCCAGCCGGTTCAAGCTGATCTCCAGCCCGAAGGAATTGGTGTGAAGGGTCGGACGAAGGCTCAGGCTGTTAAGACTTTGCAGGCGGCGCAGAAAACGGTTGGGACGCAGGATGGCGGCCATCCTGTCCGTCAAGGTCATGCGCAGGTGCGCGCCGCGACCATGGCGCACAGATATTTCGGTGATTTCGCGCCACGGCACCCGGATGGGTGCGATGGTATGGTTTGAAAAGCCTTCAGGGGCGAGCCAGACTACGGGCGCACGGCCAAGGACCGCCCGTTTGAATGAGATGAGGGCCAATGCAGTAAACAGAAGCCCGCCAAAAAGCGCCAGCCAGTCGGCAAAATGCCGGAACTGGCCGTCGCGCCCCCACAGCATGTAGATCGGCGCGAACATCAAAAGCATGAACAAAGCGAAGAAGACAAAAAGGACCCAGAACAGAGCCGGTTTTTGGCGCAGGACCATCTCGGTCGCGGTGTCGATCGGCGCATTGGGTCCTGCTGTCTGCATGTCAGATCAAACCGTTTTCTTTGTGCGTGGTTTGCCGGGTATTGCGTTGTTTTGGCCTGCTGTGGACTGCAAATCTCACCCCCGCACCGCCTTGACGATCTTTTGCGCCGCATCGCTCAACGTGTCGCCCGCGATCACGTTGAGGCCGGAGGTGCGGATGATTTCCTTGCCGAGGTCGACGTTCGTGCCTTCCAACCGCACCACCAGCGGCACTTTCAGGCCGACCTCTTTTACCGCGGCGATGATGCCTTCGGCGATGATATCGCAGCGCATGATGCCGCCGAAGATATTGACGAGGATGCCTTTCACCTGCGGATCGGATGTGATGATCTTGAAGGCTTCAGTCACTTTTTCCTTGGTCGCCCCGCCGCCCACGTCGAGGAAGTTGGCGGGCTGGGCGCCGTAAAGCTTGATGATGTCCATCGTGGCCATCGCAAGGCCCGCGCCGTTGACCATACAGCCGATCTCGCCGTCGAGGGTGATGTAGTTGAGGTCGAACTTGGCGGCGGCGAGTTCTTTCGGGTCTTCCTCGCTTTCGTCCTTCAGCGCGAGGATATCGGCGTGGCGGTAAAGCGCGTTGCCGTCGAAGCTCATCTTGGCATCGAGGAGTTTCAGGTTGCCGTCCTTCAGCACCACGAAGGGGTTGATCTCCAGCATCTCCATGTCTTTCTCGACAAAGAGGCGGTAGAGGTTTTTCACGATGCCCACGCATTGCTTGATCTGGTTTCCGGTCAGGCCAAGGGCGAAGGCCACCTCGCGTCCGTGGAATTCCGAGAGGCCCGTGGCGGGGTCGACGCTGAAGGCGTGGATCAGGTCGGGTGTGTTGTGGGCCACATCCTCGATGCTCATCCCGCCTTCGGTGGAGACGACGAAAGAGATGCGGCTGGTCTGGCGGTCAATCAGGATGGCGAGGTAGAATTCGCGCTCGATATCCGAGCCGTCTTCGATGTAGATGCGGTTGACCTGCTTGCCGGCAGGGCCGGTCTGGACGGTCACGAGGGTGCGGCCCAGCATCTGGCGGGCAAACTCTGCCGCCTCGCCCACCGAGCGGGCCAGCCGGACGCCGCCCTTTTCCCCGGCTTCGGGTTCCTTGAAATGGCCCTTGCCGCGACCGCCTGCGTGGATCTGCGCCTTGACCACCCAGAGCGGCCCGTCCAGTTCGCCCGCCGCGGTCTTTGCCTCTTCCCCGCGCAGCACGACGCGGCCATCCGACACCGGCACGCCGTAGCTGCGCAGCAAGGCCTTGGCCTGGTATTCATGGATGTTCATGGCGCCCTCTTTGATCAGCCTTCGGGGGCGGCTTGCCACAGGCGCGCGCGGTTTCAAACGCTATTCGGCGGTTTTGAGGCATTCGGCATGGAAAAGCGCGCATTTGTGATCACAGGCTGAAAGGGTGTGATCACACTATCGCAAAGTTGACGATTCCGGACGATTCGCGGCGTGCAAGGCGCAGGTCGTCCATTCTTGCAGGAGCGCGCAAGGCGGATGCCCGGCGCGGCGATCAGTTCAGGAACAGCGCAAAAAGCAGCGCGTCGCCCTGTACCAGCCGTTCAAAATCGCGCCAGCTTTGCGCGCTGACGCGGGGGCCCTTGCGGGCATAGGGCAAAAGCCCCTCGCCCTGCGCCCAGGTGATCACATCGACGGGCGGGGCGGCGGCAAAGACGGCAGAGACGTCGATCCCCCCTTCCGCCCCCATCCGCCAGTGCGGCACCAGAAGCCGCCCGGTCAGCACGCCTTCGGCATCGTTGAGCACCGCCTGCCAGCGCGCGCCGGTGCCTTCGGGCATGGGGATGCCGAGGGCCGAAGTCTGGCGATCGTTCGGCACCCATTCGGCGGCATCGTCGGTTTCCGCCTCGACCGCGCGCCAGAAGCGCCCGTTGGCCGCGATCATCGACAGCAGGTGATCGCGCGCGGCCCCGGCCCGTGCGGCGTCGGGTTTCGACTGCAAGGCCAGAAGGATGATCGCGGCGCGGTCCACATGGTGGCCCAGCATCATGTCGAGCGCGTTGGGCGGCGGCGTGGTGCCCCAGAGCGCCTTCATCCCCGCGGTAGCGGTCTGGACGCGCGCAACGGCGGCGGCCGGATCGAAGGCCAGTGCCAGATTGGCGAAGGCCGACAGGAAGTGGGTATAGGCCTCAAGCCAGTCCGCATCGGCGGTATCGAAGCGGATCACCGGATCGGCGGGCGCTGCAAAGCCGCCCCGCGCGGCCCCGGCGAGGGCGAGGCCCGCCACCTCGGACACGGATTCGCCGTCGCTGCGGGCGCCGTTGCCATCAATATCGAACCAGAGGTCGGAAAGCGCGATCTCCAGCCCGAAATCCTGCCCTTCGGTCACGGCGAGCGCGGTGCGGGCACCCTCCATGCGGGTTTCCAGCCCGGTGAGCAGCGTCACGATATCGTCGGGGGCGAAGGGGCGGGGATTGGGATTGGGGGGGATCGGCAGGCGCAGCACGGGCAGTTCGGGGCCAAAGCTGACAAGCCCCGTTTGCCAGCGCAGTTGCAGCGCGCCCTCGATCCCCAGAAGAAAGCGGATGCCCCCCAGTGCGAAACCCTGTTCCGCTGTGGGCGCGGGAAGGGCCGCAAGGCGCGCCTCGGTCGCGGCAAGGCCGTTGGCGCCGATCTCGGCCGAGAGGGGCGCGCGTTCGGCGTAAGCGGGCAAGGCGGTGGCCAGAAGCAGGGCGAGGACGCGGCGCATGGGGGCCTCCTTTTTCGGGAAGGATGCGCCCTGCGGCAGCGCCGATCAAGCGCGGAAGGCGCGCCTCACTCTGATCCGCAGCTTTGGCGGTACCACAGCGCCTCGGGCAGGATCACGGGGCGGTCGCTGCCGTTGGTGCCGTACCAGAGCGCGGCCCCGACCCCGACGATCTGGATCGCATCGGGTGCGGCGTCGCCTTCCAGCACGATGCCGGTTTGGGCGGGGGTCAACTGGCCATCCTGCCTGCGCGCGAAGGCGGAAAAGGGAAACTCCGGTCGCGCCTCGCTGTCGTGGATGGGATTGCCCGCGCGCGGAAAGACGATGTTCGATCCATACCCCAGCGTCTGGGCGGTGCCAAAGTCGATGGGCGCACGGTCTGGCAGATCAAGACGCAGATCGAGGCCGGAATTCGCCATCCGTTCGTCCGGGTCCGGCAGGCGGAGGGTGATGGTCGCGGGTTCCCGCAGGGGTTCGGCCAGCGCAGGCACATAGACGGCCCCGGCGGAGGGGCAGGCCGCAGCGGCAGGCAGGGCAAGGAGAAGAAGCGTCAGCGCCTCAGTACCGCGGCAGAAGACCGCGCGGCGCATTTTCGTCTTGCCAGAAATCGAGGGGCGGTTGGTCGCGGGCGGGGGTGGAGCGCTTGAAGTCACAGACAATCTCGCCATTGGCCTCTGTCGAGGCCACGATCAGCCCCTGGCTCAGATGCCGCGCGCCATCGAAGAGGTCAACCCGTCCGCGCAGGTGCAGTGCCAGCCCGGCGTCCAACGCAAACCCGCCCTCCCACAGCCGCAGGACGGGATAGACCGCATCACCGACCTGCACGCGCAGCCGCGATTTGCGCCTTGCGCGCGCGATGCGGGAGGCTTCGAGCCCCTCGCGCAGTTCCTTGGCAAAGTATTCCAGCATGGCAGCAACCCCCGTATGTCCAGCATGCAGCCAATCCGTTCAAATTCAAAGCGAAAATGGTAAACAATCGGTTTCTGCGTTGTACGCGCGCGCGCCGCGATGCGGCACGGGGTTGCGGGGCGGGGCGCGATGGGGTTTTGCTGGCGGCAAGCGGGAGGGCGGCGATGGACGGCGGGGCTGCGCAGGCGGCGGATCACGGCGGCGGGGTGGATGCCGCCTGCGCCCGTTGGGGCGGGGCGCGGGGCGATTGGCTGGACCTGTCGACGGGGATCAATCCGGTGCCCTATCCGTTGCCCGGTTTCTGCGCCGCCGACTGGTCGGCCCTGCCCGATTCTGCCGCAACCACGGCGCTGGAGGGTGCGGCGCGGGCGTTCTGGCGCGTGCCGGTAGGGGCCGCGATCCTGGCGGCGCCGGGCGCATCGGCGCTGATCGCGGGCATCCCGGCGCTGCAAGAGGCGGGGCGCGCGGCGATCCCCGGCCCCACGTACAATGAACACGCCCGCGCCTTCGTGACAGCGGGCTGGCAGGTGGGGCAGGCGGGCGGGGCGGAAGCGCGGGTGATCGTGCATCCCAACAACCCCGATGGCCGGGTCTGGACCGTCGAGACGGCGCTGGCGGGGCTGACGCCCGCGGCACTGCTGGTGATCGACGAAAGCTTTTGCGACGTGATGCCCGAGGCGAGCCTGATCGCGCTGACCGCGCGTCCGCGCACGCTGATCCTGAAGAGTTTTGGCAAGTTCTGGGGGCTTGCGGGCCTGCGGCTGGGGTTTGCCATCGGCGACCCGGCGCTGGTGGCCGCGCTGGCGCGGCGGCTGGGGCCCTGGCCCGTCAGCGGCCCGGCGCTGGCCACGGGCCGCGCGGCGCTGGCAGATGTGGGCTGGGCCGAAGCGACGCGGGCGCGGCTGGATGCGGATGCCGCGCGGCTGGATGCGCTGGTGCCTTGGCCCGTTGTCGGCGGAAGCCGCCTTTTCCGCCTCTACGCCACGCCCGATGCCACCGCCGCGCAGGAGGCGCTGGCCCGTCACAAGATCCTTGGCCGAATTTTCCCCTATTCGGTGGAATGGCTGCGCCTTGGCCTGCCCGGCCCGGATCACTGGCACCGGCTGGAGGATGCGCTGTGAGTGCCGCCCTTCTGATCCCTGCGATGCTGCTTGATGCGGCATTGGGCGAGCCGAAGTGGCTTTGGTCCCGCGCGCCGCATCCCGCCGTGCTGATGGGGCGGGCGGTGCAGGCGATGGACGATACGCTGAACGCTGGGGCTGACCGGCGGGCCAAGGGCGTGGTGGCGATGGTTGTTCTGGGCGTTGGCGCCGCACTTCTGGGGTGGTTGATCGCGCTGGTGCCCGATTTTGGGCTGCTGGAGGTGATCGTCGCGGCGATCCTTTTGGCGCAGCGGTCGCTGGTCGATCACGTGCGCGCGGTGGCCGATGGCCTGCGGATGAGCCTGGCGGAAGGGCGGGGCAGTGTGGCGATGATCGTGGGGCGGGATACCGGCGGGATGGACCAGCCCGCCGTGGCCCGTGCGGCCATCGAAAGCGCCGCCGAGAACCTCAGCGACGGGGTGATCGCGCCTGCGTTCTGGTTCCTGATCGGGGGTCTTCCGGGGCTGATGCTCTACAAGATCACCAACACCGCTGACAGCATGATCGGCCACCGCACCCCCCGGCACGAGGCGTTTGGCTGGGCCGCCGCGCGGTTCGATGACCTGTTGAACCTGGTTCCTGCCCGCATGACCGCCGCGCTGATCGCCGCCGCACATGGATGGTTTCATGCGGCCCCCATCCTGCGCGATGCGCCGCTTCACCGATCACCCAACGCAGGATGGCCCGAGGCCGCGATGGCGGTGGTGCTGGGCGTGTCGCTTTCCGGACCGCGCAGCTATCACGGCGTGACGCGCGATTTCCCCTGGGTCTGGCCCGAAGGGCGGCAGGATGCGGGGCCCGCAGATATCGACCGGGCGGTGGCGGCGCTTTGGCGCGCATGGGCGCTGATGCTGGCGGCGGTGGTGCTGATCGCGCTTGTCTGAGGCGCGCTTCGCGGGAACACTGTGGCCATGACCGACAGACCCCCTTTCCGCATCGGCAATCTGGGCGAGATCGCAATCCGCTGCCGCGATTATCCGGCCATGGTGGCGTTTTACCGCGACGTGATCGGGCTGGAGTTTCTGGCCGAAACGATACCCGGGATCAGTTTTTTCCGCCTTGCACCGGGCTATGCGGGCCACACGCAGGTGTTGGCGCTTTTCGCGCATGACGTGCGGCGCGAGGGCGAGGCCCTGCCGCGCCCCGAAACGGGTGAGATGTCGAGCCTGCATCACCTTGCGCTGGCGGTGGCGGCAGAGGACCAGCCCGCCGCCGAGGGTTGGCTTTTGGCGCAGGGCTATCCGGCGGACTGGCAGAATTTCGGCTGGATCGGCTGGCGCGGGCTTTTCACCCGCGACCCCGATGGCAACACGGTCGAGCTTGTGGCCCACGTGGCGCCCCCGGGCTGAGCGGTTGCGCCACTGCGGCAGCCTGATACTCTGCCGCAAACCCGGAGGTTCCCATGCGATTTGCCGCCCTAGCCCTTGCGCTGACCCTTTCCGCACCCGCCCTTGCCGCACCCTGCGGTGGCAACTTCGGGGATTTCATAGCCGCAATGAAACGCGAGACGATCGCGCAGGGCTTGAGCCGCGCCGAGGCGGATGCCTTCTTCGCCAGCGCGAAACAGGATGCCCGCGTCATCAAGGCCGACAGGGGGCAGGGCGTTTTCCGCAAGAGCTTTACCGAATTTTCGCGCGCGCTGATCAGTCAGGGCCGCATTTCGAACGGGGCCGCGAACAGCAAGAAGTGGAATGCGGTCTTTACCCGGGCCGAGCGCGAATACGGCGTGTCGCGCGGGATGCTGTTGGCCTTCTGGGCGTTCGAGACGGACTTTGGCGCCGTGCAGGGCGATTTCAACACGGTGAATGCGCTGGTGACACTTGGCCATGATTGCCGCCGACCAGACCTTTTCCAGCCGCAGATCCTTGCCGCTGCGCAGCTTTGGAAGCGCGGAATGCTGGATCCTGCGCGCACCACCGGGGCCTGGGCGGGCGAGATCGGGATGGTGCAGATGTTGCCCGGCGATATCCTGACGCGCGGGGTGGATGGCGATGGCGACGGCAAGGTGACGCTGAAAACCTCTGCCCCCGATGCGCTGCTCTCGGGCGCGCGCCTGTTGCAGGATCATGGCTGGCGCAAGGGCGAACCCTGGCTGACAGAGGTTGTGATGCCAGAGGGTTTCGATTGGTCGCGGACCGGGCTGAACAACAGCGCGACGGGCGCGGAATGGGCGCGCATGGGGGTGAAGCCGCGTGCAGGATCGCTGCCTGCAGGCCTGAAGGGATCGGTGCTTCTGCCCGAGGGGCGCAAGGGGCCGGCCTTTATCGCCTGGCCGAACTTCATTGTGCTCTTCGACTGGAACAAGAGCTTTGTCTACGTCACCACCGCCGCCTATTTCGCCACGCGGCTGGAGGGCGCGCCGGTCTATCTGCCGGGCAACCCCGATCCCCAGCTTTCGCTGGCCGACATGCAGAGCCTGCAGAAAAAGCTGGCGGCGCGGGGGCATGACGTGGGCAAGATCGACGGCATTCTTGGTGAAAAGACCCGCGAGGCGGTGCAGAAGGAACAGGTGCGCGCTGGCCTGCCCGCAGACGCCTGGCCCACAAAGGCGCTGCTGGGCAAGCTGTGAGCGCACCGCGCTGGGGTACGTGCACCACCGTCAAGGCGCCCTTGCCGCAGGTGCTGGCCTTTGTTGCGCATCACCTGGGCCTAGGGGCGCAAAGGGTGTGGCTATTCTTTGACGATCCCGACGATCCGGCGGCTGCGGCTGTCGAAGGGCTGTCGGGCGTGCGGGTGGTCCGCTGTGACGACGGGCATTGGCGCAAGAACGGCACCGGCAAGGGCGAAAAGACCCGGCCCGAGGCGCATCAGGTGCGGCAAAGCCAGAACGTGGGCGCCGTCTATCGACGTACGACCCTTGATTGGCTGGTGCATCTGGATATCGACGAATTCATCTGGCCCAGCCGCCCGATCCCCGAGGTACTGGCCGAAGCGCCCGCTGACGCCCCCGCCCTGCGGATGGCGCCGTGGGAGGCGCTGCATGACCCCGCCCTGCCCGATGACATCTTTACGGCACACGCCTTTCGCCGCGCGCTGAAGGGGCCGGAGTTTGCCGCGCTGAAGGACGATGTTTTCGGCCCCTATGCCGAAATGCTGGATCAGGGTGCTGTCAGCCATGCGGCGGGCAAGTGCTTTTTCCGTGCGGGTGTCGAGGGGCTTTCGCCGCGCATCCACACGGCGATGATCAAGGGCGAGCGGCTGATCCTGCGCGCGGTGATGGCGGATGTGGCGCTGTTGCATTTTCACGCGCAGGACCGTGCCGACTGGATCGCCCGGCTGCCGTTTCGCGCCACCAAGGGCGCTTACCGCGCCAACCCGCCGTTTTTCGTCTGGTATTCGCTGACAGGGCCGACGGGGGTTGAGGATTTCTACAACCATGTTCAGATGGCGACACCGGACATGCTGAACCGCCTGCGCCGGGCCGGTGCGCTGATCGAGGCGGATCTTGGATTGCGCGCGCAGGTGGCGCGGCTGGCGGAACGGGAGGGACGGGTATGGCCGATCTGACGACACGCGCGGAGGCGGCCGAGGATTTTGCCGCCGCCCTGCCCCATGTTCTGGCCGCGCCCAAGGACGAAGGGCCGATCACGCAGATATGCTTTCGTCCCGGCTTCAACGAGCGCACGTTTCCGGACCGCCTGACCCTGACGCGCAAGCGGGGCATCCCCGGCGAACGCTGGATGACGCATCCCTGGCTGAAGCTGGCCGACGGAAGCCCCGACCCCGCGATTCAGGTGTCGATCCTGCCTTCCCGCGTGCTTGACCTTGTGTGGCAGCCGGGCGATGCGGCCCCCCACCCCGGCGACCCGCTGGTGGCCGATCTCGACATGACCGAGGCGAACCTGCCTGAGGGCACGCTCTTGCGCGCGGGTTCGGCCACGCTGCGCGTTTCAGGCGTGTGGAACGACGGCTGCGTGAAGTGGAAGGCGCGCTACGGCGTGGCGGCGAAGGAGTGGATCGTGGCACCGGGGCACCGGGAATTGCGGCTGCGGGGGGTGCTTTGTTCGATCGAGGCGGATGGCGAGGTGGCCGTGGGGGATCGGGTGATCGTCGTGCGGTGATGCCGCCGATGGTTTGGGTTCGCGCCAGTCAGGTTGTGCCAAACAGGCGTCTCATGTGCGGGACGGATCATTCGTTCGGCTATTGCTTTCGCCGCTTAGCGCCATGGTGTTGAGCGATGATCTCTCGCTTGAAAAAAACCAATCCCGACCTGGCTGAGAAAATCAACTCTGCGCCCTTGTCTGACGCTAAAGCGACGGTAATGGAGATCTTGGTGGGGAAACTGACGACCATGCCAGAGAGGGCCGCAAAACTTCTGCCTGAAAGCTTTGACGTTCAGTCGTATAAGGTTACCCAACACCAAATAGACGCGCTTGATGATCGTTACTTCAATGCAGAAGAAAAAAACGATGCCGAAGAAGCCACTGCATCATTCATGGCTGCGCGCTTACTGGCAGCGGTGATGCTTTGGCAAACCGCCACCAACCACTTTGGACTGTGTGAAGCAGCGTATGAAGCGGATTTCGCCGCAGACCAAAACAGGTAGGTCTGGGCTCAAACCAGACGCCGGACGCCTTCGCCTGGCACATCGGTTCTGACCGCAGGAGCGCGCCCTAAGCCACCATCGCCTCGGCGCGCTTCAGATCAACGCTCACCAGCTGGCTGACGCCGGGCTCTGCCATTGTCACGCCGAACAGGCGATCCATCCGCGCCATCGTGACCGCGTGGTGGGTGATGACCAGAAAGCGGGTTTCGGTGCGGCGCGTCATCTCGTCCAGCAGGTCGCAGAAGCGGGTCACGTTGGCGTCGTCGAGGGGGGCGTCCACCTCATCGAGCACGCAGATTGGCGCGGGGTTGGCGAGGAAGACGGCGAAGATCAGGGCCATGGCGGTCAGCGTCTGCTCGCCGCCTGACAGCAGGCTGAGGATGGAAAGCTTCTTCCCCGGCGGCTGGCACATGATCTCGAGCCCGGCCTCAAGG
Source organism: Rhodobacterales bacterium (assembly GCA_038251625.1). Taxonomy (GTDB): domain Bacteria; phylum Pseudomonadota; class Alphaproteobacteria; order Rhodobacterales; family Rhodobacteraceae; genus JBBQXK01. Next base: position 11,104 of record JBBSBE010000128.1, read on the forward strand.
GGATCGTCGCTTTCCACCAGCACAAGGCGCGCCTCGCCGCCGCCGAATAGCGTGGTGAAGAGGGTGCCGAAACTGGCGTTCACCTGCTCGAAAGCCGTCAGAAGCCGCTCTCGCCCCTCGCGGTTCAGGCCCGCGATCCCC
>JBBSBE010000129.1:0-11110 GCA_038251625.1 Rhodobacterales bacterium
ACTTGGCCGCGCCTTCCGTGCAACCTCGGACGATCCGGTGACGGCAAGCCTGATGGGCATCAAGCCCGCCAACATCTTCGCTACGGCCACGGGCATCGCGATGATCATCGTGACCATTGCGGCGCTCTACCTTGGCCTGCGTGCGAATTTCGATCCCAACATCGGCCCCGCGCGCCTGATCTACGCCTTTGAGGCGGTCATCATCGGCGGGCTCGGGTCGCTATGGGGCACGCTTGCGGGTGGCATCATCATCGGCGTCGCGCAAACGCTTGGGGCCGCGATCAACCCTGAATGGCAAATCCTTGCCGGGCACATCGCCTTTCTTCTGGTGCTCTTGTTCCGGCCGCGCGGCCTCTTTCCAAGGGCAAACGACTGATGGCCTATGTCGTCCAGACACGTACCGCCACCTCGGGCCTGGCGGCCATTGCGGGCGCCGTTCTGCTGGTGGCGCTGGTCGCCCTGCCCCTCTTTGCCGGGCGCGGCACGATACAGGACATGTTCTTCATCCTGACAATGCTGGTTCTGGCGCAGTTCTGGAACCTGCTTGCCGGCTACGGCGGATTGGTCAGCGTGGGCCAGCAGGCCTTTGTCGGCATGGGCGCTTACGCGCTGTTCGGCGCCGTGATCCTTGCCGGGATGGACCCTGTGCCCGCCATCATCATCTCGGGCATCGCGGCGCTGGTCATTGCCGTCCCCACGGCCTTCTTCGCCTTCCGACTGAACGGCGCGTATTTTGCCATCGGCACCTGGGTGATTGCCGAGGTCGTGCGCCTTCTTGTCTCGCAATGGAAAACCCTTGGGGGCGGCACCGGCACGTCCCTGCCGCGCGAGGCCACCAGCGACATCTGGTTCGTGGGCGGGATCGAGGCCATGCTGGGCGTGCGATCCTCGGCGGCACGGGACATTCTGGCCTACTGGCTGGCACTCGCGCTGGCCGTGGCAACCATCGGCGGCATCTACTGGCTTTTGCGCAGCCGCCGCGGGCTGGCGCTGGCTGCCGTGCGCGACAACATCGAAGCCGCAAAATCCGTGGGCGTCGATGCAGTGCGGATGAAATGGGTGGTCTTTCTGACTTCCGCCTTCGGCACCGGCCTCGCCGGGGGGCTGATCTACATGCAGAAAGCCCGGATCAGCCCCGACGCCGCGTTCAGCGTCACCGACTGGACGGCATATGTGATCTTCATCGTCGTGATTGGCGGCATCGGCACGATCGAAGGCCCGATCCTTGGTGTGCTGATCTTCTTTGCCCTGCAATCGCTGCTGGCCGATTTCGGAAGCTGGTATCTGATGACCCTCGGCGTTCTGGCGATCTTCGTGATGCTGGTGGCGCCCCGCGGCCTATGGGGTCTGCTGTCAGAGCTGACCGGGCTGCACCTTTTTCCCGTCCAGCGTCGGCTTGTCAGCCATGCAATTGTTCAAAAGGAGACGTGACATGTTCAAACCTCTGGTTTTTGGCCTCGGCCTTTTCTGTGCTGCACCGATCAGTGCAGATGAAATGCCCGGACTGATGGGATTGGATCACGTAGGATTCACCGTCCCCAATCTCGAACAAGCAGTTGATTTCTTTACCGGAACGCTTGGCTGCAAAGCCTTTTACGCCCTCGGTCCGTTCTCCGGCGGGGACAGCACGTGGATGGCGGACCATCTGAACGTGGATGCCAAGGCCACCATTCCCGCCATCCGGCTGGTCCGCTGTGGCAACGGCTCCAATCTCGAGATCTTCGAGTACGAAGCGTCAGACCAACGGACCGTCGAGCCGCGCAACTCTGATATCGGGGGGCACCATCTGGCGTTCTACACCAGCGACATGGCTGCCTCCGTCGCCTACCTCGAAGCCAAAGGGATCAAGGTTCTCGGTCCGCCGACCACGATGACCGAAGGGCCAAGCAAAGGCGAGACGTGGGTTTATTTCCTGGCGCCATGGGGAATGCAGCTTGAGTTGGTCAGCTACCCGGACGGCAAGGCCTATGAGGCGGAATACACAGACAGGCTCTGGGATCCGCGATCCTGAGCCGCAATCAAACGACGCAGGAGGAGATCATCTCATGGCCGACATCACCACAGACGTCCTTATCATCGGGACCGGCCCTGCCGGCTCCACAACCGCCGCGCTTTTGTCGAGCTATGGCATCCCGAATGTCGTGATCAACCGCTATCACTGGCTGGCCAACACACCGAGGGCGCACATCACCAACCAGCGCACGATGGAGGTGCTGCGCGATCTTGGACGCGAGGTCGAGGCAGAGGTCTATTTGAACGCGATGGACCAAAGCCTGATGGGCGAGAATGTCTTTTGCGAAAGCCTTGCCGGGGAAGAGATCGGCCGGATGAAATCCTGGGGTACGCACCCCTTGTCGAAGGCCGAGCATCTGCTGTCCTCCCCTTCGTTCATGAACGACCTGCCGCAGACGTTCATGGAGCCGATCCTGTTCAAGACCGCCTGCAAACGCGGCACCCGACCCCGGATGAGCACCGAATACAAGAGCCACGTTCAGGATGCAGGCGGCGTGACGACCACCTGCCTTGACCGGATGACGGGCAAGGAGCTGACGATCCGGTCGAAGTACCTCATCGGCGCGGATGGCGGCAATTCCCTTGTCGCCGAGACCGAAAAACTGCCGTTCGACGGCAAGATGGGCGTTGGCGGTTCGATGAACATCTACTTCCGCGCGGACCTGTCCAGATATGTCGCCCACCGCCCGTCGGTGCTTTACTGGATAATGCAGCCCGGCGCCGACGTGGGCGGGATCGGCATGGGGCTGGTGCGCTGCATCCGGCCATGGAACGAATGGCTGATCGTCTGGGGGTATGACATCAACCAACCCGCACCAGAGGTGGATGCCAAACTGGCGACAGAGGTCGCGCGTCAGCTGATCGGCGACCCGGACCTGGAAATCGACCTCATCAGCGCGAACACTTGGACGGTCAACAACTGCTACGCCACGCAGATGTCGAAAGGCCGCGTGTTCATCATGGGCGACGCGGCACACCGACATCCGCCATCGAACGGGCTGGGGTCAAACACGTCGATCCAGGATGCGTTCAATCTGGCGTGGAAGATCGCGGCTGTCGTGAAGGGGCAGGCGGGGGTGGCGCTTCTGGACAGTTATAACGACGAACGCGCGCCTGTGGCGAAACAGATCGTGACGCGGGCAAACCAGTCCATCGGCGAATTCGGCCCGATTTTCGAAGCGCTTGGCATGACGGGCGGCACGGATATCGACAAGATCAAGGCCAACATGGACGCCCGCTGCGACGCCACCCCCGAGGCCGAGGCACAGCGCGCGGCACTGAATGCCGCCATCGCGTTCAAGAAGTACGAATTCGATGCCCACGGTGTGGAGATGAACCAGCGCTACCGGTCGCGCGCCATCGTGACCGACGGGCAGATGGAGCCCGGCTTCCAGCTTGACGCCGATCTGCATTACCAGCCGACAACATGGCCCGGCGCGCGCATTCCCCACGCCTGGCTTTTCGACGCCGAAGGGAACCGGCATTCGACCCTCGATCTGGCCGGGCATGGGGTATTCACCCTTTTCACAGGACTTGGCGGCAAGGTCTGGGTCGATGCAGCGGCGAAGGTTGGTGCTGCATTCGGGATTAAGATCGAAACCCACGTGATCGGCCCACGCCAGCATTATATCGACCACACCGGCGACTGGGCCCGCGCGCGCGAAATCGGCGATGCAGGCTGCATCATCACGCGTCCGGATCAGCACGTCTGCTGGCGGCACGAGGGCGCCAATGTCGATCACGCGGCAGAGCTTACCCGGGTGCTTTCCACCATTCTTGCACGGAGGCCGGACTGATCATGCCAGCGACAGAGCAGGGCTATTTCACCGAAGACACCTCGGCCGCGGTTGTCATCAGCCGAAACGCCGACGCCAGAGATGCTCGGCTGGCCGAGGTTATGGCGGTGGTGACGCGGCATCTGCACGCCGCCGTCAAGGAAATCGAACCAACGCAAGAGGAATGGTTCAAGGCCATTCAGTTTCTGACCAAGGTGGGCCACACCTGCACCGACTGGAGGCAGGAATACATCCTTCTGTCCGACTGTCTGGGCGTGTCGATGCTGGTCGATGCGATCAACAACCGCAAACCCTCTGGCGCATCGGAATCCACCGTGCTGGGCCCCTTTCACGTGGCCGATGCGCCAGAATTGCCGATGGGATCCAACATCTGCCTGGACCAGAAGGGAGAGCCGATGCTGGTGCGGGGCCGGATCCTCGGCACCGATGGCAGCCCGATCGACAGGGCCAAGATTGACGTCTGGCAGGCCAATGATGAAGGGTTCTATGACGTGCAGCAAAAGGGCATTCAGCCCGATTTCAATCTGCGCGGGGTCTTTCGCACGGCAGGGGACGGGACATATCACTTCAAGGGCGTGAAGCCGAAGTATTATCCGATCCCGCACGATGGCCCGGTGGGCAAGATGCTGGCCAGCCTTGGCCGCCACCCGTATCGTCCTGCACATCTGCACTACATCCTGAAGGCCGAGGGGTTCGAGACGTTGATCACCCACATCTTCGACCCGGACGATCCCTATATCCATTCCGATGCCGTCTTCGGGGTCAAAGAAAGCCTGCTGGCCAAGTTCACGCTGATAGACGATCCCCACCGCATCGCGGAGGCCGGCTTTGATGGCCCGTTTCATGAAGTTGTGCATGATTTCGTACTGGCGCCCACGACATGACAAAACCCTGCATCATCTGCGTCGCCATCACCGGCTCGCTGCCGACCAAGGCGAACAACCCTGCCGTCCCGATCACGGTGTCCGAACAGATCGAAAGCACCCATGAAGCGTTCGAGGCCGGCGCTGCCATCTGCCACGCCCATGTGCGCAATGACGATCAGACCCCCTCAAGCGACCCCGACAAGTTCGCCGCGTTGCAAGAAGGTCTGAAAAGGCACTGCCCCGGGATGATTATCCAGTTTTCAACCGGGGGCCGTTCCGGTGCGGGCAAGACTCGCGGGGGCATGCTGCCGCTGAGGCCCGATATGGCCTCGCTGTCGGTTGGGTCGAACAACTTTCCAACGCGGGTCTATGAAAACCCGCCGGACCTTGTGGACTGGCTGGCGGGCGAGATGAAAACCTACGGCGTGAAGCCAGAGGTTGAGGCCTTTGACCTGAGCCACATCCTGAACGCGGCGGCGATGCACAAGGCAGGCCAGATCGAGGACACACCTTACGTGCAGTTTGTGATGGGCGTGAAGAACGCGATGCCCGCCGACAGGGATGTCTTTGACTACTACGTCAAGACGGTCGCACGGCTCTTCGGCCCGGATGCACCCTGGTGCGCGGCCGGGATCGGTGCCGCGCAAGAGCACCTGAACGAGTGGTCGGTCGCGGCGGGCGGACACGCCCGGACCGGGCTGGAAGACAACGTGCGGCTCTCGAGGGCAGAGCTTGCGCCATCGAACGCAGCCTTAGTCAGGCGACTGGTCGCGGTCTGCGAAAGGCATGAACGGCCGGTGGCAACCACCGCGCAGGCACGCGCGCTTCTGGGCCTTGCGTAAAGCGCGGAAGCAATCAGCGCAGGGCGGCCTGCGCCCGCGTCGGATTTGACCTGCCCGATGGCCCGGACCGCCGGTTCTCGGGCGGGCCGGGCAGAATGCGCCCGTCCTCCATTTCCACGATACGGTCCGCGATATCCAGGATGCGGTTGTCATGGGTGACCATCAGCACGGTCATGCCACGGTCAGCGGCCAAGCGCTGCATCAACTCGATCACGTCGCGCCCGGTCTTGCTATCCAGCGCCGCAGTCGGCTCGTCGGCCAGCAAAAGGTCGGGCCTGCCTACGAGCGCGCGCGCCACGGCGGCCCTTTGCTTCTGACCGCCCGAGAGTTGATCCTGATATTTCATCGCGTGCTCGCCAAGGCCGACGGCCACAATCACCTCCATGCACCGGTTCACCGCGTCATCTCTTGCGGACTGGCCCTTCACCTCGAGCCCCATCATGACGTTTTGCAGAACCGTCAGGCTGCGATGCAGATTGTGATGCTGAAAGATAAAGCCGGCGTGCCGACGCGTCTGGATCATCGTGGCTTCGCTTGCGCCCTTCAATTCGTGCCCAAGCACCTTCACCGACCCCTCCATCACCGACCGCAGCGCACCAACCAGCGTCAAAAGCGTTGTCTTGCCGCAGCCTGACGGCCCCATCAGAAAGGTCGTGCGCCCCCGCTCGACCTCAAGTGCGAGGTCGCGCAGAACCATGCGGCGCAAATCGCCGGTGCCGTACCAATGGTTCAGATGCGATATCTCGATCGTGTTGGGGCGTCCGCTTTCAGCCACATTCATCAGAACACCTCGGCGGGATCGGCGCCGTAGATGCGGCGCATGGCGATCGCCCCGGCGATCATGCACATCGCGGCGGTCAGAAAGAACACAAGCACCACACGGTTCACCGTCATCGCCATGGTCATGGATACAGACGCACCCACGACCTGATAAAGCAGCAGCGACAGCGCAAGGGCGGGCAGAAAGCCAAAGATCGTCAGGATCGCGGATTGCTCGAACACGATGCCGAGCAGATAGCGGTTTGAAAACCCGATGGCCTTGAATGTGGCGTATTCGGCAAGGTGGTCCTGCACGTCGCTCGACAGGATCTGCACCACGATGATTGCCCCCACGAAAAGCCCCACGATCACGCCGAAGGTAAAGACGATGGCGATGGGGCTTTCGACCTGCAGGATATCGCGCGTTAACTGGATGAAACTGGTCATCGACATGACCTTGACCTCGGTCGCGCCCATACCGGCCATGATCTGATCTGCCGCCGCCTCTGCGTGTCGGCCCGGGTAAAGGTTGACCAGACCAAGGTTGATCACGCCCGGCTGCCGGTCGGGCACAAGATGCAGGAACGTCTCGTTCGACACGATGCCAATCGCCTCGGTTCCAAAGCTCGCGCCGAACCGGAAGGTGCCGACGGCGGTGGCTGTCTGGCTGGCCATTTTGGTGGTGGGCTGTTGACCCGCCTTCATCTGGTCGAAAAGTGCGCTGAAATCCCCACGCGAACCTTCGTCGATCAGGAAGGTGCCAAGCACGCGCAACGATTGCATCTTGGCGTCAAGCACAGGGTCGGCAAAGACGCGCTGATCCGTCGGTACGCCGAACAGAACGATCGTGCCCACCGTGCCGTCCGATGGCTTGGTCCAACTGACCGTCGAGATATAGATCTCGGCCCAGTTCTGCACGCCATCGAACCCGGCGACCTGCACCAGACGCCGGCGGGAAAACGACCCTGAATCAGGAATGATCCCCTTGGCTTCCGCACTGATCACCACAAGATCGGCCATGAAGCGTTTGTGGATCTGCACCGTCGCGTCAAACAGCATGTTCATGAAGCCAAGCTGCATGAACACCATGGTGACCGCGAACCCCACGCCCGCTGAAGCCACGATGAACCGCGACCGGCTGTGGGTCAGTTGCAGCCATCCAAGCGGCGTCCTACCGCTCGGCATCGCCCTGCCCTTTCGGGTCAAACGTGACCACGACCTGAAGGCCCGATAGGTTTTCGACCGTTTTGGAAGATCGTGTATCCAGCGCGATCCAGACCTCGATCACCCGGGCATCGACGATGGCGGCCGGATCGGTGGACAGGATCGACTGATCGGCAACGCGGATCCCGATTCGCGAAACGCTGCCTTTCAGATCAGCGTCGATCGCGCGCGACGTGACGGTGACAGTCTGGCCAACCTCCACCCCGGCTACATCGGATTCGTAAACCTCGGCGCGCACCTTCATACGCCCGGTATCCGCAATAAGGCCAAAGCCATCGCTGCCCAACTGCGCGCCGATCCGCCCGTTGACCGCCAGGATGCGCCCGTCGATGGGTGCCCGGATGGAGGTATTGGCATAGTCGGCCTCGGCCTTCGTCCGCGCCGCCACTGCCGATTGCAGCTCTGCCAAGGCGCGGGCCTCATCGATCCGCCTGCCATCTTGCGCCCGCAGGCGGTTCCGGTCGAGCTGCACCTGAAGGCTTTGCAGGGTGTATGTCGCGGATTCGACATCCAGCCGCGACTCGGCAAGCGCGGTGTCCTGGTAAAGCCCGCTGTCGCGGAGCGTTGCCAGACGGTCGAGCGTCACTTGCGCCTTTTCCAGCGCCGCTGTCTGCTGGCCCACCTGCGCGCTGAGTTGCCCTTCGCTGGCATCAAGATCGGCAGATGTGGCGGCAAGGGCGGTGCGCTGGACCGCTTCGTTCGCAATCGCCTGGTCAAGCTGCGCTTGCAGGGTGGGTTCGGTATCGAGCAAGGCCAGAACAGCACCTTTGGTGACCGCGTCGCCCTCGTGCGCGGTGATCCGCACGATCCTGCCAACGTCCGGCCCGGTCGGGGCTGCGATGGTCAGGATATCGGATTGCGGCAACACTTCCCCAAGCGCCTTGACACGCCGAGGCCCGACCGGGGTGGCGGAGGTGGACGCGCCAGTCGGCGCGGTCCGGAAGGCGCCGGTGCCAAGTGAATACGCGGCGCCCCCGACCGTGACAATCAGCGCGCCGGACAAGAGCCATCTTCCCCAGCGCCGTCGCGGTGCGGGCGTCGGGGTATCCCTTGGCGCATAGGAAGCGTCAGACATGCGCCGCCCTCGCTGCGCCGACATCTGCCGAAGCGGCAAGACGGATCGACACCATCAGACCCGTCGGCTGGTTCTCGGAAAGCGTAAGCGTGCCGCCGTGCCGCTCGACCAGATCGCGCGCGATTGCAAGGCCCAAGCCAAAGCCCTGCGCTTCTTGAACCTTGCCCGCGCGGACAGCCTCGACCCGCGTGAACGGCTCCAGCACCTTGTCGCGGTGGTCGTGCGGAATGCCCGGGCCATTGTCGCTGACAGACACCGTCACGCTGTGGTCGGGGGCGCTACAGACGGATACGGCGCTTTCGGTTGCGAATTTCACGGCATTGCCCACGATGTTATCAAGCACACGCCGCATCAGTTCATGGTCGCAAAGCGCCGCAAGACGGGGCGGGCCCGAATAGGCAACGGCATGTCCGCGATCGGCATATTCGTCCGCGACCGTGCGCGCGAGTACTGCCAGGTCGACCTTTTCCAGTTTCAGCGGCCGGTTTTCTGCCCGCAGGAAGGCCAGCGCGTCGTCGATCATCCGCTCCAGCGCGTTGATATCGCCTTCAATCGCATCCGTGGCAGACCCCGCTTCCAGCAGTTCGACCCGCAGGCGCAATCGGGTAAGCGGCGTGCGCATGTCATGCCCGATCGAGGCAAGCGTCTGCGACCGGTCAGAGATCAGTTTGCGGATCCGCTTGCGCATCCGGTTGAACGCTCGTGTCGCCTTGCGCACTTCGACGGGGCCGTGTTCGGGCAGTTCCGGCGCGTCGATGTTATCGGCAAATCGTTCTACCCCGCTTGCTAGGCTGGCAATGGGTGACACCAGCAAAGCGCCCGACCAGACCGACAGGAACATCAGGGGCAAGGCCAGGATCAAAAGCCCCATAAGCGCCACGACGCGGGGAACATAGGTGACGAAATCATCGGGACGCGGCTCGAAAGTCACCCATTGGCCATTCCACAGCGGCGCAGCAAGGCCGAACGTCCCAACCGAGAACGCCGGGACAATGGATCGCGCGCGTGTCGGAAAGATCAACACGCGATCCTGCCAAAAGACGGGAAGTCGCGCCTTTATTGCTTCGCGCAGGCCATCGTCGTCGATGGGGCCCATCAACGTTCCAGGCAATGGCGGCGTGTCCACAACGTGAAACCGGGTATCAAGACTGGCAAGAGCCGCAAACCTTGCAGGAAGATTGGGCGTGTCCGCGGGCGGGATCATCTTCAGGACCGTGACGAACGGATCGGCCAGACTGACGGCAAGCGCAGTAGGCCCGCCGCCCGCCTGCGATATCGACATGTTGATCGTGGTGATGGTCACGGCATGGGCAAAAAGTTGCGTCATCACAAGCAGAACGGCAATCTGCCACCGGACTGGCCAGCGCGCGGGCGTTATCGGTTTCATCCGCCTATCACTTCAACCACGGGCGTGAACACGTACCCGTTGTGGCGCACCGTCTTGATCAGGGACGGCGACGTTTCCTCGGGCTCGATCTTGCCGCGCAGGCGGCTGATCCGCGTGTCGACGGTCCGGTCATAGGCCTCGACGCGCCTGCCCTGCGCCAACCGCATCAGAAGGTCACGCCCCATCACCTCGCCCGCGTGTTCGCAAAACACCCGCAACAGCTCAAACTCGGCGCTTGTCAACTCGACCCGCACCTTTGCCGGATCGCGTAACTCGCGTTGCCCGGCATCAAGCTCCCATCCTTCGAAACAGAAACGGACAGCCTGCAACTTGCGGCCATTTTCGTGCGGTGCGGCTCGGCGCAGAACCGCCTTGATCCGCGCAACCAGTTCACGCGTGCTGAAAGGCTTGGTCACATAATCATCAGCCCCGAGATCGAGCCCGCTGATCCTGTCGCGTTCCTCGCTCATCGCCGTCAGCATGATCAGGGGGATATCTTCGGCACTGCGGACCCTGCGCGCGATCGAGATGCCGTCCTCACCCGGCAGAAGCAGATCGAGAAGCAGAAGATCCGGTCGATCCTCGGCGATCACGGTCATCACTTGCCGCCCGTCGCCAAGATGTGTGGTGCGATAGCCTGACCGTTCCAGAAAATCCGAAACAAGCGATGCGATCGCCGGATCGTCTTCGACCAAAAGGATGTGCGCGCGGCTGGACATGGCCAATATCTGGCAAGGCAGGCGCCGGAAGTCACGGACTTGATTGTGTCATCATTTGTCAGTCCGGGCCGGACCAAAGAGGCGGGCATGAAGCCGGCTGGACCGGCAGGCCCTGACGATCTCTGCCAGAACCCCGTCCCACGCACGACCGGCATGCGGGGGTACCGAGCACGGATGCACCGCGGCCGGCAAATGCCAGATCACGGCCAAACGTGAAGGCATTTCCCCCCGTCAGCATGACCTCACGCTCATCCAAACGGCAGGCAATCGCATAGGCCAACCCGTCGTCGAACGCTGTGACAACAAGATCGGGCGTTTCGCCCACAACGCACCCAAAATCATCCGACGTGGCCGGCGCCTGATCTTCGGTTCTTTGTTCCATTCGTCCCTGACCCGCAGCGAGCGGTTTGGCTGTGCAACTCCCGGGTG
>JBBSBE010000130.1:0-11070 GCA_038251625.1 Rhodobacterales bacterium
GTCGGGCTTGGGCGCGGCGCCCGGGGGTGGGGGGCGCCCCCCGGCGCCCACTCCCCGCGGGGCGGTCGCCGGGGGGGGGGGGGGGGGGGGGGGGGGCCCCCCCCCCACCCACCCTACTTTGCCAATCACTCGGCGGCTTGGGACATCGGGTTGTTGGGGTGGGTGGTCCAGTTGGCGTAGGGCTCGACGGTGCGGCCCGTGCGGGGGTCGGTGGTGCCGAGGGGAAGCTCCTCCATGGTGATGCAATCCTCGACCGGGCAGACGTTGACGCAGAGGTTGCAGGCGACGCATTCGTCGTCCTTCACCTCGAACACGCGGCCGGGCAGCATGGCGATGGCCTGGTGGCTGGTATCCTCGCACGCCGCATAGCAGCGGCCGCAGCCGATGCAGGCGGCGGGGTCGATGCGGGCTTTGGTGACGTAGTTGAGGTTGAGCTGGTTCCAGGTGGTGACGTTGGGGACGGCGCGGCCGGAGAGGGTGGCAACGGTCATGTCCTTCTCGTCAAGGTATTGCGAGAGGCCCGAGATCATTTCCTGCACGATCTTGAAGCCGTAGGTCATGGCGGCGGTGCAGACCTGCACGTTGCCGGCCCCAAGGGCCAGGAATTCCGCCGCGTCGCGCCAGGTGGTGACGCCGCCGATGCCCGAGATGGGCAGGCCGCGCGTCTCGGGGTTGCGCGCGATTTCGGAGACCATGGAGAGCGCGATGGGTTTCACGGCGGGGCCGCAGTAGCCGCCGTGGGCGCCCTTGCCGTCGATGGTGGGTTCGGGGGCGAAACTGTCGAGGTTGACGGATGTGATGGAGTTGATGGTGTTGATGAGGCTGACGGCATCGGCGCCGCCGCGTCTGGCGGCCTCGGCGGGTTTCAGGATGTCGGTGATGTTGGGGGTGAGTTTGACGATGACGGGCATGCGGCTGTGCTGCTTGCACCAGCGGGTGACCATCTCGATGTATTCGGGCACCTGCCCCACGGCAGAGCCCATGCCGCGTTCCGACATGCCGTGGGGGCAGCCGAAGTTGAGCTCCACACCGTCGGCCTCGGTCTCCTCGACCCGCTTCAGGATCGCGATCCAGGAGGGTTCGTCGCAGGGGACCATGAGGGAGACGACCATGGCGCGATCGGGCCAGTCGCGCTTGACCTGCTTGATTTCCTGAAGGTTGATCTCGAGCGGGCGGTCGGTGATGAGCTCGATGTTGTTGAGGCCTAGCAGGCGGCGGTCAGCGCCCCAGACGGCGCCGTAGCGGGGGCCGTTGACGTTGACGACGGGCGGGCCTTCGGAGCCGAGCGTCTTCCACACCACACCGCCCCATCCGGCCTGAAACGCGCGGATGACGTTATAGGCCTTGTCTGTGGGCGGAGCGGAGGCGAGCCAGAAGGGGTTGGGCGAGGTGATGCCGGCGAAGGTGGTGGTGAGGTTGGCCATGGATCGGTTCTCCCGTAGGGCGGGGTTCAGCCCGCTGCGCCCGAAAGGGCTGCATGAATGTCTTCCGCCGCATCGCGGCCCTCGGCCACGGCTGTGACGGTCAGGTCTTCGCCGCCTGCGGCACAGTCGCCGCCCGCCCAGACGCGGGGGAGCGTGGTGCGGCCGGGGCCGGTCACGGCGATCTTGCCGGCGGTGATCGCAAGGCGCTCGGGCGCGCCCGCGAGGGTCTGGCCGATGGCCTTGAACAGCTGATCGGCCTTCAGGCGGAAGGTTTCACCCGTGGGTGTCAGGCCTGCGGGGCCTTCGGCGGCATAGGCGAATTCGACCTCCGTCACCGCCCCGTTGCCGTGGACGGCGAGCGGCATGGCGCCGGTGACGATCTTCACCCCCGATGTCGCGGCATGCTCTTGCTCGTGGCCCGACGCGCTCATCTTCTCGCGCCCCCGGCGATAGACGATGGTCACGTTCTCGGCGCCCAGAAGCTTGGCCTGCACGGCGGCATCGACGGCCGTCATGCCACCACCGATCACCACAACGTCGCGCCCCACAGGCACGCTTGATTTGTCATCCGCCTGACGCAGGTCGGCGATGAAATCGACCGCATCGGTCACGTGGCCCCGTTCCTCGCCGGGCGCACGCAGGGCGTTGACGCCCGCCAGACCCATCCCAAGGAAGACCGCATCGAACCCGTCCACGAGAGCGTCGAGCGCCAGATCGCGCCCCAAGGCGCGGCCCGTCTCGATGGTGATCCCGCCGATCTTCAGTAGCCACGCCACCTCTGACTGCGCGAAGCCGCCCGTCGTCTTGTAGGTGGCGATGCCGTATTCATTGAGCCCGCCGGGCTTTTCCCGCGCATCATAGATCGTCACCTCGTGGCCTTTCATGGCCAACCGATGCGCGCAGGCAAGGCCCGCAGGGCCTGCGCCCACCACCGCCACGCGCTTGCCAGTGGCGGCGGCGCGGGTGAAGGGGTGCGTGCCCTTGGCCATCACCGTATCCGTCGCGTAGCGCTGAAGGCTGCCGATCTCGACCGGTTTTCCTTCGGCGGCCTCGCGGACGCAGGCCTCTTCACAGAGCGTTTCGGTGGGGCAGACGCGGGCACACATGCCACCAAGAATGTTCTGATCCCAGATCGTGCGCGCCGCAGCCTCGGGCGTGCCCGTGGCGATCTGGCGGATGAAGAGGGGGATGTCGATGGAGGTGGGACAAGCAGTGATGCAGGGCGCATCATGGCAGAAGTAGCAACGGTCGGCGGCCACGCGCGCCTCGTGCATTCCGAGCGGCGGCTCGACATCGGCAAAATTCGCGGCATAGGCCTCTGGCGACAAGCGGCCGGGCACGACACCGGGGGCAAGCTGGCTTTCCTTCATCGTGGCGGGCCTTTTCCTGCGGGATCACTCAATTCCAAAAAACGCTGCCACAGCGTTTGTTTTTTATCAAACGGTAAATTATGGTAGATGGCGTGGGCTATGCCTACTGTGCAAAAAAGCGGCGACGAACGCGGCTTTTCACCCCAAGGGTGCTGGCGTATAAGCGCGCGAGCATGTCTGGCCCGACCGAGGGGGCCGGGCACAGGTTCCGAACGAGGATGGCATGAGCAAACAGACCCCCGACGCCGATGTGGCATTCATCCAGGCGCTGGCAGAGCTTCTGAACAAGAACGCGCTGACCGAGTTGAGCGTCAAGCGCGAGTATGGCGAGGATGACCGGCTGGAAGTGCGGGTGGTCAAGCAGGCGACGGTGGTACAGGCGGCGCCGATGATGCAGGCCCCTGCCCCGGTGGCTGCGGCGCTTGCAGCCCCGGTGGCGGCAACGGCAGCCCCGATGGAAGACCCGGCACAGCATCCCGGCGCCGTGACCTCGCCCATGGTGGGCACCGTGTATCTGTCGGCGGAGCCGGGGGCCGCAGCGTTTGCGACCATCGGGGCTACGGTCACGGAGGGCCAGACCGTCCTGATCATCGAGGCGATGAAGACGATGAACCACATCCCCGCGCCGCGTGCGGGCACCATAAAGCGCATTCTGGTGGAGGATGGATCGCCCGTCGAATACGGCGCGCCCCTGATGATCATCGAGTGAGGCGGTGATGTTTGACAAGATCCTGATCGCCAACCGCGGCGAGATCGCGCTGCGGGTGATCCGCGCCTGCCGCGAGATGGGCATCAAATCGGTGGCCGTTCATTCGACCGCCGACACCGATGCGATGCATGTGCGGATGGCCGATGAAAGCGTCTGCATCGGGCCGGCACCTTCGGTGGACAGCTACCTCAACAAGGCCGCGATCATTTCGGCCTGCGAGATCACGGGCGCGCAGGCGGTGCATCCCGGCTATGGGTTTCTCAGCGAAAATGCGGCCTTCGCGCAGGCGCTGGAAGATCACGGGCTGACATTCATCGGCCCGTCGGCGGAACATATCCGCATCATGGGCGACAAGATCACCGCCAAGGAAACGGCCAAATCGCTGGGTATTCCGGTGGTGCCGGGGTCCGAGGGCGGCGTGGCGGATTTCGATGCGGCGAAGAAGGCGGCGGGCGATATCGGCTATCCCGTCATCATCAAGGCGACCGCAGGCGGCGGCGGGCGGGGCATGAAGGTGGCGGCCAGCGAGGCAGATCTGGAAGTGGCGTTCCGAACCGCGCGCAGCGAGGCCAAGAACGCCTTTGGCAACGACGAAGTCTATATCGAGAAATACCTCCAGAAGCCGCGCCATATCGAGATTCAGGTGTTTGGCGACGGCAAGGGAGGTGCGGTGCATCTGGGCGAGCGGGACTGTTCGCTGCAACGCCGCCACCAGAAGGTGTTTGAGGAAGCGCCCGGCCCCGCGATCACGCCCGCCATGCGAGCCGAGATCGGCGCGATCTGCGCGGATGCGGTGGCCAGGATCAACTACATCGGGGCAGGAACGGTCGAGTTTCTGTACGAGGACGGGAATTTCTATTTCATCGAGATGAACACGCGGCTGCAGGTCGAGCATCCGGTGACGGAATACATCTTTGGCGTGGATCTCGTGCGCGAGCAGATCCGGGTGGCGGCCGGGATGGGCATGTCTTTCCGTCAGGACGAGCTGGAGATCAACGGCCACGCCATCGAAGTGCGGATCAACGCCGAGAAGCTGCCAAACTTCGCCCCCTGCCCCGGTCGGGTGCGCGTGTTCCATGCGCCGGGGGGCTTGGGCGTACGGATGGATTCGGCGCTTTATGGCGGCTATTCGATCCCGCCCTATTACGACAGCCTGATCGGCAAGCTGATCGTGCATGGTCGCGACCGACCCGAAGCGCTGGCACGGCTGAAGCGTGCGCTGGGAGAGTTGATCGTGGACGGGATCGACACCACGGTGCCCCTGTTCGACGCGCTTCTGGCGGAACCTGACATCCAGTCGGGCGATTACACGATCCACTGGCTGGAAAAGTGGCTGGCCAAGAAGTTCGGGTAGGCGGGACGCTCCATGCGGAAAACACGTGTTCACTGGCCTGAGGTGCTGCGCTAGGATCGTGCGATGCGCCACACGCCCCATCCCGGCCTGACGCCAGAGACGCTGCTGCGCGCCTATGCGATGGGCATCTTCCCGATGGCCGAAAGCCGCGACGCGGCAGAGATTCACTGGGTCGATCCGCGCAAGCGCGGTGTCTTTCCACTGGGTGGGTTCCGCATGTCGCGGTCGCTGGCGCGGGCCATCGCGCGGGGCGACTACGCCGTGACGGTGGATACCGATTTCGCGGGCGTCGTGGCAGGCTGCGCGGACAGGGCGGAGACGTGGATCAACGACGAGATATTCGCGCTATACCGCGCGCTCCATGCCGCGGGCTACGCGCATAGCCTTGAGGTGCGCGACGACAGCGGACTGATCGGTGGGGTGTATGGGGTAACGCTGGGGTCCGCCTTCTTTGGCGAATCCATGTTTTCGCGCCGGACGGATGCCTCGAAGATCGCGCTGGCGTGGCTGGTGCACCGGTTGCGGGCGGGCGGATTCACGCTTTTTGATACCCAGTTCCTGACGCCCCATCTGGCAAGCCTTGGTGCGGTCGAGATGTCACGGGCCGAGTATCACCGACAGTTGGAGGCGGCGCTGATCGCGCGGGCGGTTTTCGATCCTGCGGGCTATGCGCCCGACGCCTATTCGATCAGGCAGCGCAGCACCCAGACATCGTAACGCGGATGGTCGAGCGCGTTGAGCGCGGGGGCTTCGGCGATCATCCAGCCGGAAAAGACCGGGTCCGCGCGCAGGCTGTCCACGATGGTCAGATGGGCGAAGGCCTCGGTCGGGGTGCCTTCGGCGGGATAACGGCAATCGTCAAGCCGGATGGTCAGCCGTCCGGTCTGGCCCGCCTGACCGCGCGACAGTTCCAGATCGCCCACTTCGCCAGACACCTTGTCGAGCCAGCGCACCACGGCACCGCGCGCCTCCAGACCCTGCTGCGCATGGGCGGGAAGGGCGAGGACCAGCAGCAGCGCCAGCAAAAGCCGCATCATGGGGCGGCGTCCGGTGCGGGTTTGTCACCGCTGCCGCCCACGAATTTCATCAATAGCGTGATCAGGCTGACCGACCCTTGCGTGTCGAGGATCTCGCCCCCCGGGGGGATCGTCTCTACCGCGCCGCCGGGCACAAGTTCCACGAAGTTGCCGCCCAGAAGGCCCTCGGACGAAATCAGGATCGCCGAATCCTCGGGCAGTTCCACATCGCCCTGCACCGAGACGGTGGCATCGGCGTAAAAGGTCTGCGGGTTGAGCCGGAGGTCGGTGATCGAGCCCACCTTCACGCCTGCGAGCCGCACATCGGTGCCCACGCGCACCCCTTCGACAGACCGGAACGAGGCGCGCAGGTCATAGCTGTTTCCGCCGGTACCCAGCCCCGCGCCCTGCGCCGCAAACACCAGAAAGCCAACGGCCGCCGCCAGCACCGCGCCGCCCACGATCACTTCGGTCGGGTTCTCTGCCATCAGCGCATCATTCCGGCTGCCAGGCTTCGTAATCCGTGCGCGCCACGGGATCGGCCCGCCGGATGGAGCCCGGGGGGGCATAGGCGAGCGGCGTGCCTGTCAGGTTTTCCTGATGCGGCTTTTCCCAGGCCTTCTTCGGCAAGGGTGTCTCTGTCGGTGGCGTGTCCCAGGTGTGGTGCAGCCAGCCGTGCCAGTCGGGCGAAACGCGGCTCGCCTCCATCTCACCGTTGAAGATGACCCAGCGGCGCTTGCCGTCGCGGGTCTGGTAGAAGATGTTGCCCTGATCGTCCTCGCCCACCTTCACGCCGTTGCGGGCGGTGAAAAGCTGGGTGTTCAGGGTCTGGCCATTCCACCAGGTCACGGCGCGCAGCAGTGTGTTGAGGATGCCCATCTCTGTCTCCGCTCAGGTCACCCCTTCTTGGCGGAAACGGGGGTGAAGGTCTAGGGGGCCTCTGGTCGCGGCGGCGGCGATGCGGGTGCGAGACATGAAAACGGGCGCGCCGGTCAGGCGCGCCCGCTTCAGATGTCAGTGGCTCAGTGTGCCGTCTGGGCAGGTGGTGCGTCACCGCGGGCCATCCGTGCCGCCGCTGCCGCCTCTTCCGCCGCCTCATCCCATTCGATGGGTTCGGGTGCCCGGGTCAGCGCCAGTTTCAGCACTTCGCGCACGTGTGTGACAGGGATGATCGTCAGCCCCGATTTCACGGTATCGGGGATCTCGGTCAGATCCTTGGCGTTTTCCTCGGGGATCAGCACCGTCTTGATCCCGCCACGCAGCGCCGCCAGCAGCTTTTCCTTCAATCCGCCGATGGCCATCGCATTGCCGCGCAAGGACACCTCGCCCGTCATCGCGATGTCCTTGCGGACCGGGATGCCAGTGAGGACCGAAACGATGGAGGTAACCATCGCCAGACCCGCCGACGGGCCATCCTTGGGCGTGGCGCCATCGGGGACGTGAACGTGGATGTCGATCGCCTCGAACTTGGTGGGCTTCACGCCGATCTGCGGGCTGATGGACCGCACATAGCTTGCCGCCGCGTCGATGCTTTCCTTCATCACATCGCCCAGCTTGCCCGTGGTCTTCATCCGCCCCTTGCCGGGCAGTTTCAGCGCCTCGATCTGCAAGAGATCGCCGCCCACGGACGTCCAGGCAAGGCCGGTCACCACGCCGACCTGATCCTCAAGCTCGGCCAGACCATAGCGGTAACGCTTGACGCCAAGGAAGCCTTCCAGCTTTTCGGGCGTCACTTCAACCGTCTTGGACGTGCCCTTGACGATTTCGGTCACCGCCTTGCGCGCCAGCTTGGCAATCTCGCGCTCGAGGTTCCGCACACCGGCTTCGCGGGTGTATGTGCGGATCATTTCGGTCAGCGCGGGATCTGTGACCTTGAACTCGCCCTTTTTCAGCGCGTGATTCTTGATCTGCTTGGGGATGAGGTGGCCCTTCGCAATCTCGCGCTTTTCATCTTCGGTGTAGCCGGCGAGCGGAATGATCTCCATCCGGTCCAGAAGCGGGCCGGGCATGTTGTAGCTGTTGGCGGTGGTGATGAACATCACGTTGGAAAGGTCGTATTCCACTTCGAGGTAGTGATCCACGAAGGTGTTGTTCTGTTCCGGGTCCAGCACCTCCAGCAAGGCAGACGCCGGATCGCCCCGGAAATCCTGGCCCATCTTGTCGATCTCATCCAGCAGGATCAGCGGGTTGGTGGTCTTCGCCTTCTTCAGCGACTGGATGATCTTGCCGGGCATCGAGCCGATATAGGTGCGCCGGTGGCCCCGGATTTCGCTTTCGTCCCGCACGCCGCCAAGGGAAATGCGGATGAATTCGCGCCCCGTGGCCTTGGCCACGCTGCGCCCCAGCGAGGTTTTACCCACGCCCGGAGGGCCGACGAGGCAGAGGATCGGGCCCTTCAGCTTGGACGACCGCGCCTGCACGGCAAGGTATTCCACGATCCGCTCTTTCACCTTGTCGAGACCGTAGTGATCGGAATCGAGCACCTTTTGCGCCTGCCCAAGGTCCTTTTTCATGCGGCTCTTGAGGCCCCATGGAACACCAAGAAGCCAGTCGAGGTAGTTGCGCACCACCGTAGCCTCGGCCGACATCGGCGACATGGATTTCAGCTTCTTGACCTCGGCTTCCGCCTTTTCGCGGGCCTCTTTCGACAGGGCGGTCTTGGCGATGCGTGCCTCAAGCTCGGCAACCTCGTTCTGGCCGTCCTCGCCATCGCCCAGCTCGCGCTGGATCGCCTTCATCTGTTCGTTGAGGTAGTACTCGCGCTGTGTCCGCTCCATCTGCGTTTTCACGCGGGATTTGATCTTCTTCTCGACCTGAAGCACGGACATTTCGCCCTGCATGTGGCCGTAGACCTTTTCCAGACGCTCGGCGACGTTCAGGGTTTCCAGCAGCGCCTGCTTGTCGGCCACGGCGATGCCAAGGTGCCCCGCTGCAAGGTCGGCCAGCCGCGCAGGTTCGCGCGTTTCCGAAACGGCGGCGACCGCCTCTTCGGGAATGTTCTTCTTTATCTTGGCATAGCGTTCGAATTCATCGACCACCGCGCGCAGCATCGCCTCGACCGTGGCGCGGTCGCCCGGAAGTTCGGTCAGGGGGGCGGCATGCGCCTCGAAATACGCTTCGTTTTCAACAAACTCAGTGATGCGGACGCGTGTCTTGCCCTCGACCAGCACCTTCACGGTGCCATCGGGCAGCTTCAGAAGTTGCAGCACGTTCGCCAGCACGCCCGCGCGGTAGATGCCATCGGTGCCGGGATCATCGACCGTGGGGTCGATCTGGCTGGACAGAAGGATCTGGCGGTCATCGCCCATCACCTCTTCCAGCGCGCGCACTGATTTTTCGCGGCCCACGAAAAGCGGCACGATCATGTGGGGGAAGACCACGATATCGCGCAACGGAAGGACGGGGTAGCTTGGGGAAAGCTTGTCGGTCATGTCATGTCCTTGTCTTGCAGGAAGGTCCGGCCCCGGTGATCGGCAGCGCTGTCCTTCCCCATTTTGGAAACCATATCTGGTAGTGGTGGGGCCTTGAGTCAACCAAGCGGACACCGCGCTGTGATGATGCCCCTGTCACCCCGGCGCTGCAAGCGGGGAAATCGAAACGATTGCAACGGTCCGCGGCCCCATACGCGGCAACACCTGCAGGGTGATCCCGTCCTTTGAGCGCACGGTGAGATGCGCCACGGGCACCGGCGGCGGGCCGTGCGGGGCAAAACGGTGCGCGGCCACAAGAAGGGCCAGCAGCGTAACCCCCTCTGCCATCGCGAAACCCGCCCCGGTACAGACGCGGGGGCCAGCGGAAAACGGCATGTAGGCGGTGCGCGCACTGGCCTTGCCCGCCTCGGATTGCCAGCGGTCGGGGTCAAAGGCATCGGGGTCGGCCCAGAGGCGTTCATGGCGGTGCAGGTGCCAGGGGCTGAGCACCACCTGCGCGCCGGGGGCCACGGGGCGGTTGCGCAGCGTTTCGGGCTTCGTGGTTTCGCGCACCATCATGGGCACGGGCGGATAGAGCCGCAGCGCCTCGCGAAACACATCGCGGGTGAAGCGCAGGGCAGAAAGGTTCGAGAACGACGGGCTTTCGGCGAAGGCCCGCGCCTCTTCCGCCACGCGGTCCTGCGCCGCAGGATGCGTGGCCAGAAGGTACAGCGACCATGCAAGGGCGGAGGCGCTGGTTTCATGCCCGGCCAGAAAGAAGATGGCGACCTGATCGACCATTTCATCGGTCTGCAGCCCCGCGCCGGTCTGGGGATCGGTGGTGGTCATGATCTTGGTGGCAAGGTCGTCGGGTGCGGTGCCTGCGGCAATGGCAGCGGCGCGCGTGGTTGTCATGTCGGTGATCAGTGCGCGGATATGCCGGGCGGTGCGGAGGGTCGCGCGGCGGTGAAGGCGGGGAAACCAGCGCGGCAATGGCACGAAAGCGGCAAGGTTCAGGATGGGCTGGGTGCGCTGGTGATCGCGAAACGCGGCAAAGACGGCCTGCGCCACGGCATCCTCGATCGGGATGGAAAAGAGGGTGCGAAACATCACGTCCGCCGCCGCATGGCTCGCCTCGGCCTCCACCTCCACCATGCCGTCGGGCATGCGCTGCACCGCCGACTGCGCGGCGGACAGCATGGCGGGAAACGCCTCGCGCAGCCGCCCCCCTTCGAACGCGGGGTCAATGATGCGGCGCTGGCGTTTCCACACCTCGCCGTTCGTCAGAAAGACCGATTGCCCCAGAAGCGGGCGCAGGCCTTCGGCGATACGGCCGGATTTCGGGAAATCGTCGGGGCGATCCTTCAGCACAAGGTCGATCAGGGCGGGATCATTGCAAAGGTAGCTGCGGAAAAAGGGGGTGCGGAATTCGGCCATCCACGCGCGATAAAGCCGCCCCGGTTGCGCCGACAGGATATCGGCGCGGAAAAGCCTGAGATACCGCCACAGGCTGACGCGGTCCGCGCGTGCGGCGGGTTTCGGCGGGGTCATGCCGCCATCGAGGTGAAGCCCGAGGTGGCGCGCTCGATCCGGCTTTTCGAAGCGGGGCGGTTCGCAAAGCGCTGGCGCAATGTCTGGGTGCCCGCCGTGATGCGGAAGAAATCGTAGTCAGCAGCGTTCCCCGGCAGCGCGTCAAAGGCACACAGGTACTGGAAATGCAGCCGGAAAAAGCGCCAGCGCAGCGCCTTCCACGTGGCCGGGCGCAGCGTCTGGGTAAAGGCCGCAGA
>JBBSBE010000131.1:0-10672 GCA_038251625.1 Rhodobacterales bacterium
AGACGGCCGCGATAGCCACCGCCCAGCACGGCCAGATCGGGAAAGGCAAGCTTTGCCGTGATCGTGCTGCCCGCGCTTGCAAGCTGGCCATTCGCCTGCACCGTCGCCCCGCCCGCCACAACCTCCAGCGTGCGTAGCATCGTGCCCGTGGTATCGCGCTCCACCGACAGCACCACCGTGGAAGACCCGCGCAGCAGGTTGTCAGCCTCTGGCTGGCCCACCGCCAGATCGGTACCCTCGACTTCCGTCACCACGTCGAAATCGCCGCCAAGGGGGCTGCCGTTGCCGGTGGCTGTCAACCGCGCCGCACCGGCCAGCGGGCGCCCTGCAATGGCCGCGAACCGCGTCAGGTCATCCGCCGTCACCTCCGCCGTTCCCGTCACCGCAAAGCCGGTGGTCAGCCCGTCCACCCGCCCGCGCGCGATGGCGCCGTAATCCGCGCCGGTCAGCGCCAGCTTGCCGATGCGCAACCGGTCATCGCCGCTTTGCCACGACAGCGTGGCCTCGCCCGTCACCGCATCGCCCAGCGCCGCGGCAAGCGCCGCATCGGCGGGCGCCAGCCCTTCTGCGGCGAACTTGAAACTGGCGCCCAGCACCGGTGGCAACCCGTTGCCCACCCGCCGGGCGATCCGGCCCGATCCGTCCAGCCGCACCCGCGCGACCGCCAGATCGGCGCGCGAAATACCCGTCACCTCGCCCGCCAGCGTCCAGCCTTCGCCCCTCGTCGCGTCATAGCCCAGCGTCAGGTCCGCCCCCGCCACTTCGGTGCGCGGCGCGCCCGGCAATGGCAAAAGCACCGGCCCACCCCCCGGGAGGCCCAGCCGACCGTTCAGGGAAAACCGCTCGGGCAACCCGTCACCCGCCAGCACCAGGCTTCCGTCCAGCGTCAGCGCCCGTGCCCGCACGTTCAGCCGGGTCAAATCCAGCCGCCCGCTTTCGGCCCGCGCGCCTTCCGCGACGAGCCGCACATCGGGGCCGAAAAAGGCGGCATAGTCGGGCAAGACCAACGGCGCGATATCCCCGCCCAGATCCACCGCAAACCGCCCGGCACCCGCCTCATCCTGCGTCAGCGTCAGGCTGCCCGCCAGCCGCTCGCGCCCGTCCGTTTCCAGCCGCGTCGTCGCGGCGAAATCGCTCAGCGGCCCCGAACCCTCCAGCACCAGCCGTGCCGCAGGGGCGCCAGGCAGGCCCAGCAGCGTGGCGGCAATCCCGCCCGCTGCCTCGTTCGCGTCCAGCGCGATGTCGAGTTGCTGCGTGGCGTTTGCATAACTTGCCGTCAGCTTCACCTGCCCGTCGGGCCCCGCATCCTGCCGCACGATATCCAGCGCCGCATTGCCCTCGCCGCCCGACAGCGTCAGCGAGGCCTCAAGACTGCCCTCGATATCCTGCCCCAGAAGCGCCACCCCCAGCACCACACGGGGTGAAGCGATGCGCCCGATCTGCACCGATACCGGCAGGTCGGGCAGCGCAAACCCCTTCGCCTCGGGCGAGGGGATGGCGTTCGGGTCGGGGTTCGGCGCGCGGACAAGGATCACCTCATCCGCCGTCAGCTCGTTCACTTCCACCGATCCGGTCAAGAGCGCCAGCCGGTTCCAGTCCAGCACCACCTTGTTCAGCGTCAGCCAGATGCCCGCATCATCGGCAATCGTCAGTTGTTCTACCGTCGCCCGGCTCGACAGCGCACCGGCAAAGCCCGTGACCGTGACCTTGCGCCCGGCGCCAGACAGGTTGTCTTCCAGAAACGCGGTCAGCGTACCCCGGTCATCCTCCTGCGCCTGCGCGACCATCGGAAGAAACAACAGAAGGATTGCCAGAAGTATCCGCATCAGAATGATTGTCCGATCCCAACATAGATCTGCACGCCGTCGCCCGTGTTGCCGCTGACTGGCGCGGCCACATCCAGCCGGATCGGCGCAAAGCCCGCATCATACCGCAGGCCAAGCCCCGCGCCCGCATGCGACCCCGCCAGCCCGTCGTCGAACGATAGCCCACCGATCTGCGCCCAATCATAGAAGCCCACGATCCCGATCCGGTCGGTCACACGAACCCGCGCCTCCGCCGACATCCCCAGAAACGCCTGCCCGCCAATATCGAAATCGTTGCGCAGCACCGATACGCCCAGCGATTGATAGGGCTGCCCCCGCACCGTGCCGCCGCCGCCCGAAAAGAACAGGTATTCGCGCGGCGTTTCCAGAAGCCCCGGCCCGCTGACAATGCCAAGTTGCGCGCGCCCGGCCAGCGTGACCCGCTCGCCAAACGTCTTGTAAGCGCGCGCATCCGCCGTGAAGCGCACGCCCGATCCGGTATCGCCCTGCCCCACAAAGGGGCGCAGTTCCATATCCAGATAGGTGCCGCGCTTGGCATCCAGCGGCTTGTCGCGGTTTTCCCACGTCAGCCCGATGGGCAGCGACACGTTCTTGTAGGTGTAGTTGCCGGTAACGTCGGTCACGTCTTCATAGGCATATTCCAGCCCCGCCCGCAGCGTGATCTTGCGTGACAGGTAATGCGTGAAGCTGACATTGGCCTTGGCATAGTCCGACAGGTAATCGTCTTCATCCAGCCGCCCCACCTCGAACCCGACCGAGGCTGTGGTATCGGGCGTGATCGTCGCCGGGCGGCTCAGCGTTGTGGCAAAGGAAAAATCCTGCCCGCTGGTCTGCGCACCGATCTGCGCCACCTCACCCTTCACCTCCAGCCGCTCGCCGCCGCCGAACAGGTTGCGGTGCAGCCAGCCTGCGCTGACGGTGGCGCCCTCGTTGCTGGAAATCTCGGCGCCAAAGCTGTAGCGGCGCGGCTTTTCCTCAACCACCGCCAGCCCGATGCCCAGTAGATCGGGCGGGGTGATCGCCTCGTTTTCGGTCAGCGCGACGGACGAAAAGATCCCCGTCCGGCGCAACCGCTCTGCCACCCGCTCCAGCGTCGCGGGGTGAAAGGGCTGGCCTTCGGGCAGACCCGCGATGGCCCGGATACGCGCCTCGCGCATCCGTGTCTGTCCGCTGATGTCCAGCGCCCCGAAGCGCAGCACCGGCCCCGGTGTGATGGCAATCCGCGCGTCCAGCCTTGCCGCACGGTGATCGGCAACGATCTCCTGCCCGGCCACGTCCGCCTTGGCCCGACCCCTCGCGCGCCACCCGTCCACCGCCGCGTTGGCCGCATCCGAGATCAGGCCGCTGTCGGCACGCTCGCCCCGCCGAAACCCGGGCGGCAGCGTCGTGTCGCTGGCAAGGGGGGCCACAACCGCGCGCGAAAAGCGAAAGGCAGGCCCCGGGTCCACCCGTACGGTAACCCTGTCGATGGATCGCGGCGCATCGAGCGGCGCGATATCCGCCGCCTCGCGCCCGTCAACCTTGACCGAAATGACAGCGGAATAATGCCCTTGCGCATAAAGCGCCGCCAGCAGCCGCCCATATTCTGCTCGCGCTGCGGCAAACACATCCTGCGGATCGGTCACCTTTTCGCTCCGCGCCGCGCGCAGCGCCGAAGCAGCCTCCAGCGATGCCGTCAGCGCCTTGTCATCCCCCGACACCTTGAAATCCAGCTTCTGGAACGCGCCGAGGGGGGAAGCAAACGCCAAGGCCGACAGCGCCACCAGCATTGGGCCGCGCACGTGTCGCCAGCCAGCATTGAAAACCCGTCTTTTGCTCATAAGCCCACTATTGCAACGCAGAGGGATGACAACAACCGCAATCGAAAAGGGTTCCGTCACTTCCTGCGTGATCGCGCCTATTGCGCGGCCACCTCGCGCGCCTCGCGCGGGCCTGCGACCAGCCGTTCGGTCACCGCCGACAGCGCCAGAGCCGCCGCCCCGTGCGCCCACAGAAGATCGCCCCAGGCGTGGATCTCGATGGGCGGTCGCGGCCGCCCTGTCGCGATGGCCAGGTTCTCCATCTCTGCCAGCGTCTCGGTGGCATAGAGATAGTCATAGCGCATCCGCTCACCCGACAGGATGATCAGCGACGGGTCGAAAAGGTTGATGACATTCGACAATCCCACCGCCAGATACCGCCCCGCCCGCCGAAAGATCGACCGCGCGGCCACGTTTCCCGCCTTGGCGTGGTCATAGAGGCTCTCCAGCAGCACCGGGATCGGCGGCGTCTCCTTGTGGCCCCAGTTCAGCGCCGTCACCGCCTCGCGCGCCAGCGCATAATCGGCAACGTAAGCCTCCAGACAGCCGCGCTGCCCGCAACGGCAGAGCGCGCCGTCAAGCTGCACCTTGGTATGGCCAAGCTCCAGCCCCAGCCCCTGCCCGCCGCGATAGATGCGGTGGTTCAAGACCACGCCCATGCCCACGCCATGCTCGATCGTGACCACCGCGAAATCGGCCAGCCTGCGCCCCGACCCGAACCACAGCTCGGCCAGCGTCACAAGGTTCGCGTCATTGTCCACCTGCACCGGCAACCCCAGCCGGGCGCTGGCAGCGGCGGCCAGCGGTACGCCCCGCTCGCTCAGGACCGATGACCACAGAACCGTCCCGGCGCCGCAATCCACAAAGCCCGGCACGCCAAGGCCCAGCGCCGACAGTTCGGCCCGCGCCACCCCCGCCTTGGCACAGACCCGGCTCAGCAGCGCGTCCATCGCGTCCAGAAGCTCCGGCACGGTCATCGCGCCCGGTCGCCGTTCGATCACATCGCCTGCGATCAGGTTGCCCGCGAAATCCACGATCACCGCCGTATGCTCGCGGTCGCTCAGCTTCATCCCCGCCACCCGGTGCGCCCCGGCCCGCACGCCCAGCGCCACGGCCGGGCGCCCGCGCCCCTGCCCGTCCTCGCGGCTGGCCGTCACCTCCTCGATCAGGCCAGCCTCGATCAGTTCGCTGACCGTCGTGGTCACCGACGCCGGGCTGACGCCCAGCTCCTTGGCCAACTGCACCCGCGCAACCGTACCCGCCGCGCGCACCCGCTCGAACACCTGCTGGCGCAGCGGTCGCAGCGAATCGGGCAGCGGAGGGATGATCGGACCGCAGCCCTGCGCTGCATCCGCCTCCAATTCCTCTCGCAGTTGCGGCATGATTATTTCGGTCTCCGAACTAAATTTCCCGCTGAAGCTTCGCCTTCATCCTGTTTTTCGCCGCACAGCAGCATGAAGACGCCCCATTTTGCGGCACTTCCAGAGTTGCCCGCAACTTATACTTTGACAACTGAATTTATTCACGCCAGTTTGCGCCCGTGCCGGCGAACGGCCGGACCGGCCCCAATGAGGGCCGAACCACCAGGGAGGATTCCTCATGCGTACTGCCATTCTGGCCGCTGTCGTGGCCGTGACCGGCTTCAATTCCGCCGCACTTGCCGAAGGGCTGACGGTCGGCGTCAGCTGGTCCAACTTCCAGGAAGAGCGTTGGAAGACCGACGAAGCCGCGATCAAGGGCGCGCTCGAAGCTGCGGGCAACAAGTATATCTCTGCCGACGCGCAGGCCTCTGCCGCCAAGCAGCTGACCGACGTGGAAGCGCTGATCGCCCAGGGCGCAAACGCGCTCATCATCCTTGCGATGGACAAGGATGCCATCGGCCCCGCCGTCGACAAGGCCGCTGCCGAAGGCATCCCGGTCGTCGGCTACGACCGTCTGATCGAAGATGGCCGCGCCTTCTACCTGACCTTCGACAACAAGGGCGTGGGCCGTATCATCGCCGAAACCGTGATGGCACAGGTGCCCGAGGGCAACTACGCCATCATCAAGGGCGACCCCGGCGACCCGAACGCAGGCTTCCTGCGCGAAGGCATGCAGGAAGTGATCGGCGCGTCGGTTGACGCAGGCAAGATCAAGATCGTGGGCGAGGCGTTCTCGCAGGGCTGGACCCCGGATGCCGCACAGGCGAACATGGAGCAGATCCTGACCGCCAACAACAACGCCGTCGATGCCGTTCTGGCGCAGAACGACGGCATGGCCGGTGGCGCCATCGCGGCCCTTGCCGCGCAGGGCCTGAACATCCCCGTCGGCGGCCAGGACGGCGACCTTGCCGCGCTGAACCGCGTGGCGCGCGGCACCCAGACGGTGTCGGTCTGGAAAGACTCGCGCCAGCTTGGCGCGGCGGCGGCCAACATCGCGGCGGCGCTTGCGGGCGGTGCAGCACTCGATTCGATCGAGGGTGCCACCAAGTTCTCGGGCGGTGAAAAGGGCGTTGAGATGAACGCCATCTTCCTCGCCCCGACCCCGATCACCAAAGACAACCTGAACCTCGCCATCGACGCGGGCCACATCTCGAAAGAGCAGGCTTGCGAAGGGGCAATGGCAGGCGTCGCGGGCTGCTGAGGCCCTGACCATCCGGCGCCGGGCATGACTGCCTGGCGCCGCTCTTTCCGTTCTGATCGGCGGCCCGATGGCGCCGCCCCGGTTTCGCGCATCAGTCAGGCCATAGGCCTGCCTTGCCGCAGCTCCCTTCCGGATTGGACGCGTTCATGACCCAACCGCAGACCACCACATCGCAGCTGCCGCCCAGCGCCAGCCCCGTCACCCGCTTTCTGCGCGCCACCGAGCTTGACACCCGCCTTCTGGGCATGGTCGGCGCGCTGGTCGCGATCTGGGTCGGCTTTCACCTTGTGGGCTACTTGAACAACGGGTTCGGCGCGTTCCTGACGCCCCGCAACCTGTGGAACCTCAGCGTCCAGACCTCCTCGATCGGGATCATGGCCTGCGGCATGGTGCTGGTCATCGTGACCCGCCACATCGACCTCAGCGTGGGCTCGATGCTGGGCTTCACAGCGATGATCATGGGGCTTTTGCAGGTCGAGATCCTGCCGCAGTTCATCGGCCTCGGGAACCCCGCGATCTGGGTCATCACCTGTATCGTCGGCATGGCCATGGGCACGCTCATCGGCGCCTTTCAGGGCGCGCTGATCGCTTATGGCCGCATCCCTGCCTTCATCGTCACCCTCGGTGGTCTTCTGGTCTGGCGGGGGGCTGCGTTTCTTGTGGCCCGGGGCCGCACCATCTCGCCCGTCGATGCCAACTTCGCGCTGCTGGGCGGCGGGCCTTACGGATCGGTCGGCGAAATCGGCAGCTGGATCGTCGGTATCCTCGCCTGCGTCGGTATCCTGTGGATGCTGATCCACGGCCGCGCGCAACGCCACAAGTTCGAATTTCCGCTGCGCCCGATGTGGGCCGAGGTTTTGCTGGGCGTCCTTGGCTGTGGCATTGCCATCGGTGCGGTCCTGCTGGTCAACGCCTACCCCTGGCCGCGCGGCATCGTGAACCAGTACGTCGCCGCCAACGACATCACGCTGCCCGAAGGCGGCACCCTGTTCATCAGCCACGGCTTCGCGATCCCGGTGCTTATCCTTCTGGCGGTCGGCATCGCGATGACCTTCATCATGACCCGCACCCGCTTTGGCCGCTACGTCTTTGCCATCGGCGGCAACCCCGATGCCGCCCTTCTTGCGGGCATCGACGTGAAGTGGATGACGGTCAAGATCTTCGCGCTCATGGGGTTTCTCACCGGCCTTTCCGCCGTCGTGGCCTCGGCCCGCCTGAACTCGGCCACCAACGCGCTTGGCACGCTGGACGAACTTTACGTCATCGCCGCCGCCGTGATCGGGGGCACCTCGCTCGCGGGTGGCATCGGCACGATCTACGGCGCGATCCTTGGCGCTTTCGTCATGCAATCGCTGCAGACGGGCATGGTGCTGATCGGTTTCGACGCCGCCTTGCAGAATATCGTTGTGGGCACCGTGCTGGTGCTCGCGGTCTATATCGACACGCTCTACCGCGCCAAATCGAAGTGAGGGGACAGCCATGAAAAACCCGAACACCGGCACACCCCTTGTCGAACTGCGCGACATCTCGATCTCGTTCGGGGGCATCAAGGCCGTCGATCACGTCACGGTCGATCTGCATCCGGGCGAAGTTGTGGGCCTTCTCGGCCACAACGGCGCGGGCAAATCCACCCTCATCAAATGCCTGTCCGGCGCCTATCAGGCCGACGCGGGCGAGATCTTCATCAACGGCGAGAAGGTCACGATCGAAAACCCCCGCGATGCGCGCGCCTACAACGTCGAGACGATCTACCAGACCCTCGCGCTGGCCGACAACCTCGACGCCGCCTCGAACCTCTTTCTGGGGCGCGAGCTTGTCAGCCCCTTGGGCTTTGTCGACGACGCCCGGATGGAGGCCGAGACGCGCAAGATCATGGCGCGGCTCAACCCCAACTTCCGCAAGTTCAACGTGCCCGTCTCGGCGCTCTCGGGCGGTCAGCGCCAGTCGGTCGCCATCGCCCGCGCGGTGTATTTCAACGCCAAGATCCTGATCATGGACGAACCGACCGCAGCCCTCGGGCCGCAGGAAACCCAGATGGTCGCCGAACTGATCCAGGAACTGAAATCCACCGGCCTTGGCATCTTCCTGATCGAGCATGACATCCACGCCGTCATGGACCTTTGCGACCGCGCCGTGGTGATGAAGAACGGCCAGCGCGTCGGTTGCGTGAACGTGGGCGAAGTGACCGACGAAGATATCCTCGGCATGATCATCCTCGGGAAAAAGCCGCCGCAGGCCTATTGATGTACCTCGGTCTCGATCTTGGCACCTCGGGCCTCAAGGGCATCCTGATCAACGACGATCAGGCGGTTGTGGCCGAAGCTTCCGCCCCCCTGACGGTCCAGCGCCCCCACGCCGGCTGGTCCGAACAAAACCCCGCCGACTGGATCGCCGCCGCCGAGGCGGTGCTTGATGCGCTGGCCCCACAGGGCCTTGGCGCCGTGCGCGCCATCGGCCTTTCGGGCCAGATGCACGGCGCCACGCTGCTGGATGCGGCGGACGAGGTGCTGCGCCCCGCGATCCTGTGGAACGACACGCGGTCGCATGAAGAAGCGCATGACCTTGACGGCGATCCGATGTTCCGCCGCGTCTCCGGCAACATCGTCTTTCCCGGTTTCACCGCGCCCAAAATCGTCTGGGTCCAGCACCATGAACCCCGCCTGCGCGACCGCGTGGCTTGCGTGCTTTTGCCCAAGGATTACCTGCGCCTCTGGCTGACGGGCGACCATGTATCGGAAATGTCCGATGCCGCGGGCACAAGTTGGCTCGACGTGGGCGCCCGCAACTGGTCGGACGATCTTCTGTCCCTTACCGGCCTCGATCGCGGCCAGATGCCCCGTCTTGTCGAGGGGTCGCAGGTATCCGGCACCCTCCGCCCCGCGCTCGCCTCGCGATGGGGTCTGCAGAAGGGCGTGATCGTGGCGGGTGGCGGCGGCGACAACGCGGCTTCTGCCGTGGGCTGCGGCGTGGTGCGCGCGGGCGATGCCTTCGTCTCGGTTGGCACCTCGGGCGTGCTTTTCGCCGCCAATGACGGCTACCAGCCCGCGCCCGAAACCGCCGTCCACACCTTCTGCCACGCGCTGCCGAACACATGGCACCAGATGGGCGTGATCCTTGCCGCCACCGACGCGCTGAACTGGTTCGCGGGATTGGTCGGCGACAGCGCAGCCTCGCTCACCGCCAGCCTCGGGCCCCTCACCGCGCCCGGCCCCACGGTCTTTCTTCCCTACCTTGGCGGTGAGCGTACACCGCTGAACGACGCCGCCATCCGTGGCGCCTTCCTCGGCCTCGAACACGCCACCGATAAACGGGCAGCCACCCGGGCCGTCCTTGAGGGCGTGACCTTCGCGCTGCGCGACTGCCGCGATGCGCTGGCCGCCACAGGCACCCGTATCGAACGCCTGATCGCCGTCGGCGGCGGCACGAAATCCGACTTCTGGCTTCAGTCCATCGCAACCGCACTCGGCCTTCCCGTCCAGCTTCCCGCCGCGGGCGATTTCGGCGGCGCCTTCGGTGCCGCCCGCCTCGCCCTCATGGCCGCCACGGGTGCGGGCGCCGAAATTGCCACGCTTCCCCCCATCGCCCGGGTCATCGCGCCCGACGCCACCCTCGCCGCCGCCTATGACGCGGGCCACGCCCGCTACCGCGCCGCGCGCGACCTTATCAGGACCCTGCCATGACCGACTTCTTCAAAGGCATCGCCCCCATCGCCTATGAAGGCGAGGGCAGCGCCAACGAATACGCCTTCCGCCACTACAACCCTGATGAGATGCTGATGGGCAAGCGAATGGAGGATCACCTGCGCTTCGCCGTCGCCTACTGGCACAGCTTCGCCTGGCCCGGCGGCGATCCCTTCGGCGGGCAGACGTTCCAGCGCCCGTGGTTCGGCGATACGATGGCGCTGGCGCGCCTCAAGGCCGATGTGGCGTTCGAGATGTTCGATATCCTCGGCCAGCCCTTCTACTGCTTCCACGACGCCGACGCCCGCCCCGAAGGCGCCACCTTCGCGGAATCCTTGCGCAACCTTCAGGAAATCGTCGGCTACCTCGGCGAAAAGCAGGCGCACCACAAGGCGCGGCTGCTCTGGGGCACGTCCAACCTCTTTTCCCACCGCCGCTGGATGTCGGGCGCCGCCACCAACCCCGACCCGGACGTCTATGCCTATGCCGCCGCCACCGTGAAGGCGAACATGGACGCCACGCATCAGCTTGGCGGGCAGAACTACGTGCTCTGGGGCGGGCGCGAAGGCTACGAGACGCTTCTGAACACCGACCTTCGGGCCGAACGCGTGCACGCGGGCCGCTTCCTGCAACAGGTGGTCGAATACAAGCACAAGATCGGCTTCAAGGGCACCATCCTGATCGAGCCGAAACCGCAGGAACCCTCCAAGCACCAGTACGATTACGACGTGGCCACCGTTTACGG
>JBBSBE010000132.1:0-10490 GCA_038251625.1 Rhodobacterales bacterium
ATGCCTGTGGATTGATCGCGCAGAGACAAGACCGGGGCCTGCCGCGGCCCCGGGGACGTCTTCAATTGTTCGCTTGGTGCCAGGTTGGCTCTTGGCGGCGATCTGCCGGTGCCTGTGGCCTCGGGCCTTTCCCTTGGCGTGGCCTGTCCGTATATGAAAGCGCTCACCCCCTTGGCTTTTGCCGAGTCGCGGGTGCTATCGTACGCGGCGTCAGGACAGGATCATCCCCGGCATGTCAATCCTATCGAGCCTTTTTTCCTCGGACATGGCGATCGACCTTGGGACGGCCAACACACTTGTCTATGTGCGCGGCAAAGGGATCGTTCTGAACGAACCTTCGGTCGTGGCCTACCACATCAAGGACGGCAAGAAGCAGGTGCTGGCGGTGGGCGAGGATGCCAAGCTGATGCTGGGCCGCACACCCGGCAGCATCCAGGCGATTCGCCCGATGCGCGACGGCGTGATCGCCGACTTCGACACGGCGGAAGAGATGATCAAGCACTTCATCCGCAAGGTGCACAAGCGCACGACATTCAGCAAACCGAAGATCATCGTCTGCGTACCCTATGGTGCCACCCCGGTGGAGAAGCGCGCGATCCGCCAGTCGGTGCTGTCGGCGGGCGCGCGGCGTGCGGGCCTGATCGCCGAGCCCATCGCGGCGGCCATCGGGGCGGGGATGCCGATCACCGATCCCACCGGCAACATGGTGGTGGACATCGGCGGCGGCACGACGGAAGTGGCGGTATTGTCCTTGGGCGACATTGTCTATGCGCGATCGGTGCGGGTTGGCGGCGACCGCATGGACGAAGCGATCATTTCCTATCTGCGCCGCCATCAGAACCTTCTGATCGGCGAAAGCACCGCCGAGCGGATCAAGACGTCCATCGGCACCGCCCGCATGCCCGACGACGGGCGCGGACAGGCGCTGCACATCCGGGGGCGCGACCTTTTGAACGGCGTGCCGAAGGAGACCGAGATCAATCAGGCGCAGGTGGCAGAGGCGCTGGCGGAACCCGTGCAGCAGATCTGCGACGCGGTGATGCAGGCGCTGGAGGCGACGCCGCCGGACCTTGCCGCCGATATCGTGGACCGCGGCGTGATGCTGACGGGCGGTGGCGCGCTTCTGGGCGAGTTGGACCTTGCGCTGCGCGAGCAGACGGGACTTTCCATCTCGGTTGCCAACGAGTCACTCAATTGTGTGGCGCTCGGCACCGGCAAGGCGCTGGAGTATGAAAAACAGCTGCGGCACGTGATCGACTACGACAGCTGACGCCCGCGAGGGAGAAGCGAAAAGTGGCAAGACGCAGCCAATCGCCGGAAGATTTCGCCCGCCCGCTGCGGCGGATCGCGGTTGGTGGGCTGGTGTTCCTGTTGCTGGCGCTGTTCGTTCTGTGGCGCATCGACAGCCCGAGGGTCGAGCGGTTCCGTACCGCGCTTGTCGATGCCGTGGTGCCGTCGATGGACT
Source organism: Rhodobacterales bacterium (assembly GCA_038251625.1). Classification (GTDB taxonomy): domain Bacteria; phylum Pseudomonadota; class Alphaproteobacteria; order Rhodobacterales; family Rhodobacteraceae; genus JBBQXK01. Next base: position 1,466 of record JBBSBE010000132.1, read on the forward strand.
GGGCGCTGGTGCCGGTGACCAAAGTTGTGGGGATGGTCGAGGATTTTCAGTCCTACACCCGCATCTATGAACAGAACCAGGAACTGCGCCGCGAATTGCAGCAGATGAAGGCGTGGAAAGAGGCCGCGCTGCAACTGGAGCAGCAGAACGCCCGGCTGATGGACCTGAACCAGGTGCGGATGGACCCCCGGCTGACGCACGTATCCGGGCAGGTGCTGGCCGATGCCGGTTCGCCGTTCCGCCAGTCGGTGCTTTTGAACGTGGGCGCACGCGACGGGATCCGCGACGGCTGGGCGACGATGGACGGAATCGGGCTGGTCGGCCGCATCTCTGGTGTGGGGGAACGGACATCGCGGGTGATCCTTTTGACGGATTCGAACAGTCGCATTCCGGTGACGGTGCAGCCTTCGGGGCAAAAGGCGCTGCTGTCGGGCGATAATTCGCCCGCGCCGCCGCTGGAGTTTCTGGAGAACCCCGATCTTGTGCGCCCGGGCGATCAGGTGATCACCTCGGGCGACGGCGGGGTGTTTCCGGCGGGCCTGCTGGTCGGCGCGGTGGCGCAGGGCACAGACCGGCGGCTGCGGGTGCGGCTGAGTGCGGATTACGAGCGGCTGGTGTTCCTGCGTGTGCTGCGCAGCCACGCGATCGAGCCGATCACCGACCCCGGCGGGATCGTGGCGGCCCCGGTGGAGCCGCCTGCCCCGGATGCACCTTCGGCGGAGGCGGGCGGTGGTTGATCCGGTTGCGGCACGGCTTTGGCTTTATCGCGGGCTCTTCGTGGCGCTGGCGTTCGTGCTCTTGTTCCTGCGCCTTCTGCCCATCGGGGGGCAGGCGGGCGAGTGGCCCGGGCCGGACCTTCTGCTGTGCCTCATGCTGGCTTGGGTCACGCAGCGGCCCGACTATCTGCCCGCGATCCTGATTGCGGCGGTGGTGCTGCTTGAAGACCTGATGCTGATGCGCCCGCCGGGCCTTTGGGCCGCCATCGTGGTGCTGGCGACCGAATTCCTGCGCCGCCGTTCTGCGCTGACGCGCGAACTTGGCTTTCTGGCTGAATGGCTGCTGATTGCGGGGCTGATGCTTGTGATGCTGATCGGTTACCGTGTCGTGATGGCGGTGGCCTTTCTTGACCAGCCCGCTTTCGGCTATGCCTTCGCACAGGTAGGGATGACCATCCTGTGCTATCCTTTGATCGTGGGGCTGCTGCACGCCGCCCTGCGACTGCGCAAACCATCCACCGGCGAAGTGGATGCCTTCGGGAGACGGCTGTGAGACGTTCCGCCCGCGATACCGAGGAAAGCGCCCGCCGCATTTCGCGCCGGGCCCTGTTTCTTGGCGGCTCGATGGCTGCGGTCGTGGCCGTGCTTGGCGCCCGCATGCGCTATATGCAGGTGGAGAAGGCCGATGAGTTTCGCCTGCTGGCCGAGGACAACCGGATCTCGATCCGCCTGATCCCGCCTGCGCGCGGGTTGATCCAGGATCGCAACGGCAAGCTGATCGCGGGCAACGAGCAGAACTACCGCGTGGTGATCAGCCGCGAGGATGCGGGCGATGTGTCGGACGTGCTGCACCGTCTGGCGGGGATCGTGCCGATCTCGGCCGAGGATCTGGACCGCGCGCTGAAAGAGGCCAAGCGCCGGTCGCCCCTGCCGATCATCGTATCCGACCGGATGCCGTGGGAGGATGTGTCGAAAGTGGCGCTGAACGCACCCGCCCTGCCCGGCGTATCGCCCGAGGTGGGACTTTCGCGCATCTACCCACGCGATACCGACTTTGCGCATGTGGTGGGTTACGTGGGGCCGGTCAGCGAGGCGGACCTTGCCCGCGTGGACAATCCAGATCCGATCCTGACCGCGCCCAAATTCCAGATCGGCAAGATCGGTGTGGAAACCTGGATGGAGGATACGCTGCGCGGCCAGGCGGGCCACCGCCGGGTCGAGGTGAACGTGACAGGCCGCGTGATGCGCGAACTTGACCGGCAGGAAGGCGAGCCCGGCGCCGATATACGACTGACCCTTGATGCGGACGTGCAGAATTTCGTGCAGGCGCGGCTGGGCGACGAAAGCGCGGCGGCCGTGGTGATGGACGTGCAGACGGGCGATATCATTGCCATCGCCTCTGCCCCGTCGTTCGATCCCAACCTTTTCGTGCGCGGCATCTCGCACAAGGACTACAACGCGCTGACCGAGAACGATCACCGCCCTCTGGCCAACAAATCGGTGCAGGGGGCCTATCCGCCGGGCAGTACGTTCAAGATGGTCACGGCGCTGGCGGCGCTGCAGGCAGGCGCAATCACCACCAGCACCGCCGTCCGCTGCCCCGGGTATTTCGAGATTGCCGGGCGGCGGTTTCACTGCTGGAAGGGTGGCGGGCACGGATCGGTCACGCTGGATCGGTCGCTCGCGGAAAGCTGCGACGTGTTCTACTACGACGTTGCCGTGAAAGCCGGGATCGACAAGATGGCCGAGATGGGCCGGATGCTGGGCCTTGGGCAGCGCCACGATCTGCCGATGTCGGCCATCACCGAAGGGAACATGCCCGACAAGGCGTGGAAGACCGCGCGCTATGGGCAGGAATGGCGCGTGGGCGATACGGTGAACGCGGCCATCGGGCAGGGGTATGTGCTGACGTCGCCGCTGCAACTGGCGGTGATGACGGCGCGCATTGCCAGCGGGCGCTCCGTGGTGCCGCGGCTGATCCATTCCATCGACGGCAAGGAAGTACCCGTCGCCGAGGCCGCCCCCCTGCCGATCGAGCCTGCGCATCTGCGCGCGGTGCGCGAGGGGATGTTTGCGGTCAACAACAGCCAGCGCGGCACGGCCTATGCCAGCCGGATCGATGACAAGTCGTTGCGGATGGCGGGCAAGACCGGCACCAGCCAGGTGCGCAACATCTCGACCGCCGAGCGGGCTCGGGGGGTCATCGGAAACGCGCAGTTGCCGTGGAACCGGCGCGACCACGCGCTGTTCGTGGGCTTTGCGCCCTATGACGCGCCGCGCTACGCGGTGGTGGTGGTGGTGGAACATGGCGGCGGCGGATCGGCCGTCGCGGCGCCGGTGGCGCGCGACATCATCCTGCGCGCGCTGTCGGACGGGATGCCACCTCTGACCGCCTATCCGGCGGCACAACGCAACCGCATCGAGAGCCAGCAGAAGGACCTGCCGCTGCGCGCCGCCGATCCGCCCGGCCCTGCGGCATCGAGGGCCTGAGGCATGAGTTTTCTGGAATACCGGATCAAGTTCGTCCCCACGGGCCCGCGCAAGATCCTCTACATCAACTGGGCGCTGGTCGTCCTGCTGATCGCGGTCGCGTCGGTCGGGTTTTTGATGCTTTATTCGGTGGCGGGCGGGCGCATTGATGTCTGGGCCGAGCCGCAGATGAAGCGGTTCGGCCTTGGCCTTGCCGTCATGTTCATCGTGGCCTTCGTGCCGGTCTGGTTCTGGCGCAACATGGCGGGGGTGGCCTATGTCGTCTCTCTGGCGCTGCTGGTGGTGGTTGAATTCTTCGGCCATGTCGGCATGGGCGCGCAGCGCTGGATCAACCTTGGCTTCATGATGCTGCAGCCCTCCGAGTTGATGAAGGTGGCCATCGTGATGATGCTGGCGGCTTATTATGACTGGCTGGACGTCAAGAAGGTGTCGCGCCCGCTTTGGGTACTGATCCCGGTTCTGTTGATCCTGATCCCGACCGGGCTGATCGTGGTGCAGCCCGATCTTGGCACCTCTATCCTTGTGATGGTGGGCGGGGCGGTAGTGATGTTCTGCGCGGGTGTGAGCTGGATCTATTTCGGCGTGGTGATTGCCGCCGGTGTGGGGATGGTCGCGGCCGTTCTGGCCTCGCGCGGAACGCCGTGGCAGCTTTTGCAGGACTACCAGTATCGCCGGATCGACACGTTCCTCGACCCATCGAACGATCCCCTTGGCGCGGGTTATCACATCAGTCAGGCCAAGATCGCGCTGGGGTCTGGCGGCTGGACGGGCCGGGGGTTCATGCAAGGCACGCAGTCACGGCTGAACTTTCTGCCCGAAAAGCACACCGATTTCATCTTCACGACACTCGCGGAAGAGTTTGGCTTTGTGGGCGCATTCTCGCTTTTGGTGCTCTACGCGATGATCCTTGGCTTCTGCATCGTGTCGGCGATCCAGAACAAGGACCGCTTCGCATCGCTGCTGACGCTGGGGATCGCCGCGACGTTCTTTCTGTATTTCGCAATCAACATGCTGATGGTGATGGGGCTTGCCCCGGTGGTGGGTGTTCCCCTGCCGTTGGTCAGCTATGGCGGGTCGTCGATGCTGGTGCTTCTGGCGGCTTTCGGGCTGGTCCAGAGCGCGCATATCCACAGGCCGCGATAATGGGCGCTTGCGTACTTTTCGCCGCAGGTCCCGCGCTGTGGGATACTTATGCGCCCGACCTTTTGGCGGCGCTGGCCGTGGTGCCGGGCGCGCGGCTGGTGACGGAGGCACGCCCCGCGGAGGTGGACTACATCATCTTTTCCCCCGGCGGCACGATTGCCGATTTCACCCCGTACAAGGCCTGCAAGGCGGTGCTGAACCTCTGGGCGGGGGTCGAAAAGATCGTGGGGAATGCGACGCTGACCCAGCCTCTGTGCCGGATGGTGGATCCGGCGATGACAGAAAGCATGGTCGAATGGGTGGTGGCCCACAGCTTGCGGCACCATCTGGGAACGGATGAGCATCTGCTGGGGCAGGACGGCATCTGGCGGCATGACGGGACGCGGGTGGGCCGGATCGCGCGGGAACGGGCGGTCACGATCCTGGGCTTCGGCGAACTTGGCCAGGCTTGCGCGCGGGCGCTGATGGCGCTGAACTTTCCCGTTACGGGCTGGTCGCGCAGCCGTGCCGACCTGCCCGGTGCGCGATGCATGGCCGGGTGGGACGAGTTGGACGCGGCACTGGCGGGGGCCGCGATCGTCGTCACGCTGCTGCCCCAGACTGCAGAGACGGAAAACGTGCTCGACGCGCGCAGGCTGGCTCTGCTTCAACGTGGTGCGTTTGTCATCAATCCCGGGCGCGGGCCGCTGATCGACGACGCGGCGCTGCTGGCCGCGCTTGATGGCGGGCAGGTGGCGCATGCAACGCTGGATGTGTTCCGGGTCGAACCTTTGCCCGCGGATCACCCTTACTGGGCGCATCCGCGCGTCACCGTCACCCCCCATATCGCCGCCACAACGCGGCCCGCCACGGCATCTGCAGTGATCGCCGAGAATGTGCGGCGGGGCGAGGCGGGGGAGCCGCTTCTTTATCTGGTGGACCGCCAGAGGGGGTATTGACGCAAGCGCGCGTTCAGGTGCGCGTCGCCTTGGCGCGCTACGCGGTTTCCCAGGGAAAGCTGTCCAGCCTTTCTGCACCGCCTTCCGTCACCAGAACCTGCGTTTCCAGCTTGACCGATTCCGACCCCGCCTCGGCGATCAGGCTTTCGACGCAAACCACCATTCCAGGCTCGAACCGGCCCGCCATGGCGCGATCTGTCCAGTCGAGATGCAGCGGGATCACCGGCCATTCGTCGGCCATGCCCACGCCGTGCACGGCAAGCGAATACCGATAGCCCGCGTGCCGGTCCGGGATGCGCCAGCTTTTTTCGTTGAACTCTGCAAACGACATGCCGGGCTGGATCAGCGCAAGATTGTGGGTGATCTGGTCCAGCGCAGTGGCATAAAGCCCGCGCTGTTGCGCGTTCATCGGCACGTAGCCGCAGACCCAACTGCGCGACAGATCGGCGCAATACCCATAGGGGCCGATCATATCGGTATCAAAGCTGATCATCTCGCCTGCCTGTACCGGCCTGTCGGAACATTCCTTGTACCATGGGTTCGTGTTCGGCCCGGCGGTCAGCAATTTCGTCTCGAGCCAGTCACCGCCCGACCGGGCATTTTCAAAATGCAGATGCGCCCAAAGCTCGCGTTCCGTCGCGCCTGGGCGGGAGTGTTCGTAGATCCGCGCCATCCCGGCCTCACAGACCCGGATCGTCCAGCGCATCAGGGCGATTTCATCCGCCGATTTGATCGATCTGGCGATTTCGGTGATCTCCGTGCCGTCCGACACGCTGACCCCGCGCGCTTCCAGCGCCCGTACGCCCGCAATATCAAGCGTGTCAGCCGCAAGGCGCGAGTTGCCGCCCAGATGCGTGCGCATCAGATCGGCGATTTCTGCGGCCCAATCCTCGACGAAGCCTTGGGTCTTGTCGCCCTTGCCCATGAACATCCAGGTGATCGAATTGCGGACCTCGTCGATCCCCGGCAGGCCGTCGTTCAGATGCTCGCAGCCCTTGAATTCAAAAAGGATCGCAGGACCCCCGGCAAGGATCAGCGCGTAACGCATCGGATTGTGCGCGGTCCAGACCTGCATGTTGGAGCTGTCAAAGGCGTAGCGGATATTGACGGGATCGTAGAGCAGGAGCGCCCCCACATCCGCCGCCGCCATTTGTGCGCGCAGACGGCCCAAGCGGTACATCCGCGCCCCGTGCAGCACGTCGTCCGACAGCGGCGATATCAGCGGCCGGTCAGCCCCTTGGGCGTTGAGATAGGTGGCCTTTCGGCCATCCTTGAAGACGGAGGCGGCGGTCAAGCCGCACGTCCGTAAAAGCCGACGCGTTCCTCTTCGCTGAAGGTCACGCCGGGCCGTTCGTAGAACGAAAAGACGGCGATCACGCGGCTGCGGCTGCCCTTCACAGGCGCCACCTTGTGCGGCGTGTTCTTGCCACGGAACACGTTCAGCGTGCCGGGGGTCAGCGTAAGGCTGCGCATCTGCGGGTCTTGCCCGCGCAGAAGCCGCGCGACGCCATCGTAATTGGGATCCTCTGCCGTGCGCAGATCCGTCCGGTACAGGAATTCACCGCCCGCCTCGGGCGCTTGCAGAAGCAGGGTCGTCGTGAATTCCGACCGATCAAAGTGCCAGTTCAGGACCTGCCCTTCGCGGTAGGACATCACGTTCAGCGCCGCCAGCGGATCGGCCATGATGTGCAGCACCGGCTTTTCCATGGTCGCGGCCAGAAATTCGGCGAACGGAGCCCAGCGATACAGAAGATCGACCGGCGTGCCCCGTACCTGATCGGCACAAAGCGTATCGTTGGACGTGTTGAACCGCGTCAGGGCGGGATGATCCTCGGGCAGGCCGGGGATGGATTTGGCGAAGTAGATGTTGTGCTCACGCGCGTGATGGAAACTTTCGGTGGCGAACTTTTCCGAAAGCCCGCCGCCCGCCACTTCTGCAACATTGCGGTCCATCAGACCCTCAAGGTTGAACATCCCATCGCGTGAAAGATCGGCACGGCAGCGCGCGACAAGGGCCAGCCATTCCGGGCTGTGGGCGCGATCGAGCGGATATCTTTCAAGATCAAGAAAATCGAACATCAGTCCCTCCGGCCAAGACTTTGCGCCATGCCTTCACCCTTGCTGTCTGGCCGATGTCCTGCAACGGGTAGAGATTTTGTGATCCACAAGAAAATCTTTCGGTGACAGGCCCGGGATTTTCGCGCGTGCGGGCGCCCGGCGGCCCGGGCATTGGTTCAATGTGGCCGTCGGTTGGAACGGTCACCGGTGCGTTTTCCCTGTCGCAAATGCGACAGACCGACCCGCCGCCATACGCTCCTCTCAGCATCAGGAGGGGCCATCATGCGTTACGGCACGGGTGTTCTGCTTGTCGTGATCGCAGGCATCCTGTGGTCGGCGATGGGGTTGGCGATCCGCCAGATTGTGGTGGCCGACAGTTGGGCCGTGCTTTTCTGGCGGTCGGTCGGCATGATGCCGGTGCTCGCCATTGCCATCCTGTGGCTGCGGGGCGGTGTTTTGGCGCCAGTGCGCGAGACAGGGCTTGCCGGGGTCATCGGCGGGGCCGCACTTGTGATCGCCTTTGCAGGCGCGATCTACTCGATCCAGGCCACGACGGTGGCGAACGCCGTTTTCCTTTTTGCAGCATCACCCTTTCTGGCGGCGGGGCTTGGCTGGGCGCTTTTGGGCGAGCGGGTGCGGGGGGCGACGTGGGCGGCCATCGGTCTGGCGGGCGTCGGGATGTTCCTGATGGTGCGCGAGGGGCTGGCGATCGGCGCGGGCTGGGGCAACGTCGCGGCCCTGCTGTCGGCGCTGGGATTTGCCGCTTTCACGCTGGCGCTGCGCTGGGGGCGGCTGGCGGACATGCTGCCCGCGATCCTGCTCGGGGGCGTGTTCTCGATGGTCGTGGCGGCGGGCGTGACGTGGATGCAGGGCGGCACGCTGTGGGTACCGCTGCACGACATCGCGGTGGCCATGGCAGCGGGGGCTGTGCTGCTGGCCACCGGACTTGCGCTTTACACGCGCGGCAGCCGGGTGATCCCGGCAGCAGAGTTGACGCTGCTTTCCATGATCGAGGTGTTGCTGGCACCTGTCTGGGTGTTCGTGTTCCTGCGCGAAAGCGCCACGGCCGGGACGTTCCTTGGCGGGGCGGTGGTGCTGGGCGCGGTGATCCTGAACGCGCTTTCGGGCTTGCGCGCCCGCCCGCCCCTGCCGCCCACGCTCGCCTGAACCCCTCTGGTGCGCGCCTGCGGGCTGGTGCAAGGATAGCGGTTGGGGACAGGATGAGGCGAAAGATGCCCGGAACGATGGATTTGAATGCGCTGCGCACGGCTTTTGCGGCGGGCACGATCGACACGGTGCTGGTGGCGGGCGTGGATATGCAGGGCCGGATGATGGGCAAGCGGTTTCACGCGGCCCATTTCATCGACAATTGGCAAGAGACGCATTGCTGCGACTACCTGCTGGCTGTGGACATGGAGATGACGCCTGTGCCGGGCTTTGCCTCGGCCAGTTGGGACCGGGGCTATGGCGACTATGTGATGCGCCCCGACATGGCGACACTGCGCGCCCTGCCGTGGCTGCCGGGAACGGCGCTTGTGCTTTGCAACCTGCTCGATCATCACGGGAAAGAGGTGGAGGTGTCCCCCCGCGCGATCCTGAAGCGGCAGGTGGCGCGGGCGCAGGCCATTGGCTTCCAGCCGATGATGGCCAGCGAGCTGGAATTCTATCTGTTCGAGAACG
>JBBSBE010000133.1:0-10279 GCA_038251625.1 Rhodobacterales bacterium
CGGTGTGCGCGGGCGCGTTGTCACCCGCGAAGGCGGTCTGATCGGCCAGGCTTTTCTGGCGGGGATAGCCGGTGGTTTCGGGCGCGGCTTTTCGGCCAACGCCAATGCCCTGTTTCAGGGCGCACAGACCGTCATTAATGGCGAGCGCCAGCAGTTGAGCCCAGGCGAACTGGCGAAGGCCGGTCTTGGCCAGGGCGTCGCCCAATCCGCCGATATGGTCAGCAAATATCTGATCCAGCGCGCCGAGCAATATCAACCCGTCATCGAGATGCCGACCGGCATCGAGGTCGAGATCGTCTTTCTCGATGGCGTCTATGTAAGGAGCAGCAAATGAAATTGGCCTTTGGAGCAATAGCGATCGGCCTCGCGCTTGTCGTGCTCACGTCCTTCGCCGCCGCTTCTGATGCCCGCGAAACCGCCACGCCATCGCCGTCCGTGTCGGCGGTCAAGGTGGCGCTGGCTGCGCGTCTCCCAAAGACCAAGATCACCAGCGTTCGCTGCGACAAGCTCGGTGGTCTGTGCGAGGTCGCTGCCGGAAATACGCTGTTCTACACCGATGCCAGGGCGCGTTATCTGGTCATCGGCCGTGTCTATGATATGCAGACCCGATCCGATCTGACAGCGGCTCGCCTGCTCGAGATCAGTCCGTCGACGCTCCTGGGCGCTGCTGCGCGCAGTGATGACGGCCCGGCGGGGGAGGGGAGGGCCACCCCCGCCGGCGCAGCGTCGGTGCCGCTCGGCGAGCTTCCCAAATCCGGCGCGATCGCATGGGGCCCGGTGGGTGCGCCCAAGGTTGTCGTGTTCAGCGACTTCCGCTGTGCCTATTGCGCCAAGCTCAGCCAAACGCTGGCCTCGATGAATGTCCGTGTCGAGGAGCGGCCGATTTCGGTGCTCGGCTCACGCAGCCTGTCGGAGAAGGTCTATTGCGCAGCTGACCCGGTTGCTGCGCTTCACACCGCCTATCAGCACGGCGAAGTCGGCGAAGCGAAAGCCTGTGACACGGCAGGCCTCGATGCCAATGAAGCCTTTGCCAAAAAACACGGGTTTGCCGGCACGCCCGTTGTCGTGCGCGCCGACGGTGCGGTTATCGAAGGCTTCAGGCCAGCGCCTGAACTGACGGCCTGGCTGAAAGCCAAGCCCGCCGCATGACACAGATCTTCATCCTGTCGGGCGCGCTCGTCGGCACGGTCTTTCGACCATCCTGGGTGCTCATGGCGTCGGGCGTCGCTGCAATCATCGACGCGCTTTTTTCGGGGAGGTGGTAATGAAGTCTCAGCCTGTTCTGTCGCGTGGCCTTGCCTTGGCACTGCCGCTGATGCTCGGTGGTTGCCTCACCGGCACTAACGTGCACGGCGATTTCGCCTGCCGAGCCCCGGGCGGCACCTGCGCACCGATGACCAGCATCGATGCACAGGCGATCGCGAGCATGGGCACAGCATCGCCGGGCCAGTCGATCGATGCCATGCCGACCGTATCGTCGCCGGGCGGTATCTATCGGCCGCGTGATCTGGGCAGCAACCCGGCGCGCACCGCCGATCGTGCGTTCAAGATCGTTTTTCCGGCTCATATCGACGGCAGTGGTATCTACCATGATGAGGCTTCGGCGCATGTCGTCGTTGAACGCGGCGAATGGACCGATGGGCTGACCGGCGGTTCGCGTTCAGCCGCCATCGTTGTGACGGCAACCAGTTCCGGCCCGGTCCTTTCGGTAGCGCCGGGGACAGGCGCAGCGCCGGGCAGCGTCCTCGCCAGTCTCGATGACGTCGTTGCGTCGCGCAGCGCCAAACGGGCTGACGCAAATGCCGAGCCCGGGGCGGCGGCGACAGAGGGGCGCGGCGCATCACCGCCAGCTAGCCAGTCCGTTCCTTCCGCTCCAAGCACATCCGCCATCTTGCCCTCGAACTATGTCCGGCCCAGCGCCTGGACCTCTCCGCCGATGACCCCATCGGCGCCGTCGTGGGGGCCATCTGCATCGCCCCAGGCGCAGTCGCTTCGCGAGGCTGTGGCCGGAAGCGATGGCGGCAAGATCAACAAGCTTGATGGCAGCTATGATACCCCCGACGTCAGGGCTGCAGCGACCTCGAGCGATCCTGTCGCAATGTCGCCGGCGACAGCGGTGGTCGCTGCGATGACCCGCAAGGTTCGTTGGCACGGCCGCCTTTACGAAGTCCCCGTCAAGCATCCAACTACCGCATCGCCGACACAGGTGGCTTCGGCATCAGATCTAGCCCCTGCTTCCGCTCCTGCGGCATCGGTCGCGCTCAATCAGGCATCGCTGGCCCGCAGCAACCCCGCTGCGACGAAGGCCGCGGACCCGACGCCGGTAACGGCGGCTGTGCAAACGGGTGCCATCCTGGCGCCGGTCATTCCGGCTTATGCCAAACCTTATCCGCTGACCGCCGATGCCAAGGTCGCCGCAGCGCGGGTCCGCACGATGGCAGCGCCGGTGATCGAAGGTCGGGTGGCGGCGGACCTCGCGGCCGTTGCGAGTGAGCCGGCGCTGGGTGCGATGCTGAGTGGCATGGCGGGTCTGTCGTCGACTGCAAACACCTTCTCTGCCGCCGCCGGCGCGGTGCTGCCAAATTCGGAACCCCGGCCATGAACCCGTTCACCTGGATTGCTCAAAACATCTTTGGCGACGATGCGGCTCCCGATGGCGATCGCCCGATCATCCATCTCGACATGCTGTCATCGTTCCTGCCCTACCGCGCCTATGATGAGCGCCGGCAGCTCTACATCAACCGCAATTCGATGGGGTTCGCGCTCGAAATACCGCCGTTCGTCGGTTCGGACGAACGTACCGGCGAGATCATCTCGCAGTTCTTTCAGGAAGCCATGCCGGCCGGCGCGCACGTTCAGGTGCTGTCGTGGTCGAGTCCGCGCATCGCGCGCACCGTCGCTGCCTGGTTCATGCCGCGCTATCAGGCGGGCCCCTTTTACAAGCGCATGGCGTTCCACCGCACGGCTGCCTTTTACGATGGCGTCTATAATTCGCTGTCGGTCGACTCGCCGTTTTTTCTGCGTCAGCACAGGGTCATCATTTCGCTCTCGGTGCCGCTGCCATCGAACGTCACCCACGATGAACTCGCCGCCTGCCGCGACAGCCTCGTCAGCGTCATGCGCTCGCTGGACTCGGATGCAACGCCGATCGAACCCGCAGCGCTGATTGCCCTTGTCGATGACCTTACCTCGCCGACGACGTCGAGCGAAGAGGACCGGGTCGACTATAACCCGATGGATGCAATCGCTGATCAGGCGGTGCGCCGCGATATCCGGCTCGAGATCGAACAGAACCGGATGATCCTGTCGACCGAGCGCTTCCGTCCGACCGGCGAGATCGAGGACGGTGTCGCCGAGATCGGCGAAGTCTTTCCCGACACCTTCGACGTCCGGCATTTCGGCGTTCGCAACTTTCCGCAGAATTGGCAGCCATATGAGTGCGTCAACCTGATTGGCCACATGTTCTCGGACAAGCTGCGCCTGCCATGCCCGACCGCCACGGTGCTCTCGCTCGTCTATCAGGACGATGAGGCCGCGGCGACCTTTGCCGGCATGAAATCGATGCGAAGTTCCAGCCTTGCCGACTCGCGCGGGGCAAAATGGATTCCCAACATCCGCGAGAAGTCAGAAGAGTGGCGCCACGTCCAGGACCAGCTCGCGATGGGCAGGAAGCTGGTCAAGCTCCACTACGGCGTCACCACCTATTCAGCGATGGGCGACGGCGACCGCAATGAGCGGACGCTCAAATCGATCTACCGCTCTGCTGGTTGGGATCTGAGCGACGAACGCTTTTTGCAAATCCAGGGCTTGCTGTCGGCGCTGCCGATGACGCTTGGCGATGGCCTTGGCGGTGACATGAATCGCCTGAAGCGCTTCAAGACCATGCTGACCTCGACGGCGGCCAATATGGCGCCGCTGCAGGGCGAGTATCTGGGCGGCAACGTCCCGCACCTGATGCTCGTGGGCAGGCGCGGGCAGCCGTTCTTTTGGTCGCCGTTCGAGAACAATGCCGGCAATCACAACACCACGATCATGGGCAAATCGGGCTCGGGCAAGTCGGTGCTGCTTCAGGAAATGTGTTCGGCCCTGGTCGGGGCTGGCGCCAAGGTCGTCGTCATCGATGACGGCCGCAGCTTCATGAACTCGGTCAAGCTGCAGGGTGGCAGCTTTGTCGAGTTCACCATGTCCTCGGGTTTCTGTCTCAACCCGTTTTCGATGATCGATGCCGAGCGCGTGGCCGTCGATGAAGATTACAAGCTCGACTGCATGGCGATGCTCAAGGCGATCGTCTCCCAGATGGCGCGGTTTATCGATCAGCTGAACGATACCGAGCGCGGGCTGATCGATGCTGCTGTCAATGCTGCCTGGGATGCCAAGGGCGTTGAAGGCGCGATCGGCGATGTTGCCGAAGCTTTGAACGCGGTTCATAATCGCGACGCCAAGAACCTTGCCATCGCACTGTCGCCCTTTTGTGTCGGGGGCACTTATGGCGGGTTTTTCACCGGCACGGCGACGCTGAAGCTCGAGAGTGACTTCACCGTATTCGAGCTTTCGGACCTGGCGTCTCGCGAAGAGCTGCGCGCCGTGGTGCTCACCGCGATCATGTTCATGACGACGCAGATGATGACGCGGACGCCGCGCAGCGTGAAGAAGATGCTACTCATCGATGAAGCCTGGCAGATGCTCAAGGGCGGCTCGATGGCCGACTTCGTCGAGGCCTACGCCCGCACCTGCCGTAAGTATGGCGGCGCGCTGGCGACCGCCACCCAATCGCTCAACGACTATTACAAATCCGAAGGCGCCAAGGCGGCGTTGGAAAACTCGGACTGGATGCTGGTTCTCCAGCAAAAGGCCGAGACCATCGCGGATTTCAAGAAGAGCGACCGCCTCGAGATGGACGAGGCGACCGAGACGCTCATTCGCAGCCTCAAGCGCAATCGCAACGAATATTCCGAGGTCTTGATCAAGGGCCCCGAGGTCAAGGCAGTCGGCCGCCTCGTCCTCGATGCCTATTCGGCGACGGTCTATTCGAGCTCGCCTGCGACCTTTGCCCAGATCGAGGATCTGATGGCCAGCGGCCTGACGATCGATGCGGCGATCGAAGCTATCGCCTTTCCCAAAGAGGAGGCCGCTTATGCCATGGCCGCAGAATAGTCGCGTCGATCAGCCGCCCGGGCTTACCGCCTCCGCGCCTACAGCCTCGGCTGATGCCAGCCCCTGGCAACGTCTGGCGCGCGACGCCTGCTACATCGTGCTGGTTACAACCGGGTGGCTCGCCGGCAATTTGCTCGGCATCCTTGGCTGTGTCGTGGCGGTGTTTCTCGTGATCAGCCATGGCGATATGTCGATGTTTTTCCTGCACATCGACAACCTCGCCTCGCGCTACGTCGCAGCCGACGTCGGTCGCCGCACGGTCTTTGAACACCAGATGGTCCAGATCCTCGCCGGCGTCTTTGTCATTGCCATTCTCGTTCGGGGGCCGGTGTTCGTTGCTCGGGTCCGCCGCGAACTTCGTCAAGGGAGGCTCGTATGAACGAGGATTCGATACGCAATTTGCCACTGTCGCAGGCCGACGATGCGGTCGCGGCAGAGGCCGGCCCGCCCGCTACACTGATCGCCGCCGATAGCGCTTTTGCTGTTGATGGCAGCGCGGGGAGCGAAGAAGCGCCATTCTTTGTGCGTACATTTGCCGGTGTCCCGATATCGACATTGGTGCTTGCCGTGCTGTTGCTCGTCATGGCTGGCTGGGCAGCGTGGGCGACGCGCGAGCTGCTTGTGCTACGGTCGCATCGCATCGTTTCGGTCAGCCTGACCAGCCTTGTTCGCGACTTTGTCGTGGCCGAAGCCCGCGCGGGCGGGTCGCAGGAACAGGCCACCGCCAAGGTGCGGCTTTATCTCGACGCAACAGGCGCTGCGGTGAAATCGCTCGAGGACCAAGGCTACACCGTCCTCGTCTCCGAAGCCGTCCTTGGCCATGCGGTGCCGGATGTAACGATGCAGCTGAAGACTGCGGTCGATGCCAAGGTTCGCGATCTCGTGTCCGCGCCCTTGCCGGTGTCGCCAACGGTTGCCGCAACCCCGCCAATGCCCGCTCCATCGGCGGCTCCTATGCAAGTGCCGACGGCCTATTACCCACCGGTCGGCAGCCAGGTGCCAGCACAGTCGCCGTTCGCGATGACGGCGCCGGTTACAGGAGGTCCCGATGGCCAGTGAGGCTCCGTATCAGGGCTCGCCCGAACAGCCTGTCGTGCCGGTGCGGCCGGTCGCGGACAGCGGCGTTGGCAGCCGGATCGGTCGCCGCGCCAGGCTGGTGCTCCTCGTCTTTGCTGCGATAGGCATCTACCAGGCGCTGACCGATTGGCGCGATCGTCACACGTTGCTGATCAACACATCGCCATCGCTGCCAAATTGGGCGTTCATTCTCGACAAGAAGCTGCCGCCCGGACGCGGCAGTCTGGTCTTCTTTGATCCGCCGCACACGCCGCTGGTGGTGTCGCACTTTGGTGCCAATCCGTCGGCGTTCGGCAAGCGCGTTTATGGCATCGCCGGTGACCGGGTAACGCGGAGCGGCCGGACGTTTTTTGTCAACGGCCATCAGGTTGCAGTCGCAAAGCTTTACTCGGTTCGCGGCGAGCCCCTCGAGCTTGGTCCGACCGGCATCATTCCCAAAGGCTGTTACTTTGTCGGCAGCCCCCACAAGGACGGGTTCGACAGCCGCTATGCTGCGATTGGCTGGATCTGCCAGCCTCGCATCTTCGGCACCGGAACGGCGGTGCTGTAGCTATGCGCGCCCGCTCTCTTGTCCTCGTCGCATTGGGCCTCGCCGCAGCGCCAGCCATGGCCAAGGACTATGGCCAGCTGGCACCTGTCACGCCCGTCATCGAACCTGATCTGCTCGCGATGATCGAGCAAAAGCTGCTGGCCGCCAAAAAGTCCGGCAAGATCGATACAATGAACCGCGAGCTCGCGGTCAGGACGGAAGCCAAGGTGCGCCGCCCGCCTCCGGTTGCCGGGATGGGCCGTTCGACGACATTGCGCAGCTGGAGCTTTGATCCAACGATCACGGTCGGCTCGGATATTTTCGACAATCGCGGCAATCTGATTGCGCCGGCGGGGCGCAAGATCAATCCGCTCGACACGGTCGGCCTGCGTCAGAGCCTGGTGTTCATCGACGGCGATGATCCGGCGCAGGTGCGCTGGGCCATGTCGTCGACAACCCAGCTCAATGCCAAGCTCATCCTGACATCGGGATCACCCTTTTCGCTGATGAAGGCCGAGCAAAGGCGGTTCTACTTTGACCAGGAAGGCAAACTGACCGGCAAGTTCGGTATCCGCCATGTTCCCGCTGTCGTTGAACAAGCCGGACGGGTCCTCAAGATCACCGAAATGCCGGTCCCGGCGATGCGGTCAGCTGACCCCAAACAGGGAGCCGGTCGATGATCGCAGCCATCAACACAGATAGCCGCTACCGCGCCTTCCTGGCAGCGCACCCAGGCATCTGGGGGGAGGTCGGCGCAGAAGACGACCGCGAGTGTGTCGCCGTGCTGCTGTCCGAGCGCACAGCGCTTGGTCTCCCGCCGTTGCCGGCCCCCATCGCCGCCCGGCTTGGCATCGTCCTGCTGCCGCCCGCGCGTTCTTCTCGGGCTTCCCGTACCCGCAAGGGAGACCGTCTGTGAACATGATTGATCAGGCGCGTATGGTGCCGCCACCGGCACCGCAGCCCGTGCGCTTGCAGCGTCTTCGGGTCGTTAGCGGCTTTCTGCTCTTTTATTCCGCAATGTCAGCCGTCTTCATCAAACAGATCGCCGCAATCGGCATCTACGCTGTCGCGTTTGTTGCGTTGTTGATGCTCGCCGCTGTCGTGTCGGCGGCCGTTTACTGGATCAGGCGTCAGCGCCTCGAACGCGAATATTGGACCGATGACCGCTACACCGAACACATGGTCCGGGTTGTCGAGGAGCTCAACACCAAGGCCGACTCTGACAGGACTGCGTCATGAGGCGCGCTTTGACCAAATTTGCCGCCGGGCTGGCGCTGCTGGCCGGGATTGGCACAGCGACGCCGTCACAGGCGGGCGGCGTCGGCGTTTGCACCGGGCATTTCGTCAATCCGATCACCGACATTTGCTGGGGCTGCCTGTTCCCGCTCTCGATCGGCGCATTTTCGATATGGCCGTCCGACAAGGCTGATCCGAGCAACCCGGCGTTTCCGATCTGCGCCTGTGGCACGCCGGTTCCGCGGCTCGGCATTGCGATGGGGTTCTGGGAGCCGGTCCGGCTTGCCGATGTAACGATGAAGCCATGGTGCTTCGTCAATCTTGGCGGCATCAAGCTCGATCCAGGGTTCGACATTGGCTTCAAGTCGATGTCGGGACCATCGGCTGTCGGCGGCGACCAGCAGATGAACGGTGGCTGGCATGTCCATTGGTACATGTATCCGCTCATCTACTGGCTCGAGCTGATTGGCGATTTTCTGTGCCTCGAGCCGGGCTCGATCGATATTCTTTACCTGACAGAGATCGATCCGCTCTGGCAGGACAGCGAATTGACGCTGATCATCAATCCCGAAGCGGTGATCTTTGCCAATCCGCTCGCGGTTGCGGCGTGCGCTGCCGATTGTGTTGCCTCGAGCCTGCATCTGCCGACCGATCCGCTGTTCTGGTGTGCGGGGTGCCAGGGCACGATGTATCCGCTCAACGGCAATATCGCTGCCCAATACGGTCATGTGCAGGGCAGCCGCCTCGCGCTCGATCGCTTCGCCTACAAGCTCCACCGTGAGCTTATCGCCTGGGGCACATCGGGTGGTGAGGCGCTGTGCGGCAAAGTCATCATGCCGATCATGCGCAAGTCACAATATCGCTTCCAGATGGTCAACCCGGTGCCGAGCACATTTGGCCCCGGCACCTGCCCACCGATCGGCGCGACGACCGCGATCGGCTCGGGACAGATGGTCCCCGTCATCGGTGAGGACATGGGCTATCTTGTCTGGCGCAAACGCAATTGCTGCGTGTTGTGATGGGGGTTCTGGCTTTCCGTTCCAAAGCAGCTGCCTCGCCCCTTCGCGCGGTCGAGCTGGGCGTTCTGATGCTGCTTTGCACAGGCTCGCTGGGCGCCGCGGGCACGCCGGCGGGGGCGCAGGTGGTTGAAGGTGTCGATGCCGGCGCTGCCCGTGCCAAGGCCAAGGCGCAAGCCAGGGACCTTGAATCCTTCACGACCGAAGTGATGAAGCGCGGCGAAGCGCTGCGCGCCGACGCCGAGGCAACAAAGGCGGCAGGGATGGCCAACCGCGCCCGGCTCGGTTCGGTGAAAACCGGTGGTGCCAAAGGCGTGTTCGACTTCGATGCCATGATCGCCGGGGCCGACAAGGTGGCGGCCGGAGCAAAGCCGTCGCGGCCCCGTTTCATCGCCTTTGCCAGTCTGTCGATGCCGACCGCCTCGCTCAAAGCCATGATGCGCGATGTGTCGAAGGCGGGCGGTGTCGTCGTCTTTCGCGGCTTGAAGAACAACTCGGTGAAGGACTTCATGGCCGGGCTGCAACCGGCGGTCGAAAAAGGCCAGGCGCTCGACGGCATCGGCATCGACCCGAGACTGTTTCGGGCGTTCGATGTGACCGCGGTCCCGACCTATGCAGTGGTCTCGTCGGATTTTGATCCCTGTGACGGCTTTCACTGCACCACGCAGCTGCCGCCATTCGATCGCATGACCGGCAACGTCACCACCGAATACGCGCTGACGACCTTTGCCAGGGGGCAGGGGCCTGGCGCTGCGACCGCCAGGGTCTATCTTGGACGCCTCAAGACGGCGGACGGCGCGAAGTGATCCGTCACCCGCCATGCCTGCCCTGCCGCCGCGACGGCGCTGCATAGCCGTGGGCATCGCGCGCCTTGGCTTTGCCCTCATGCTGGCGGCGATCGCCGTGGCCGGCCACGCGGGACCGATGGGGCCGGTTCATGACGACGGCAAGGCGTTTGGCGAAAGTCTGAAGCCCAATGTTGCCGTCCAGTCCAGGACCGCGCCGGACGCCGATCGCGTTCCCGGCTTTACGCCAGCGCCGCCGCAAGCGTCCTATTATTCGGATCCGTCATCGCTGGCGCCGGCGGCGGCGGCCGCGGCGCCTTCATCGACAGGGTATCAGGCGGTGACGACCAGCATGGGATCGCGCGCCACCTTCGCAAAGGTCGATCTCGATGCGGTCGTTGCACCGGGCAAGGCGGTTGCCGCCGATCCGACAAGTTATGTGAGCGGTTTTGGTGCAACGGGCACGCCCGGCAATTGTCACC
>JBBSBE010000134.1:0-10079 GCA_038251625.1 Rhodobacterales bacterium
CTGTCGGCCTGCGCCTGCGTCAGCCCCACGATGCCGGACAGATCCACGCCTTCGACCCGAGCCTTGTAAAGAAACGCGCGCGACACATCAGCACCGGACAGATCCGCCCCCAGAAACACCCCGCGCGCGATGATCGCGCCGCGCAGATCGGCGCCGGTCAGCCGGGCACCGGTAAAATCGTTGCGGTTGAAATCGCCATCCGAAAGATTGGCCCCTGCCAGATCGGCCCCGGCAAAGTTCACCCGCTGAAACTCGGCCTTGAAAAGATTGGCCGACCGCAGGCTCGCGCCGGAAAAATCGGCCCGGCTCGCCAGCACCTTTTCCAGCTTTGCGTCGGTCAGATCGGCGCCGGCAAAGGTGGTGCGCACAAGTTCCGTGCGCATCAGGTTCGCCCCCTGCAGCGAAGCCCCGCGAAAATCGGACCCCGACAGGAACGCGCCCTCAAAGCTCATCCCGTCCATCTTGCTGCCCTTCAGGATCAGCTTTTCCTTCGAGCATCCAGACCAGTCCACCCCCGGCGCCAGACGGTCGCTGCAATCTGCCTTGGCGGGGGCAGCCAGCGCGCCGCATATCATCAGGGCCAGCCCGGCCAGACCAAGGCGGGGCAGGGCAGGGCGGCTGTGCGCGTGCAGGTGCATCATGCTGCAAAGATAGAGAGTCGCGCGCGCGATATCAACGCGGGCCGCCCGCCGCCCGATCACATTCCGGGCAGGCCTTTTCGGGCAGCGCAAACAGGGGAACGGCACTGGCATGCGCGGGTTGAGATGGTATTATGGCGCCCGATGGATCGTCGCGGGCAAACCTGCCCGCGCCTTGCCGATCCCGGCGCCGCTGCGCGCCCGACAAAGATCAAAGAGGATGCCATGATCGAGAAACGCCAGTTCTACATCAACGGTGCCTGGGTTGCCCCCGCCACCCCGCGCGATTGCCCGGTGATCGACCCCTCGACGGAAGACACCTGCGCGGTGATCTCGCTCGGATCCGAAGCCGACACGAACGCTGCCGTCGCGGCCGCAAAGGCCGCCTTCCCGGCGTGGGCCGCCACCCCGCCCGCCAAGCGCCGCGCGCTGGTAGAGGGCATTCTGGCCCAGTACGAAAAGCGGAAAGAAGAGATGGGCGCCGCCATCAGCCTTGAGATGGGCGCGCCCATCGACATGGCCATTTCCGATCAGGCCGCCTGCCTGCCCTGGCATCTGACCAATTTCCTGACCGCGTTCGACCATATCGAATGGGTGCGCCCCCTTGGCCCCCACGCGCCCGACAGCCGCATCGCGTTGGAACCCATCGGCGTTGTCGGCCTCATCACGCCATGGAACTGGCCGATGAACCAGGTGACGCTGAAGGTGATCCCGGCCCTGCTGGCGGGGTGCACGGTGGTCTTGAAACCATCGGAAGAGGCGCCGCTATCCTCGCTTCTTTTCGCGGAATTCGTGCATGACGCAGGGTTCCCGGCGGGCGTGTTCAATCTTGTGAACGGGGATGGCGCCGGGGTGGGCAGCCAGCTTTCGGCCCATCCGGACGTGGAAATGATCTCGTTCACCGGGTCCACCCGCGCGGGTCGTGCGATTTCGAAAACCGCCGCCGAAACGCTGAAGCGCGTGACGCTGGAACTGGGGGGCAAGGGCGCCAACCTGATTTTCGCCGATGCCGACGAAAAGGCCGTGAAGCGCGGTGCCACGCATTGCTTCTACAACTCCGGCCAGTCGTGCAATGCGCCGACGCGAATGCTGGTGGAACGCTCCTACTACGATCAGGCCGTTGAAATCGCGGGTGAAGTGGCGCGTACGATGGGCGTGGGCCCGGCCTCTGCCCATGGCCGCCACATCGGCCCCGTCGTCAACAAGCGACAGTGGGACCAGATTCAGGGCTACATTCAGAAAGGTATCGACGAAGGCGCGCGGCTTGTCGCGGGCGGCCTTGGGCTGCCGGAAGGGATGAACAAGGGCTATTACGTCCGCCCCACCGTCTTTGCCGATGTGAAGCCCGGCATGACCATCGAGCGGGAAGAGATTTTCGGCCCCGTGCTGTCGATCATTCCCTTCGATACCGAGGAAGAGGCGATCCGCATCGCCAACGACACGCCTTACGGCCTGACGAACTATCTGCAATCGGGCGACGGCGCGCGCCGCAACCGGCTTGCGCGTCAGTTGCGGTCGGGGATGGTCGAGATGAACGGCAAAAGCCGTGGTGCCGGGGCGCCGTTCGGGGGGGTCAAAGCCTCGGGCCGTGCGCGCGAGGGTGGCGTCTGGGGCATCGAGGAATTCCTTGAGGTCAAGGCCATATCGGGCTGGGACCCGGACGCCGAGGCCATCGCGGCAGAGTGATGGCGGGGCGGGGTGAACCCCCGCCCAACCTCTCTTTCTCACCCGGCCATTATCCACAGCGCCACAAGCGCCAGCGTGAACCCGAAGACCGTGTTCATCCGCCGCGCGCCCTTCGGCGACCGGAACCGATGGGCCAGACGGTCGCCCACCAGCGTCCAGACCGAAAATGCCAAAAGATTGTTCAAGGTGAAGACAGTGGTGAGCAGGAGCACCGTCATCACCCATGCGGATTCGGATTCACCCAGAAACTGCGTGAACATCAATGCGATGATGACATAGGCCTTGGGGTTGAGGATCAGGAGCATCACACCGCCGCCAAATCCGGCCGGCCGCGCCGAAACGCCCGCATTCATCGCCCCAGAGCGCAGCATCTTGAGCGCGATCCAGAGAACGTAAAGCCCGCCCATCACCTTCAGTGCTTGGAAGGCCTGCGGAGAGTGCTCGAACGCGGCGATGAGGCCAAAGCCGATGGCGGCGGTCACCAGCCACGTTGCCACGTGATAGCCCGCCGTTGCCTGCAAGGTGGACCGAAAGCCGAACCGTGCGCCATTGGCGGCAAAGAAAAGGTTGCCCGGGCCAGGGCTGTAGGCCAGCGGAAAAAGAAAGGCGATCAGGGTCAGGGCGGTCGCGATCATGGCACGCTCCTTTCAGGTTGACCCGACGGTGCATCTTTGATTCCCGCCGCGCGACCCGTTTCCTGCCCATTGCGCCCGCCGCACGCCACGACCAAACTGCCGCAAGCCATACAGACCGGAAGCCTTGTGCCCGCCACCGCCATCATCCCTGCCGCCATGCGCACCGCTGTCGATGGGATGCGCATGTCGCCCGGCGTCCTGTCGCGGGGGCACCTGTTCCTGACCGGCATGACCGGGGCCGATGCGGATGGCCGGATGCCCGCCGACGCCGAGGCGCAGTTCCGCAACGCGTTCGACAAGATCGCCCTTGTGCTGGCCGAGGCGGGGCTGACCTGGGCCGATGTGGTGGAGATGACCAGCTATCACATCGGCTTGCGCGGGCATTTCGACCTGTTCCAGTCCGTCCGCTTCGATTTTGTCGGTAATCCTTACCCCGCCTGGACGGCCATCGAGGCTGCGGGTCTGCGGCGCGAGGGTGCCATCGTCGAAATCCGCGTGATCGCGGCCAAGCCCGAGGTTTGATCCCATGCGCCTTGCCGTGATCGCCGATATCCATGGCAACGCCGATGCCCTTGCCGCCGTGCTGGCCGATCTGCACGGGGCCGCACCGGATGCGATCGTGAACCTTGGCGATATCTTCTCTGGCCCGTTGGAGCCGCTGCGCGTGGCCGAGCTTCTGGATACCGTGACCGTCACCGCCACCGTGCGCGGCAACCACGACCGCTGGCTGACCGACCGCCCCGGCACCCCCGGCGATTGGGAGGATCGCGCCCGCGCGGTTCTGCCCGGCGCGACGGTGGAATGGGCGGGCGCCCTGCCCCCGACCGCCGTGGTGGGCGAGGCGTTCCTGTGCCACGCGACACCGGGCGATGATCTGACCTATTGGCTGCACGAACCCATCCCCGATGGCCGGATGGTGCCGCGCCCGCTGGCCGATATCGCGGCCCTTGCCGGGGCCGTGGCGGAACCCCTTGTCCTCTGCGGCCACACGCATCTGCCGGGTGCCGTGCGCCTGCCCGACGGGCGGCTGATCGTGAACCCCGGATCGGTCGGCTGCCCCGCCTATCAGGATGACGTGCCCTTTGCACATGCGGTCTCGGCCGGATCACCCCATGCCGCCTATGCCATCCTTGACGGACAGGGCGCGCACTGGCGGGTGGAGCATCGCCTGATCCCTTATGATCACCTGCGCGCGGCGCGGCTGGCCATGGGTGCGGGCAGCCCGGTCTGGGCACAGGCGCTGGCGACGGGGTTCGTACCCGTGCCCTGACGGATGCTAGGGCAGCATTGCCGTGCGCCCGAACGCAGGCCGCGCCTGCATCCGGCCAAAGTAATCGCCCAAGACCGGCCCGGGCGGCGGAAATCCCGCCAACCCCGCCCAGTGCAGGCAATGGGCCAACACGATATCCGGCACCGTCATCGCATCGCCCATGAGGTACGGCCCCGCGATCTGGCCCCCCATCCGCGCCAACGCCGCCTCGAATTCCCATTTCAGGCTGTCCTTCACCGCCGCCACGCGCCGCTCGGGCGGCAGGATGAAGCTGTGCCGCGCCGCCATCCAGAGGCTGGCATCCATCTCGTCCAGCACGCGTTGGGTCAGCCCGTCCTGCCGCACCCGTGCCATCGTGCCCGCGGCATAAGTGAACCGCCCCGCCTGATCGGCAAGCCATGTCAGGATCGCGGTCGAATCGGTCAGCGCCTCACCGTCCACAAGGACAACGGGAATCTTCCCCACAGGGCTGACCGCCATCACCTCGGCGCTGCGCGGGCGGGCGGGGATGTGGGTGTAGGGCGTGCCCAGCTCTTCCAGCATCCACAGCACACGGAACGCACGGCTTTTTCCGGTTCCGATCACCGTCAGCATCATCCCCTCCGCATTGCGAGCCGCATCAGCGCGCGTTCCACCAGCGCCATCCCCGGCGCGCGCGAGGCGGACCGCAGCGTCAGGTCCGTCTCGACCAGCAGCGACAGCGCCTCTTCACAGCCGGCGCGCCCCCAGGCGCCCGCCTGCCGCGCCAGCGCATCGCGCAGCTTCCAGATCGGCGGCGGGCGCAACCGCCCAAGGCCCGCTTGCGGCCCGCCGGGATCGCAAGCCAGCACATGCAGCATGCGGAAATGGCGCAAGGCCGCGATGGCCATGGCCACGGGCGTGACGCCCTGACCTTCCAGCCTGCGCACCAACAGGCCCACCGCCCCCGCCCGTCGCTCGGCCACGGCCGCAATCAGGGCGTCGATCCCCGTCTCCACCGTCTGCGGCGCCAGCGCCAGCACCTCGTCGGGCGTCAGGGGCGTGGGGTCCTGCCACTTGTAGAGCGCAATCTTTTCCAGCGTCTGCCGGAAATCGCCCGGCTCCAGCGCCTGCGCCAGCGCGCCAAGTTCCGCCGCCGTTTCGGACGGCAGCGCCGTCAGCCCGGCGCGGGTCAGTTCAGCGGCGATCTCTTCCCGGCTTGGCGGGTCGTCATAAAGCCCGATGGCCACTGCGTTCCGCGCCCCTTCGAACAGCGCCTTCAGCGCGGCCTTGCCCGGCAATGCGCCCGCCGTCACCACGATCTGCGCATCGCCGGGGCGCCAATCTGCAAGGGCGGCCCCCAACACCTCGGCCAGCCCGTCGGTCGCTTCCTCCAGATGCACCACGCGGGGGCCGGGAAAGAAACTTTGCGCCCGTATCGCATCCCCCAGGGCGGCGGCATCGCGGCGCACATCGGCGCCAGACAGACGCGTCAGGCGCATTTCGGCCTCGGCCTCGGGGCCGCCGATGGCCGCCACCGCCTCTTGCCGCTTCAGCGCCACGCGCATCGCATCGGCGCCGAAAATCAGGATGCCTGCATGGGCGGGGTTCGGCGCCGCGCAATACCGCGCCGCTTCTGCCCCGGCCAGCTTCATGCGCCAAGCGTGGGCGCCGCGCCGATCAGCTGCGTGGCGATCTGGTCAGCCAGGATGCGCATCAGGCGGGTGCTTGCATCCTCTGCCGCCGCAAGCCCCGCGACGGTTGATCCGGTGGCCGAATACCCGGTGAAACTGTCAACCTGCCCGTTCAGCGCCGGATCGCCCGTGGAAAGCCGCACCAGCGACCAGTTCACAGACCCCTCCAGCGTGTAGCGCGTCACCGAATTGTCGGCGGTGATTCCGCCCGACAGCCGCTTGACCGTGATGGTGCTGTCCAGCCGGTACACCGCAGCCTCGGCCCGCCCCAGCCGTTCCTCCAGCCGCGCATGCAGGTCGAAGGCGGCCTTGTCATCGGGTTCGGCCAGCGCGATCCGCCCGCGCAGGGCGCTGGCCCCACCTGCGGGCCCATAGGCCGGCGTGAAACCGCAGCCCGCCAGCGCGAGCAGGGCCAGAAAGGCACGGCGGTCAGACAACCACATTGACGATTCGCCCCGGTACCACGATCAGCTTCTTCGGTACCTGGCCATCCAGGAACCGCTGCACAGTCTCATCCGCCAGCACGCGCGCTTCAATCTCTGCCGCGCCCATCGCCATCGGCACGCTGATTTCCGCTCGCCGCTTGCCGTTGATCTGGATCGGCAGCACCACGCTATCCTCGACCAGAAGTGATGGATCGGCCACAGGCCATGGCGATTGTGCCACAAGGCCTGCGCCGCCCAGCATCGCCCACACCTCTTCCGCCAGATGCGGCACCATGGGTGACATGAGCTGCGCCATGATCCGCAGGGCGGCGCGCCTGGCGTCCGGCCCCGCATCTGACCGTGCGATGGCGTTGGACAACTCGTAAAGCTTGGCGATGGCCTTGTTGAAGGCAAAGCCTTCGATCCCGGTTGTCACATCCGCGACCGCCCTCGCCACGGCGCGCGCAAGGGCGGCATCGTCGGGCATGGCCGGGCCTTCCGCGCGCGAGGCTTCATCGGCCAGCCGCCAGACGCGGGAAAGGTGCTTGAACGCGGCTTCGGCGCCCGAGGCCGTCCATTCCACATCGCGTTCGGGCGGGCTGTCCGACATCACGAACCAGCGCGCGCAATCGGCCCCGAACTGGCTGATGATCGCCATAGGATCGACGACATTCTTCTTTGATTTCGACATCTTGGCCGAGGGAATGACCTCGACGGCCGTGCCGTCCTGAAGGCTGGCCCCGGCATCACTGCGCGTTACCTCTTCGGGCAGATGATAGACGGGCCGCCCGGCAGCATCGCGTGTCTGATAGATCTCGTGCGTCACCATCCCTTGGGTGAAAAGCGCGTCGAACGGCTCTTTCGCGGTCGCGGGCAGGTGCCCGGTCGCCACCATCGCGCGGGCAAAGAAGCGGGAATAAAGGAGGTGCAGAATCGCATGCTCCACTCCGCCGATGTACTGATCCACGTTCATCCAGTAGGCGGCCTCGGCCGGATCGGTGGGGGTGGCGGCATGGGGCGCGGTGAAGCGCGCAAAATACCACGACGAATCAACAAAGGTATCCATCGTATCCGTCTCGCGCCGGGCAGGGCCGTTGCACGCGGGGCAGGTGGTGGTGGCCCAGGTGGGGTGGTGGTCCAACGGGTTGCCGGGCCGCTCGAAGCTCGGGTCATCGGGCAGGCGGACGGGCAGGTTTTCGCGCCGTTCCGGCACCACACCGCAGGCGGCGCAATGCACCACCGGGATCGGGCAGCCCCAGAACCGCTGGCGCGAAAGGCCCCAGTCGCGCAGGCGGAACTTGGTGACACCGCGCCCGACGCCCCGCGCCTCGCACGCCTCGATGGCGGCGTCGATGGCGGCTTCGCCTGTTTGAAAATCTATGCCAGCAAAGCCATTGATATATTCGACTTCTTCATTTTTGGGAGGCACGAATGCGACATTTACGATCCGTTGGTAAAGTTCGTAGGTTGGTCTGTCTTCACCCCACTGGCCACGATCCTCGATCTCAATCCAGCTTGATGTCGCGAAATCACTGTCGGGACGGTCGTGGTCATGAGATGCTTCTGGAATTCTAAACACTTGGATAACCGGCAATCCATATTTCCGCGCGAAATCAAGGTCGCGCTGGTCATGCGCGGGCACGCCGAAGATCGCGCCGGTGCCGTAATCCATCAGCACGAAATTCGCGATATAGACGGGCAGTTCCCAAGCCTCGTCAAAGGGATGCCGCACCCTGATGCCGGTGTCATAGCCCCGCTTCTCGGCCGTCTCGATCGCCTCTTCGCTGGTCCCGCCCCGGCGACATTCGGCCACGAATGCCGCAACCGCGGGGTCATGGCGCTCCAACTGCTTGGCCAGGGGATGGTCCGGGCTGATCGCCGCGAAGGACGCCCCCAAAAGCGTATCGGGACGCGTGGTATAAACCTCGAGCCGGTCGAAACCGTCCGGCGCGCCCACGGTGCCAAAGGCAAACTGCAACCCCCGGCTCCGCCCGATCCAGTTCTGCTGCATCAGCCGCACCTTGTCGGGCCAGCCCTTGAGGCCGTCGATGGCATCCAGCAACTCGCCCGCCATATCCGAGATGCGAAAGAACCATTGCGTCAACTCGCGCCGCTCGACCGGCGCGCCCGACCGCCAGCCCTTGCCGTCGATCACCTGCTCGTTCGCAAGCACCGTCATATCCACCGGATCCCAGTTCACCACGGCCGATTTGCGCGTGACGAGCCCGGCTTTCAGCATGTCCAGAAACATCGCCTGCTGCTGGCCGTAGTATTCCGGATCGCAGGTCGCGAACTCGCGGCTCCAGTCGATGGAAAAGCCCAGGGGCTTCATCTGCGCCCGCATGTCGGCGATGTTGCGGTAGGTCCAGTCGCGGGGGCTGATCCCCCGCTCGACGGCGGCGTTTTCCGCAGGCAGGCCAAAGGCATCCCACCCCATCGGATGCAGCACGGCATGGCCCTGCATCGCCTTTGTCCGCGCCACCACGTCGCCCATCGTGTAATTGCGCACATGCCCCATGTGGATGCGCCCCGATGGATAGGGAAACATCTCCAGCACATAATACTTGGGCTTTGAAGGATCGGCCCTGGCGGCAAACACGCCCGCGCCTTCCCAGGCGGATTGCCATTTCGGCTCAAGCGTGGCGGGATCGTAGCGGGACATGGGGCAAGGCCTGGGGTTTCAGTGCGGTTCCCGCCGGATTACACCGCAGCCCCGCGCAAGGCCAGAGGCAGGGTTAAAGCCTGCCGTCCGCAACCCGCATCTGCCGCGCCCGCGTCAGGATCGCATCCTCGACCGCGCGCGCCGTTTCGGCATTCACCGGCCCGCCGCCACGCGCCTGCAGCGCCACGCGCAAGCTGCGCGCATCCAGCGCCGGGTCCTGCACATAGACCGTTGCGCGGTAGGAACGCCCGCCACCTGGCGGGGTGCCATAGCCCGTAACGATCACGCCGGTGAACGGGTCAACCGATTCCACCGGCAGGAAATTCAGCACATCCAGCGATGCGTTCCAGATGTATTTGTTCACGTTGACCGTGACATTCGCATTCTTGTCGTTGCGAAAGAGACTGGAAAGCGTGGTCCCGCTGGCCTCGCGCAACTCGCGCGTGGCATAGAGATCGGGGTTCGCCTCGCGCGCGTTCCCTCCGAAACCAAGGAAGCTGCGCCCGCCGCACCCCGCAAGTGTCAGGCCGATCAGTGCCAGTCCCATCAGGCGCCCCGCGCGCGAACTGTTCATCGAATGCCTCGTCTTGCCGGAATGAGCGTATTGCAGAAGTGACCGCCTGAATAGCCGAGGGGCGCTCAGGTGACAAGCCGTTCTCGCCCGTGCGGCAAATCCAAGGCGGCGCCACGGCCCGACTCTGGCGGTGGCGGGGCGACAGGGGGGTGTTGCGCCGCTGCACCATCCTTCTCTGGTTTTGGGGACGCGGGGCGAGTCAGCTTGCAATGAAACCGTCATGGGACGACACATCATCCCATTCCTGGCCGTGCCATTACGGGTGGGTAGGCCTTTTCTGACCATGAGGGAAAACATGAAAAAGATGCTTCTGGCAACCTCCGCGTTGCTCCTGACCGCAGGCGTTGCCGCGGCTGACTACAAGATCGGCGGAACGGGCCGCGTTGGTATCGTCTATCAAGACAATGACGGACAAGGCGCGAACACCTCGAAGACCACCGTGAACCTGCGTCTGCGTTTCAACTTCGACGCGTCGAAAGAACTCGACTCGGGCGTGACGCTCGGTGGCCGGATCCGCGCGCAGTACGACCAGGGCGA
>JBBSBE010000135.1:0-10043 GCA_038251625.1 Rhodobacterales bacterium
ATCGCGGGGCGGTGACGGTGTTTGAAAGCCCGCGCCCCCTGCTGGCGCTGCGCCCGGCGCGGTTCGAGGAAGGCGTCGTCAAGATCACTGCCGAGCGGGTACCCGCAGTAGACGCGGCCGAGATCGAGGTTTCGGCAAAGGGCCTTGACCCCGCCGGGATCGAGCGGGAACTGGCGCGCCTTGTGCTGCCCATGGCGGCGGCGGTGCCGACGGCGGAGGCGGAGCTTTCGCTGCCACCGGAACTGCGCAACCGCGTGTCGCGGTTCGAGATTGCGGGCGTGCGCTCGGCGGCGGCGGTCAGCCTGACGGATGACAGCCTGAAGCGGCGCAAGGTGGCGCTGATCGCGGGCACGCGGGATGCAGAAGGGCTGCAGCTTTTGTCACCGCTGCACTACCTGCGGCAGGCGCTGGAGCCGGTGGCCGAGATGATCGACGGCACGTTGGCCGATGTTATCCTGGCCTCGCCCGATGTGATCGTGCTGGCGGATGTGGCGCGGCTGGCGCCGGATGAGGAAACCGCGCTGTCGGAATGGGTGGAAAAGGGCGGCTTGTTGCTGCGCTTTGCCGGGCCGCGCCTTGCCGCGAGCGATGTGAGCCGGGCAGAGGAAGACCCCCTGATGCCCGTGCGGCTGCGGGAAGGCGGGCGTTCGGTGGGCGGTGCGATGAGCTGGGGTGAGCCGAAGGGGCTGGCGCCGTTCGGAGACAGCTCACCCTTCTTCGGGTTGCCGGTGCCGCCCGATGTTCAGATCAATGCGCAGGTCCTGGCGCAGCCCGACCCCGATCTTGCCGCCCACAGCATTGCGGCCCTTGCGGATGGGACACCGCTTGTCACGCGCAAGGCGATGGGGCAGGGGCAGGTGGTCCTGTTCCATGTGACCGCCAATGCCGAATGGTCGACCCTGCCGCTTTCGGGGCTCTTCGTGCAGATGCTGGAACGGCTGGCGGTTTCGTCGCGGTTGGTGGCGCTGGATGCAGAGACGCTGAAAGGGCAGGTATTCGTGCCGCAGGTGATGCTGGATGCCTATGGTGCAGCCGGGGATGCGGGCGAGCGGCCCGGCGTGACAGGCGAAGCGCTGGCAGCGGCGCTGGCGGATGGCCCATCGGCCGCGTTGCCGCCGGGGCTTTATGCAGGTGCTGACCGGCGCGTCGCCGTGAATGCGGTGGGCGCCGATACCGTGATGGCCGCGACGATCTGGCCCGCAGGCGTGGCGCGCGAAGGGCTGGAGGCGCCGGCGGAGCAATCGCTGAAGGGGGCACTGCTGGCAGGGGCGCTGGCGCTGTTGATGGTTGATGTGTTGGCGGCCCTGGCCGTTTCCGGGCGGCTTGCCGGGGGATTGCGGCGCGGGGCGGCGGTGCTGGCGCTTCTGTTCCTGATGCTGCCGCGCGGCGTTGATGCGCAGGAGGTGACACCCGACCCCGCAAAGGATCTGGCTGCGATCGAGGCCACGACCGCCGTGCGGCTGGCCTATGTGATCACTGGGGATGGCGCGGTCGACCGGATTTCCGAAGCCGGGATGCGGGGCCTTGGCGCGCGGCTGACCGAGCGCACGACGATCGAACCGGAGGCCCCGATCGGGGTGAACCTCGAGACGGACGAGCTTGCGTTCTTTCCGTTCCTTTACTGGCCGGTGACAGCCTCGCAGGCGCTTCCGTCCGGGCCTGCCTATGCCCGGCTGAACCGGTATCTGCGCACCGGGGGGATGATCCTGTTCGACACCCGCGACGGTGGGATCCCGGGTGGCGGTGGCACGCCCGAGGGGCAGATGCTGCAACGGCTGGCGGCACCTCTGGATATTCCGCCGCTGGAAATTCTGCCGCAGGATCACGTGCTGACGCGCACCTTTTATCTGTTGCAGGATTTTCCGGGTCGCTACACCGGCCCCGCAATCTGGGTCGAGGCCGCGCCGCCCGATGCCGAACTGGCCGAGGGGATGCCGTTTCGCAACCTCAACGATGGCGTGACGCCGGTTGTGATCGGTGGCAACGACTGGGCCGCTGCCTGGGCGACGGATACGAACGGCCTGCCCATGGTGCCCATCGGGCGCGGTTTTGCGGGCGAGCGGCAACGCGAGATGGCCACGCGGTTCGGGATCAACCTGATCATGCATGTGCTGACGGGGAACTATAAATCCGATCAGGTGCATGTGCCGGCCCTTCTGGAAAGGCTGGGGCAATGAGCGGTTGGGTGGTTCTGGATCCGCTGTTGCCCTGGACGGTTCTGGCGGCGCTGGCGGCGGTGGCGGTGGCTCTTGTGGGGCTGGCGCTCTGGCGCGGGCTGTCGGGGTGGTGGCTGCGGGGGCTGGCCGCGCTGGCGGTGCTGGCGGCGCTGGCGAACCCTTCGTTGCAGGAAGAGGATCGCGCGGGCCTGTCCGATATCGTGATCGCCATTGTGGACGAAAGCGCCAGCCAGCGGATCGGGCCGCGCGCCGAACAGGCAGAGGCGGCACTGGCACGTGTGGTGGCCGAGGTTGCGGCGCTGCCCAACACCGAATTGCGCATTCACCGCGTGGGCGATGGCGAGGGTGATGCGGGCACGCAACTGATGACAGCGCTATCGTCGGCGATTGCGGAAGAGCCGCGTGCGCGGATCGCGGGTGCGGTGCTGATCACAGACGGGCAGGCGCATGATCTGGATATCGCCGTGCCCATGCCCGCGCCGCTGCATGTGTTGCTGACGGGCGAGGAAACCGATTGGGATCGGCGCCTAGTGGTGAAGAACGCCCCCGCCTTCGCCATTCTGGGCGAGCCTGTCATGCTGACCCTGCGGATCGACGATCAGGGCCGTGTGCCCGCGTCGGAGACGGGCGTCGCTTCGCTTTCCATCGCGGTGGATGGGGGCGATCCGCAAAGCTACCGTGTGCCGGTGGGCGAGGATCTGGAATTGCCCGTCACGCTGCCCCACGGCGGGATGAACGTTCTGCAATTCACCGTCGAGACGGCGGCGGGTGAGTTGACCGACCGCAACAACAGCGCCGTGGTACAGATCAACGGGGTGCGCGACAGGCTGCGGGTGCTGCTGGTGTCGGGCGAGCCGCATGCGGGTGAGCGGGTTTGGCGGAACCTGCTGAAATCCGATCCGTCGGTGGATCTGGTGCATTTTACCATCCTTCGCCCGCCTGAAAAGCAGGACGGGATCCCGGTGTCGGAACTGTCGCTGATCGCGTTTCCGACGCGCGAGTTGTTCGTGGAAAAGATCGATGAATTCGATCTGATCATCTTTGACCGCTACCGCCTGCGCGGCATCCTGCCCAACGCCTATCTTGAAAACGTGCGCGATTATGTGCGCCGTGGGGGTACGGTTCTTGTGGCAGCGGGGCCGGAGTTTGGCGCGGTTGACAGCCTGTGGCGGTCACCTCTGGCCGATGTGCTGCCTGTGGATACGACAAGCCGGGTGATCGACGAAGGTTTTCGCCCCGTGGTCACCGATCTTGGCCATCGTCATCCGGTGACGGCGGGGCTGGAGGCCGAGGGGCCGAAAGACGGCTGGGGCCGCTGGTTCCGGCAGGTCGAGGTGTCGGCACGCGGTGGCGGGCAGGTGGTGATGGAGGGGATCGGCGGGCGGCCGCTGCTGGTGCTGGCGCGCGAGGGCGAGGGCCGCGTGGCCGTGATGGCGTCGGATCACCTGTGGCTTTGGGGCCGGGGGTTCGAGGGCGGTGGGCCGCAGCTGGAGCTGACGCGGCGGCTGGCGCACTGGATGCTGAAAGAGCCCGAACTGGAGGAGGAGGCGCTGACAGCGACAGCCGAAGGGCAAAAATTGACCGTGACGCGTCGTACCATCGGCGATCCGCCGGGGCCCGTCGTCATCACCGGGCCGGATGGCACCGAGACCACGCTTGACATGCCCGAGACGGCCCCGGGCCGCTACGCGGCGACGTGGGAGGCGCCCGAGATCGGGCTTTACCGGCTGGCGCAGGGTGAGATGTCGGCGGTGATGGCGCTGGGGCCGTCGGCGCCGCGCGAGTTCGAAGAGACCATCGCGAGCGGCGACAAGCTGGCCCCGGTGGTGGACGCCACGCGGGGCGGTATCCTGCGCATCGAAGACGGCACGCCCGATATCCGCACGGTCAGCGAGGGTCGCGTGGCCTCTGGGCGCGGCTGGATCGGGGTAACCCCGCGCGGGGCTTATGTGACCGAGGATATCCGCGTCGCGCAAATCCTGCCGCCCTGGGCCTGGCTTTTGCTGGCCGCGGGTTTGGCGGTCGGCGCCTGGTTGCGCGAAGGCCGGGCGCGGGCGCGCGCCGCCTGATTGGCAAGGCGCTTTACGTGACCGCAACGCTTCGGCATCCTTCCGGGATTGGTTCAAAGATTTCCCGGGGGTCCGATGCAGGACGTGGACGTGGCAATCGTGGGGGCGGGGGCTGCGGGCCTTGCCGCAGCCAAGGCGCTGGGCGCGCGGGGTTTTCGCTTTGCAGTGCTCGAGGCGATGCCACGCATCGGCGGGCGCGCCTGGACGCATGACCGCGATTTCGGTGTGCCCTTCGACATCGGCTGCGCCTGGCTGCATGCCGCTGACCGCAACCCGTTTTTCCCCGAGGCACAGGCTGCGGGCTGGACGCTTTTTCAGCATGACATGGCACTCGATCATCTGTGGTTCGGTGACCGCCGTGCCAGCGCCGGGGAACTGGCCCGTACGCGTGCCGCCGAAGCGGTGCTGGCCGATTGCCTTGCGCGGCATCAGGGGGCAGAGGACAGGCTTTCGGAGGTGATCGGAGATTGCCACTGCCTGCGCGCCAACATGACCTTTGCGGGGCCGATGGACCTGGGCCTTGATGACGACGAAATCTCGATCCGCGACTATCAGGCCGCAGCGGACCTCGACCCCAACTACTTTACCAAGGAAGGCTTTGGCGCGCTGATCCATCACTGGGGGCGCGCGGTGCCAGTTGCGCTGAACGCGCCCGTCAGGCGCATCCGCTGGGGCGGGCAGGGGGTTGTGCTGGAGGGGCCGCGCGGCAGCCTGCGGGCCAAGGCCGCCATCGTGACCGCATCGACGGGCGTGCTGCAATTTGAAGAGATCGCCTTTACGCCCGCGCTCCCGGATGCGCATCTTGACGCGATTCACGACCTGACCATGGGGCTGTTGACCAAGATCCCCATGGCGGTACGGGGCGAGCGGTTCGGGCTTGCCGCATTCGATGACCTTTTGATCGAGCGGCGGGCGCGGCAGGATCTGTTCTTCCTGGCCTTCCCGTTCGACCTTGATCTGATGGTGGGCTTCGTGGGCGGCGATTTCGCCTGGGAGATGGAGGCGGCGGGCGAGGCGGCGGCGGTGGATTTCGTGACTGACCGGCTGGTGGGCATCTTCGGGTCGGACGCGCGACGGCACATCGGGCACGGGATCATGACGAACTGGGGCGGCGAGCGTTGGGTGCGCGGGGCCTATGCCTCTGCCCGGCCCGGGCGGCCCGGCGCGCGGGCGGCGATGGCTGCACCGGTGGGTGGCAAGATCTGGTTTGCGGGCGAGGCACTGGCGCCGATGGGCCTGATGCAGACAGCGGGCGGTGCGCGGCTGTCTGGCGAGGCGGTGGCGGCAGAGGTGATGGCGGCGCTAGGGTGATGATGTGGCGGTTAAGTCGGCACGACCGGCAGGCCCCAAACCCTTTTCCGCGGAGTGAGAGGGGTGCGCCCTTGTGCCACGGCGCGCGCGTGGGGTGGGCCGTCAGGGGGCGGGATGGCTGAGGATGATCTTGCGCGAATCGGACGCGAATTCGCGGCGCAAGATCATCGCGATGGTCAGCGCGGTGGCCGCCATCAGCACATAGGGCCCTGCCAGCCAGCCCGTTGCCCCAAGCGCGAAGTAGATCGACCGCATCGCTCGGTTGAAGCCACGCGCCGCCGTGATGTTCACACCAGCGGCCTGTTCGGCCATTGGATAGGCTGTGGGGTCTTCGGGATCGTTCGGCACTGCGGCCATCAGGATGGCGCAGTAGCCGAAAAGCCTGTGCGCCCAGAGGAATTTCAGTAGCGCGTCGGCAAGGAACAAAAGCACCAGCGCGATCTTCAGTTCCAGTGCCGGGCCGCCAAGCGGGATCGTGAGGTCTGCCGCAACCCCCTGCAGCGGTTCGGAATTGCCAATCAGGGCCAGCCCGCCCCCCAGCGCGATGAGGCAGGCAGAGGCGAAAAAGGCGGTGCCCTGGCGCAGATTGTCAATCACGTTGGCATCAAAGATGCGGGGTTGGCGCGTCACGAACTGGCGCATCCAGGCGCGGCGGTAGGCGACCATCAGCACGGAAACCGAGGGGCGGCGTTTTGGCGGGTGTTCGATCACCCAGCCCAGGATTGCCGATGCCAGCCCCAGCGCCGCGAGAGCGACAAGATCTGCGACGCCGAGGGTGGCAAGAGAGAAGGGATGTGGCAGCATGCAGGCACCATGCCTGATCACAGGCCTTGCATGAAGCGTGAAATTGGTTAGTTTGATTTACCAATTATGAGGGGGATCGCCGATGGATATGCCGATGGTCAGCGCCAGCGTTCTGGGCCGCCGCGACAGCATCCTTGCGGCGTTGCGGGCCGTTTTGCCCGACGATGCAGTGATCGGCGACGAGGCGGGGCTGCGCGCGTATGAATGCGATGCGCTGACAGCCTATCGCTGCCCACCGCTGGCGGCCGTCCTGCCGCGTACGACGGACGAGGTGGCGGCGGTGCTGCGCATCGCCCATGGCATGGGGGTGCCGGTGGTGCCGCGCGGGTCGGGCACATCGCTGGCCGGTGGCGCGCTGCCGACGGCGGATTGCATCATTCTGGGCGTCGCACGGATGAACGCGGTGATCGAGACGGATTATGACAACCGCTATGTCCACGTACAGTCGGGGCGCACGAACCTGAGCGTGACAGGGGCGGTGGAAGCGGACGGGTTTTTCTATGCGCCCGACCCATCCAGCCAGCTTGCCTGCGCAATTGCGGGCAATATCGCGATGAATTCGGGCGGGGCGCATTGCCTGAAATACGGGGTGACGACCAACAACCTGCTTGGCGTGACGATGGTCACCATGGCGGGCGAGATCCTGACGATCGGCGGGCCTTACATGGATGCGCCGGGGCTGGATCTTCTGGGCGTGATCTGCGGGTCGGAAGGGCAGTTGGGTGTGGTGACGGAAGCCTGGCTGCGCATTCTGCCCAAGCCCGAGGGCGCGCGGCCGGTGCTGATCGGGTTCGATTCGAACGAAGTGGCGGGTGCTTGCGTGTCCGGCATCATCAAGGCAGGCATCCTGCCCGTGGCCATCGAATTCATGGACCGCCCCTGCATCCGCGCCTGCGAGGATTTCGCCCATGCCGGATACCCCGATTGCGAGGCGCTTCTGATCGTGGAGGTCGAGGGCAGCCCGGCCGAGATCGATGACCAGTTGTCCCGCATCATGGCAATTGCGCGGGCCCACAACCCGGTGGAGTTGCGCGAAAGCCGCAGCGAGGACGAATCGAAGAAGATCTGGCTGGGCCGGAAATCAGCGTTCGGCGCGATGGGGCAGATCAATGATTACATGTGTCTGGACGGCACGATCCCGGTGTCGGCACTGCCGTTGGTGTTGCGCCGGATCAAGGAGTTGAGCGGGCAGTTCGGGCTGGACGTCGCCAACGTGTTCCATGCGGGGGATGGCAACATGCACCCCCTGATCCTGTTTGACGCAAACAAGCCTGGCGATCTGGAGCTTTGCGAAGAGATGGGGGCGGCGATCCTGAAGCTTTGCGTCGAGGTGGGCGGTTGCCTGACGGGCGAGCATGGCGTGGGTGTCGAAAAGCGCGACCTGATGGACGTGCAGTTCGCGCCCGAGGATATGGAGGCGCAGATGCGGGTGAAGGACGTGTTCGATCCCCAGTGGCTTTTGAACCCCGGAAAGGTGTTTCCGCTGCGTGTGAGTGCCGGACGGCGCGCGGCCTGATGACCCCGGGTGGCTTTGCGCCCCCCGGATCCCCCGCAGGATACTTGGAACAAAGAAGAAGGACCAAGGCATGAAGCCCGCCAGCGAAGCCGAGCTTGCCGAGATCGTGCGCGGTGCAAACGGACCGTTCGTGGTGCGTGGCGGTGGCACGCGCGGGATCGGGCGCGCGGGTGTGGGCGAGGTGCTGGAAACCGGCGGGATGGCGGGGATCAGCCTTTATGAGCCGGGCGCGCTGACCTTGGTGGCCGGGGCCGGGACGCCGATGGTGGAGGTCGAGACGGCGCTGGCGGCCGAAGGGCAGCGGTTGGCCTTTGAGGTGCCCGACATGCGGGGCTTGCTGGGTACGGGCGGGGGCTCGACCATCGGGGGGGTGGTGGCCGCCAATGCATCCGGCCCCCGGCGCGTGCAGGTGGGGGCGTGCCGCGATCACCTCTTGGGTGTGCGCTTCGTCGATGGCACCGGCGCGGTGGTGAAGAACGGCGGGCGGGTGATGAAGAATGTTACCGGCTATGACCTTGTGAAGCTGATGGCCGGGGCGCGGGGCACCCTTGGGGTGTTGACCGAGGTCAGTCTGAAGGTGCTGCCCGCGCCGGAGGCAGAGGTGACGCTGGTGGCGCGGGGCCACGATCTGGCCGCCGGGGCTGCCGCGATGGCGGTGGCGCTGGGCTCGCCCTTCGAGGTGTCGGGGGCTGCGCATCTGGCGCTGGGAGAGGGCGAGACGCGGCTGAGGATGGAGGGGCTGGCGGCGTCGGTCGCCTATCGGCGCGAGGCGCTGCGCGCGCGGCTTGGGGGCGATTGGGACGTGGCAGAGGGCGAGCCGAGCGCGGCGCTGTGGCGCGAGGTGCGGGACGTGGCGCCCTTTGCGGCGCGCGCGGGCGCCGTCTGGCGCGTGATGCTGAAACCCTCAGACGCGCCGGGCGTCGTTGCCGCGCTGGCAGGTGTGGCGGAGGCTGCGATTGCGGATTGGGGTGGGGGGCTCTTGTGGCTTTTTTGCCCCGGTGGCGGAGCGCAAGCGGTGCGCGCCGCTGCGGCGTTGGCGGGGGGGCACGCGACGCTGTGGCGGCAGGGCCCCGGCGCGGAAGGCGAAGCGATCTTTTCCCCCGAGGTCCCGGCTTTGGTGTCGCTTGCCAAGGGGTTACGGGCGACATTCGATCCGAGGGGGCTTTTCAACCCCGGCCTGATGGAGGGCTGATATGGCGATTGCGATTGCGTTTCTTCTGCTGCCGCTTGTCACCTTCGTGTCGCTTGTGACGCTGCCGCCGGGGCGCCCCGCGCTGATCGGCCTTGCGGTTGCGGCGGTGATGGTGGCGCTGGTGGTGCCGCGCGCGGCACCGGATGACGGCACCGGGTTTGGCCGCACGATCCTGTGGATTTTCGGCGGGGCGGTGGCACTGGCAGCGCTTGCGCAGGGGTTGCGGGTGGCGGCAGCGGGGCGGGTCAGCTATCCGCTGATCGCAGGGCTATGCGTGGCAGGGGCGATGGTGCCGCTTGCGATGCTTCTGGGGGTGTTCTGACGTGCAGACGATGTTTTCGCCCGAGCAGCTTGCCGACCCCGCCACGGCGCGGTCGAACAAGATCTTGCGCAGTTGCGTCCACTGTGGCTTCTGCACCGCGACCTGCCCCACCTATCAGGTGTTGGGCGACGAACTCGACAGCCCACGCGGGCGCATCTACCTGATCAAGGACATGCTGGAGAAGGGGCGTCCGGCGGATGCCGAGACGGTCAAGCATATCGACCGCTGCCTGTCGTGCCTTGCCTGCATGACGACCTGCCCGTCGGGGGTGCATTACATGCATCTGGTGGATCATGCGCGGGAATATATCGAGCAGACCTATCGGCGGCCCTTCATGGACCGGATGCTGCGGGCGGTGCTGGCGCGGATCATCCCCTATCCGATGCGGTTCCGGGTGGCACTTTTGCTGGCCAAGATCGGCAAGCCGTTTGCCCCGCTGGTGCCTGATGCGCGGCTGCGCGCCATGCTGCGGATGGCGCCAAAGGTGATCCCGGCCATCAGCCGCAACGATGATCCGCAGACGTTCGCGGCGGAAGGCGCGCCCCGCATGCGGGTGGCGCTGATGACGGGCTGCGCGCAGAAGGCTTTGAACACCGACATCAACGACGCGACGATCCGGCTGCTGACGCGGCTTGGCTGCGAGGTTGTGGTG
>JBBSBE010000136.1:0-10031 GCA_038251625.1 Rhodobacterales bacterium
CGGGGGCGGACCAACGAAATCGCCCGATCCGCTGCACGCGAGCAAAGTTCCTCGCGCCAGGCGATTGCTCAAACCGCGTCGAGGGGCGTAAGTGACAACTGGGCTCCGGTCGTGGCTGGATGAATGAATCGGCACAGGTCAATAGGCGAAAGAGAGGCTGGTTCGCCTCTGCCTGCCCGCACCAAACATTCTATCAGGGTCCGGAGACGCAGACTAACAGCCGCTTTTCCGCGCGTTAGTCCCGTTGCAGTGCTGTCAGGGCCCTCGTGACGCCGCGCAGTTCGGCGAGACCGCGCAGCCTGCCGATCAACGGATAGCCGGGGATCAGATCGCGGCTCAGATCCGACAGCATGTGATGGCCATGGTCCGGCCGGAACGGAATCGCATGATCGCGGCGCCCGGCATCGCGGCGGCGGCGCTCTTCCTGCAAAAGCACGCGGATCAGCGCCACCATCTCTGTGTCACCGTCCAGATGGGACGCTTCCTCGAATGACCCGTCCAGCTCTTTGCGCACATTGCGCAAATGGGCGAAATGGATGCGATCAGCGACAGCAGTGGCAATCGCGGGCACATCGTTGTCCGGATTGGCGCCGAGCGATCCGGAACACAAGGTGATGCCATTGGCTGGCCGGTCATGCGCGGCCAACACCCAAGACAGGTCCTCACCGGTTGAGACGATGCGCGGCAGCCCCAGAATATCGCGCGGTGGGTCATCGGGATGGACGCAGAGCAGGATGCCCAAATCCTCGGCGGCGGGCACGACCTCATCAAGAAAGCGCTTGAAATTGCTACGCAGGGTGTCGCGGTCGATCCCCTCGTAGGCGGCAAGCGCACGCCGCAGACCGGCGATGTCGTAGCGGTCGAAAGCACCGGGCAATCCGGCCATGATCGCGGCCAAAAGGGCGTCGCGGTCCGCATCGGTGGCGCCCTGAAACCAGATTGCCGCCTTGCGCTGCACCTCCCTCGGGTAGTCTGCCTCTGCAGCATAGCGCTCCAGCATATGGATTTCGAAGGCGGCCATGCGCACCGCATCAAACCGCAGGCAGGTGGCACCTCCGGCGACGGGTGCAGCCAGATCGGTGCGGGTCCAGTCCAGCAAAGGCATGAAGTTGTAGCAGATCGTCGTCACACCTTCGGCGGCCAGATTGGCCATCGACTGTCGGTAGTTGGCGAAGAGAAAAGACAGATCGCCGTCACCCTTCTTGATGCGCTCGTGCACCGGCAGGCTTTCGACCACGACCCAGGCAAAACCCGCTTGCTCGACCCGCGCCTTCCGCGTGGCGATCACGTCTTGGGGCCAGACCTCGCCGTAGGGAATTTCGTGAAGTGCGGTGACAATGCCGCTTGCCCCGGTCTGGGCCACTTCCGCAAGCGAGATCGCATCAAGATCGCCATACCAGCGCCAGCTTTCGATCATACCGCCACCTCTGCTGCGGCGGCTCTCGCGCCAATGGCCCAAAGCCGGTTTGCCGCAGCGCTGACAGGGCCGCGAAGCCGCGCTGCCAGATCAGGCGGGAAAACCTCTGTCACCGATAAAAGCGCCGCAACCTTTCCTTCCGGTGTTTCGGACGAAGCCGAGAGGGCACGCAGCCGGTCGGCCAAAGGATCCCTGACGTCAATGGTTTGACCAGCCTCATCGGTGCCGCCGACATACCGCATCCATGCCGCCACAGCGAGGCAGAGCCCGTCTGCCGCACCTTCGGCATCAACCATGTCGCGCAGCGTGCCAAGCAGGCGTTGCGGCAGTTTCTGGCTGCCATCCATGGCGATCTGCCACGTCCGGTGGCGAATGGCCGGATTGGAATAGCGCGCAAGCAGCGCATCGGCATAGTCCGGCAGGCTTACGCCCGCCGGGGCCACGACTGCGGGCATGATCTCGGACCACAGGCGCCGGACATAGGCGACAAAGACCGGATCGGCCATGGTTTCGGCAATCGTCTGATGACCGGCCAGATAGCCCGTGTAGGCCAGTGCCGAGTGGGTGCCGTTCAGCATGCGCAGCTTCATACGCTCATGCGCTGTGACATCCGCGACCATCTCGACCCCAGCGGCGGCCAGATCGGGGCGCGCGCCTTCGACGAAATCATCCTCCACAGCCCATTGCGAAAAGGGTTCGTGCAGCACCGGGGCAAGATCGCGGTAGCCAGTCAGCGCCGCAATGCGGGCTATATCGGCGTCTGTCGTGGCGGGGGTGATCCTGTCGACCATGGTTGAGGGGAACCGCCCTTCGCTTGCGATCCAGTCAGCCAGAGCAGGGTCGATCCGCCGCGCCAGTGCCAGGACCAGACCCCTTACCAGCGTGCCGTTCCTGGGCAGGTTATCGCAGGTCAGAACCGTGAACGGCGCGTATCCAGCGATGCGCCGCATTTGCAAGGCGCGCACCAGATAACCAAGGGCCGAGACCGGCAGATCATGGGCCAGATCGTGCCGGATATCGGGGTGTTCAGGGTTCAACGCCCCGGTTGCCGGGTTGTGGCAATAGCCCTTTTCAGTCACCGTCAGCGTGACGATCCTGACGCCCGGATCGGCCATCGCCGCCAGTACCGCGCGGGGGTTCTCGGGGGCGACCAGAACATCGTTCACCACCGTGATATCGCGGATCACCTCGCCAGCTTTGCCAAGCGATACAGAGGTATAGGCCCAATCCCGGGGGTGGAGCGCATTGCGGGTATCGGGGCTGCGCAGGCAAACGCCAATGATCCCCCAGTCACCGCCCGAGGCCTCCATCGCATCGGCGACATAGACACACCCGAAGCCGCGAAAGAACGCCCCAAGGCCAAGATGGACGATCCCGGTCGCCGGGCGTCCGGCACCAATGGGGACCGGCCCGTCAGCGCGCAAGCCAGCCTCCGTCGACGTTGAGGATCGCGCCATGCACATAGCGCGCCGCAGGGGTGCAAAGGAATATCGCCGCGCCTGCGATATCCTCTGCCTGCCCCCAGCGACCGGCCGGGATACGTTCAAGGATCGCCTTGTTGCGCGCGGGGTCGGCGCGCAGGGCTTCGGTATTGCTGGTCTCGATGTAGCCGGGTGCGACGGCGTTGACGTTGATGCCGCGCGCCGCCCATTCATTGGCCAAAAGCTTTGTCAGTCCGGCAAGGCCATGTTTCGACGCGGTGTAAGACGGCACACGGATGCCGCCCTGGAAGGACAAAAGCGAGGCAATGTTGACGACGGCGCCCTGACCGCCGCGCGCGAGGATCGCCTTTCCAAAGGCCTGCGTCGTGAAGAAGGCTGCCTTGAGATTGACATCCATCACGTCGTCCCAGTCGGCCTCGGAAAAGTCCACTGCGTCGGCGCGGCGGATGATGCCCGCGTTGTTCACCAGGATGTCGATCTCTCGCCCGTGGAAAAGGGTCTGCCCCGCCATCGGGTCGGCAAAATCCGTGACGATCTGGGATGCCGTGCCACCCGCGCTTGTGATCAGCGCGACGGTCTCTTCGGACATGCGGCGCCCGGCGCAGATCACCTCGGCCCCCGCCTGCGCCATCCCGTTTGCAATCGCCTGCCCGATGCCGGTATTGGCACCCGTCACGAGCGCGACACGGCCCTGAAGCGAAAACATGCTCATCGCAGTCTCTCCATCGCGACCATGTCCATATCCGTGAAATCGACATTGTCACCGGCCATCGCCCAACAGAACGTGTAAGAGGCTGTACCCGCCCCGGCATGGATCGACCAGGGTGGCGAGATAACTGCCTCTTCATTGGCCATGACGATGTGGCGCGTCTCGGACGGCTCGCCCATCAGGTGGAAGACGCGCGCGGTTTCAGGAAGCCCGAAATAGAGATAGGCCTCCATCCGGCGGTCGTGCAGATGGGCGGGCATGGTGTTCCAGACCGATCCTTCAGTGAACTGGGTATAGCCCATCAGAAGCTGGCAGCTTTGGCAAACTTCCGGGTGCAGGAACTGAATGATGACCCGCTCATTGGCGGTCTCGCGGGCACCCAATTCGACGCGGCGTGCATCTGCCAGCGTGATCAGGCGCGTCGGGTAGGTCTGATGCGCTGGGGCAGACAGGATGTAGAACCGTCCCGCCCCATCAAAGATCACAGCCCCGGCACCCATTCCGACATAGACCACTTCGCCGTTCTCCAGCAGGTATGCCCGGCCCCCGACGCGCACGGTTCCGGTGTCGCCGATATTCAGCACGGCCATCTCGCGGCGATCAAGGAATGAGGGCGTGCCGGTTTCGGCCATGCGATCAAGGGTGAGGGGGCCACCCGCAGGCACCGCCGAGCCCAGGATCATCCGGTCGTAGTGGCTGTAGACCAGTTTGATCTCACCGTCAGCGAACAGGCCCCCTACATGGAAATGCGCGCGCAGCCGGTCTGTATCCAGCGATTTTGCGCTGACAGGGTCGATGGCATGGCGGGTCTCGGTCTTGAGCATGGAACGTCCTTCGCTTCACAGAAAATCGTCGCGGCGCGGGGAGAAAGTGTCGATCAGCGTTCCTGCGTCATGGCACAGGCAGCCGTGCGACCTGCCGGAGGGGATGATCAGGCTGTCACCGGCAACAAGATCATGGTCCGTGCCGTCCAGCGTGAAGGTGAAGCGGCCCTTTTCGACATAAGTCGATTGCACGTTCGGATGTTGGTGCAGCCTCCCCTCGGCCCCGGCTTCGAAGCGGAATGCCACGACCATCATGTCGGCGGTTTCGGCCAGAACCTGCCGCGTGACGCCGGGATCGGTTGGGACGATGGGATGCGCCATGCGGGGCCTCAGTGAAAGAGTGACGGGAGCCAGAGCGACAGCGCCGGAATATAGGTGACAAGCATCAACGTGGCGAACGCGGCGCCATAGAACGGCCAGATCGTCCGCATCGCCTGCGAGATCGGTATGCGGCCCACGGCGCAGCCGACGAACAAGACCGCGCCGACCGGTGGTGTGCAAAGCCCGATCCCAAGGTTCAGGATCAGGATCACGCCGAAATGCACCGGGT
This sequence comes from Rhodobacterales bacterium, assembly GCA_038251625.1. GTDB lineage: Bacteria > Pseudomonadota > Alphaproteobacteria > Rhodobacterales > Rhodobacteraceae > JBBQXK01. Next base: position 4,943 of record JBBSBE010000136.1, read on the forward strand.
CAACGCCGAAGGCCTGCGCCACGGGCAGAAAGATCGGCGTTGTGATGACGATCAGGGGCGACATGTCCATGAACGTGCCAAGGATCAGCAGCACCACATTCATCATCAAAAGGATCACCAGCGGATTGTCGGAAAGCCCCTGAAGCAGTGCCACCATCTGCGCAGGCACCCGGGTATAGGCCAGAAGCCATCCAAAGGATGCCGCGCAACCGATCACCATCAATACCATCGCCGTCGTCCGCACTGCCGCAAAGGTTGCCTCGATGAAATCGTGCCAACTGAGCGAACGGTAGACGAAAAAGGTGACCAGCATCGCATAGACGACCGCAATGTTGGACGATTCCGACGCGGTGAAGACGCCCGAACGCACCCCGCCAAAGATGATCGCGACAAGGATCAGACCCGGCACGGCCGATAGGAAAATATGGCCCAACGCGGCGAAACCGGGAAAGGGCTCGGTCGGATAGCCCCGCTTCTTGGCGACAAGATAGGCGGCGACCATCAATGACAGCGCCAGCAGAAAGCCCGGGATGATCCCCGCGGTGAAGAGGTCGGCAATGGAAATCTTGCCGCCCGCCGAAATGGAATAGATGATCATGTTGTGGCTTGGCGGGATCAGAAGCGCGATGATCGAGCCCACCACCGTCAGATTGACGGCATAGTCGACGTCATACCCCCGCGCCTTCATCTGCGGCACCATCAGGCCGCCTACGGCACTCGCGTCCGCCGCGGCCGAGCCGGAAACCCCGCCGAACATCACGCTTGCCAGCACATTGACCTGACCAAGGCCGCCGCGAAGGTGGCCGACCATCGCGCCCGCCAGTGCCACCAGCCTGCGGGCAATGTCGCCACGCACCATCAGATCGCCCGCGAAGATGAAGAACGGGATGGCCATCAGTGCAAAGACCGACACGCCGGAATTGAGCCTCTGGAACACCACGACCGGCGGCAGGCCAAGATAGAGGACCGTCGCGAAGGACGACACGCCAAGGCAAAAGGCCACCGGTGTGCCGATCAGCAAGAGCACGACGAACGAACCGAAGAGGACATAAAGCTCCATCTCAATCCTCGATCGCATCATCGCCAAAGCGGGCGGTTGGCAGGCCTGCTGCACGCCGGGCAATGCGTTCGAGCGAGAACAACACGACGAGGACCCCGCCGCCGACAATGGGGATGAAATCGAAGGCGCCGGAAATGCCCAAGCTCGGCAACTGGTTGCCCGCCGTCTTGGCGGCAAGCTGCCCGCCGAACCAGATCATGCCGCCACCAAAGGCCCCGACCACCAGATCGGACAGGGAAAAGAGAACCAGCTTGGCGCGCTCTGGCAGAACGTGAAGCAGCACGTCAAAAGACAGATGATACCCCTCCCGGATGCCGACGGCTGCGCCAAGAAAGATGAACCAGCCCATGATCATCACTGCGGCAGGTTCGCTCCATGTCAGGCTGGAATTCAGCACATAGCGCGACACGACCTGCGCTGCGATGATCGCAGTCATCAAGACCAGACCCGCCCCGGAGATATACAAGGCCAGACGGGCCAACAGCCCGGTAACCTGCGCGATTTTCAACACGGTGTTCGCCTTTGGATAGAGGTTCGGCCCGCGCCGACGCAGCGCGGGCCGATCTGTGGGTTATTCCGTCGCCTGAATCCGGGCGACCATGTCCTGAAGCGCGGGCGTGGTCACATATTTCTTGTAAACCGGGACCATCGCCTCGATGAACGGCGTCTTGTCGATATCGGTAATCACCTCGACCCCCGCCGCCAAAAGCTTGTCCTGCGATACCTTTTCCTGCGCATCCCAAAGTTCGCGCATCACCGGCACGGAGTCGCGGGCCGCCTGACGGACAACCGCCTGATCCTCGGCACTCAGCTTCTCCCAGGACAGTTTCGATATGACCAGCACTTCCGGCACGATCAGGTGCTGATCAAGCGTGTAGTATTTGGCGACCTCGAAATGGCCCGAGGTGTCATAAGAGGGCCAGTTGTTCTCGGCCCCGTCGATGACGCCGGTCTGGATCGAGGAATAGACCTCGCCGTAAGGCATCGGCGTTGCGTTGGCGCCAAGAGCCGCAACCATGTCGACGAACATGTCCGACTGCATGACGCGGAACTTCATTCCCGCCAGATCCGCGACCGAAGCAATCGGGTGCTGGGAGTTGTAGAACGACCGCGATCCGCCATCGTAGAAGGCCAGCCCGATCAGGTCATGCGCGCTGAATGCATCCAGAATTTCCTGCCCGACGGGGCCGTCCATGACGTGGTGCATGTGTTCGGTCGACCGAAAGATATAGGGCAGCGACGGGATCTGCGTTTCCGGAATGATGTTGTTGAACGGCCCAAGGCTGACGCGGTTCATGTCGATCACACCGAATTGCGTCTGTTCGATGGTGTCCTTCTCCTCGCCCAACTGGCCCGAGGAAAATATCTCGATGCAGACGCGCCCTGCCGTGCGTTCCTCGACCATCTTTCCCATCGCCTTGACCGCCTCCACCGTCGGATAGCCATCGGGATGGGTGTCGGATGATCGCAGGGTCACATCGCATGCGGCAACTGCCGAAGCCATGGCAGCGGTGGCCAGAAGTCCGGCCAATGTTGTTCTGAACAAGGTCATGGTGTCTCCTCCCTGGTGTGGCTCTCAGAGCCGATAGGCCTGCTTTGCAAGCCGATATGCGAGGTCATGCGCGACCTCGAATGCGTCGTCCTCGGCCAGCCGCCCGGTAGCAACCAGCGTGGCGAGAAAGCTCGAATCCACGCGCCGGGCCACGTCATGGCGGGCGGGAATGGAACAAAAGGCGCGGGTATCGTCGTTGAACCCGACGGTGTTGTAGAATCCGGCGGTTTCGGTCGTCATCTCGCGAAACCGCATCATGCCTTCATAGCTGTCATGGAACCACCACGCGGGCCCCAGCTTCAGCGCGGGGTAAACCCCGGCCAGCGGGGCCAGTTCGCGGGCATAGGCAGTTTCGTCGAGGGTAAACAGGATCACCGTCAGATCGGCCCGTCCACCGACCGCATTCAACAGCGGGCGCAGCGCGGTGACATAATCGGTGCAGGTCGGGATATCGTACCCTTTGTCGCGTCCGAACCGGGCCATGATATCGGCGGAATGGTTGCGTGCTGATCCGGGGTGAATTTGCAGGACCAGCCCGTCCTCAAGACTCATCTTCGCCATCTCGGTCAGCATCTGGCCGCGAAAGGCATCTGCCTCGGCGGGGGTGCATTGGCCGCTCCGCGCCTTGGCAAACAGACGCGCGGCCTCGGCCTGCGGCAGGTCTTCGGTGCGTGCGGTTGGGTGGCCGTGGTCGCTCGAAGTGGCGCCAAAGCTCTTGAAGAACTGTCGCCGCGTGTGGTGCGCCGCCAGATACCCGGCCCATGTCGCTGTATCTTCGCCAGTCAGCGCGCCGAGCTGCTCGACGTTCGCGGCAAAGCCGTCGAAATTGGGGTCCACCACTGCGTCCGGGCGATAGGCGGTGACCACCTTGCCAACCCAACCGCTGTCCCGGATCATCCGGTGCCAGCGCAGGTCATCAAGCGCGCTTTCCGTAGTCGAGATCGCCTCGATGTTGAACTGCTCGAATAGAGCGCGGGGGCGAAAGGCGTCTTGCATCAGACAGTCCGCGATCTGATCGTAGATTGCATCGGCCGTCGATGCTGACAGGCGCTGGCTGATGCCGAACACCTCCTGAAAGGCATGCTCGATCCACAGGCTCGAAGGGGTGGCGCGGAAGAGGTAATAGTTCTCTGCGAAGAGCCGCCAGATCTTCCGCGGGTCCTGTTCGGTCGGGCCGCCATCCGCCCGCGGCACACCCAAAGCCTCCAGCGGAATGCCCTGACTGTGCAGCATACGGAACACGTAGTGATCGGGCGTGACGAACAGTTGCGCAGGGTCGGGGAAGGGCAGGTTTTCGGCAAACCAGCGCGGATCGGTGTGACCGTGCGGGCTGATCAGTGGAAGGTCCCGGACATCGTCGTAAAGACGACGCGCCAGATTGCGAACGCCCGGATCTGTAGGAAACAGCCGATTACTGTCGAGCACGGTGCCCCCTCCCAGAGTTCCATGCGACCGATTCGGTCGGCCCGCCGTCGTTGATATTGACAAGCTAGGGGCTCAGGTTATTCTGGTCAACTAGTATCCCAGTTATGCGATTGAGAATGACCTGTATTTTGATCGAGCGTGCTGGCAGAGCTAAGCAGACCGGGGGAGGGCCGCGATGAAGGGACAGGTTTCAGACATGGCCGAAAGCGAACTGACCCTTCCGTTGATCCGTCAGGTGACCACCCCGACGGTTGCAGACAAGGTTTTTGATGCGCTGCAGCAGCGCATCCTGACGCTTGAGTTGCGGCCGGGCACGCGGATATCAGAGGCTGATGTCGCCAAACGCATGGGCGTGTCGCGCCAACCTGTACGCGAGGCGTTCAAGCACCTGTCAAAGTTGGGGTTTCTTCAGATTCGCCCGCAAAGTGGCACGACGGTCAGCCTGATCTCGGAAGAAGCGGTGCTGCGCGCGCGGTTCATCCGTACCGCCCTTGAGGTGCAGACCACGCGCACCGTCTGCGAAATCCTGAACGCCTCCGGCCTTGCAAAGCTTGAGCGTCTGATTGACGAGCAGAGGGCCGCGATCGAAGCGCAGGACCGCGCCCGGTTCCATGCTCTTGATGACCAGTTCCACCGCGAAATCTGTGTTCAGGCCCGGGTTGGATACGTCTGGGATTTGATCCATGAAAGCAAGGCACACATGGACCGCATCCGTATGCTGTCGCTCAGCGCCCAATCCCAACGCCTGGCCCTTGGCGAACATATCGCGATCCTCGACGCCATCGCAGGGCACGACCCCGACGCCGCTGCCGAGGCGATGACACGGCATCTGTCGCGGATCATGGTCCTGATCGCCGAGGTCAAGGCAACGAGCCATGCCTGGTTCACGGATCTCGCTGAATGATACGCGCCGCTGCACCTTCTGAATGAAACGTACCCATGAAGCCGAATTCTCGTTCACATTCACCTGAAATGGCAGTTTGGTAAAATCGCGTGCCCGCACAGGTGCTCGGCCGTGTGGATCACTCGACCGCGCCTTCGACACGCTGGAC
>JBBSBE010000137.1:0-10010 GCA_038251625.1 Rhodobacterales bacterium
ATTGCAGAAGGATCGGCCGATCCAGCCCCCAGGCCTCGCGGTAAGATTGCACAACATCGGGCGGTGTTTCGGGTGGCAGCAACTGCTCGGCCGGGTCGCCTGCCGTGCGCAGGACGACGAATACCAGCGTCACGCAGAACAACAGCGTAAAGACGGCGCGCAGGAACCGGTAAAAAATGGCGATCAGGCTTTGCAGCGTCATGCCGCGCCCCTTTTCGTCATCGGTTGGGAAAGATGGCAGGCGATCCGTCGCCGTGGTCCGGTTGTCATCAGGGTGGGCGGTGCGCCGCTGCGGCAGTTGTCCATCACGGCGGGGCAGCGGGGGTGAAACGCGCAGCCCGATGGGCGGTTGGCCGGGTTCGGGGGATCCCCGCGCAGGATGATCCGGTCTGCTGCGGGTTTGCCGGGCGTCGGGGCCGCCGAGACGAGGGCGCGTGTGTAAGGGTGGCCGGGGCGGGCGAAAAGATCGTCAGCATCGCCTTCTTCGACGATCCGGCCCAGATACATCACGGCAATCCGGTGACTGACCTGACGGACCACCCGCAGATCGTGGCTGATGAACACCATCGTCAGGCCAAGACGTGCCTGTAGATCGCCCAGAAGGTTCAACACCTGCGCCTGAACCGAGACATCGAGCGCCGATACCGGTTCATCACAGACCAGCAGGTCGGGTTCGGTGGCTAGCGCACGGGCAATGACCGCCCTTTGCCGTTGGCCGCCAGACACCTCATGCGGGTAACGGCGTGCGAGATCGCGGCTCAGCCCGACGGCGTCCAGCAACTCCCGCACGCGCTGTTCCTTTGCCTGCGAGTTGCCGATGGCATGGATCGTCAAGGGTTCGGCGACCTGTGCAGCGATGGACAGACGCCGATCAAGCGCGGCCATCGGGTCCTGAAAAATCATCTGCATCCGCATCCGCTGCGCCCGCCAGGCGGCGGTGCCGTGGGGGGGAAGGGGGGTGCCGTTGAAATGGACCGCGCCGCTGTCCGGCGTCTCCAGCCCCAATAGCATCCGGCCTGTGGTCGATTTGCCCGAACCGGATTCGCCGACAACGCCCAGCGTTTCGCCCTTACCCACGCTGAGCGAGACATTATCCACTGCACGAACCGGCCGGGATTTGTTCCAAAGACCCGGCTTGGTGGCATAGATGCGGGCCAAGGATTGCGCGAACAGCACGGGGGTGGTCAATGGTCTGCCCTCTTTTTTCGATTGGCGAGGCTCACCGGGCAGGCTGATGCCCGTGCAGGGGCGAACAGCGCCATTGGCGGTGCTGCCGCGCGGCAAGGAGCCTCGACCTGCCCGCAGCGTGGCGCAAAGGCGCAGCCCGGTTCCGGGGTCTTGGGATCGGGTAGGGTTCCCGCAATCTCGGTCAGGCGGGTGCGCGGACCCGCCACCCTTGGCAGGGCAGAGATCAATGCAGCGGTGTAGGGGTGGGCCGCGTCCTCAAACAGCGCCGCCGCCGGGGCGACCTCGACAATATGGCCCGCGTACATCACCGCGACGCGGTCGCAGGTCTGGGCCACGACGCCCAGATCGTGGCTGATCAGCACCATGGCCATGCCTGTCTCGGCTTGCACGAGCCCCAGAAGATCCAGAATCTGCGCCTGGATCGTCACATCCAGCGCCGTCGTCGGTTCGTCCGCGATCAACAGATCCGGGCGGCCCGCAAGGGCCATGGCGATCATCACCCGCTGGCTTTGTCCGCCCGAAAACTCATGCGGATATGCCGAGAGGCGCGCGCCCGCATCCGGGATGCCCACAAGATCAAGCAGCCTGCGCGCCTCGGCAGTGATCGCACGGCCAGACAGGCCCTGATGAAGCGCCAGCACCTCCCCCATCTGACCCCTGATCGTCATCAGCGGGTTCAAGGCCGAAGCCGGGTCCTGAAAGATCATCGCGATCTGCCCGCCCCGGATGCGGGCCATCTGCGCCTCGGGCAAGGTCAGCAGATCGCGCCCGTTCAACATTGCGCGCCCGTTCACGCCGACGCGCCCGGACAAAAGCCCAAGGGTGGCAAGCCAGGTCACCGATTTGCCAGACCCGCTTTCGCCAACCAGACCCAAGGCCTCGCCCTTGGCGATCTGCAACGACACGCTCTGAACCGCAGGCGTGCCATCGAAACTGACACGAAGGTTTTCCAGTCGCAGAAACGGCTGGTTTGCTTCGGTCGGGAGCTGTGCGCCTGCACAGTGCGGTTTGGGGCGTGTTTCGATATTCATGTCCCGTCCCTTCAATGGCTGTGCAGCGACACGGACGCTGCGATGGCGCCCGCTGCGCGAACGGGCGGATCAAGCGGCGGCACGGAAAAATCGAGCCCGCGTTGCGCCACGAAATGACCCGGCGACACCTCGACCAGCGGGTTCCGGGCGGGGTGTTGACCGACAGGAAAGGTCAGCTTCGGGGGCGCGACCGACAGCGCCACCGCACGCACACGGCCCCTGCGTGCGGGATCGGGCACTGGCACCGCAGACAACAGTCGGCGGGTATAGGGATGTTGGGGGTTGCGCAGGACAAGATCGGTCGGCCCGGTTTCGACGATCTGGCCCGCGAACATCACCGCGATCCGGTGGCTGACACGCTCGACCACCGCGATGTCATGGCTGATGAACAGAAACGCCAGCCCCTCATCGCGCTGCAACTGGGCCATCAGATCGGTGATCTGCCGCGCGATCGAGACATCGAGGGCCGACACCGCCTCATCGGCCACGATCAGATCGGGAGAGACCGACAGCGCGCGGGCAATGCACAGGCGCTGGCGCTGGCCTCCCGAAAACTGATGGGGAAACCGGTCCGCATCCGCTGCCACAAGCCCGACCTTGGCCAACAGCGCCTCGGCCATCGCGCGGCGGCTTGCCGGAGCCACCTTGCCATGGATCAGCGCGGGTTCGGTGATCAGGTCCAGCACCGGCAGGCGAGGGTTCAGGCTGGCATACGGGTCTTGAAAGACGATCTGTGCATGCTGCCGTTCACCCCGCAAGGCATGCGGGGGCAGGGCCGTGATGTCACGCCCTGCCATCGTGATCCGCCCCGCATCCGGCTCGATCAGCCGCAGAATGGCGCGCGCGAGCGTCGATTTCCCGCAGCCGGATTCCCCTACAAGGCCAAGCGTTTCCCCCCTGCCAATGGTCAGGGAAACCTGTGTCACCGCGTGGTAATCCTGATTGCCGCCCGGCCAGACACTGCGCCGGACGGGAAAGCGGACGCTCAGATTTTCGGCGCGCAAGATGGGCGTGGGGTTGCGCAGGGGTTTTGGCGCGCCGCTGCCCAGCTTGGGCGTTGCTGCCATCAACAGGCGCGTGTAATCGGCGTTGGGGGCTGCGAAAATCCGCCCGACAGGCCCTTGTTCTTCGCACACCCCCCTGCGCAACACGACGACCCGATCGGCGATTTCGGCTACCACGCCCATATCGTGGGTGATGAACAGAACGCCCATGCCGAGATCGGCCTGCAAGACCTTGATCAGCGACAGAATTTCGGCCTGTGTAGTGACGTCGAGCGCGGTCGTCGGCTCGTCACAGATCAGCAGGTCCGGCTGACAAGCCAGCGCCATCGCGATCATCACACGCTGGCGCAAACCGCCAGAAAGCTCATGCGGGAATTGCCGCAGGCGGCGCTCTGGTTCGGGGATTTTCACCCGTTCCAAGGCCGCGATGGCCGCAGACTTCGCCGTATTCTCAGACAGGCCCTGGTGCTGGCGCAGCACTTCCTTCACCTGCTCGCCCAGGCTGATCACCGGGTTCAGGGCCGTCATCGGCTCCTGAAACACCATGGCGATCCGGTTGCCCCGGATGGCGCGCAAACGCGCCTCGTCCAGCGTCACCAGATCGGTGTCGCCCAGATGGATGGCCCCGCCGGTGATCGCCCCACCCTCGCGTTCGATCAGCCGCAGGATCGCCAGAGCCGTCGCCGATTTGCCGGATCCGCTTTCGCCCACCAGTGCCACCGTTTCCCCCCGGCCCACCGTGAATGACAGGTCGTGGACGGCGATATGCGAGCCGAAGGAAAGGTGCAGGTTCTGAACGCGGAGCAGGTCGGTCATCGGCCTATCCCGCAGTGGGGCGGCGCGGCCGCAACTCGGGGTGCTGGTTGAAATCGGGCAAAGGCGGCGTCCAGCGGGTGGATGTCGGGCGGAAGGTAAAGGCAAAGGGATCGGCCCCTTCGACGCGCCAACTGACCGTCTCACTCAACTCGATAATTCCCATCGCGCCGCAGGGCTCGCCCTTGGTGGTGAAGCTTTCGGTCAGCGATTGCTGGGTCAGATGGGTGATCCCATCGATCGTCGTCACCGTGTTCCAGTGCACATGTCCCGACAGGCAAACGACCGGCACGCGGGCCTGCGCCAACGCCGTGCGGGCGCGGTCGGCCATTGGGTAGACCGAAGCATCGGGGTTGTTCTGGAAGTAATAGTTCCCGGTCTGGGCATGGCCCGACACCGGCACATGGCTGAGCACCAGAAGCGGACGGTCGGCGTTCTGGGCGACGCGCGACAGCCACAGAAGATCGGCCTCGCGCAGAATGAAGCCGTGGGAGGCCGTGTCGCGATAGATCTTGGCATCGGCACGCCAGATCACCAGCCGCCAACCATCGATGTCGTGCGTCTCGTTCCCTAGGCGTTGGCCCAGGATCGCCTCGTTTTCGGAAACGCTCAGGTGGTCGCGGTCGTGGTTGCCGCAGATGTGCCAGATCGGGGCCTTTACGGCACGGAAGGCATCGGCCACCTCGGCTTCCAGCCGAAGGTCGGTGGCGTGATCCACATCGGAAATCCGGTCGCCAAGGTCGATCACATGCGTCGCACCGGCATCGGCGGCAAAGCGGGCAAATTTGGCCATCAGGTCCATCGCAGCATCGCCGCGCTTGGTGGTCGATGGCAGGCCGTGGTGGATATCGGCCACGATGGCAAGGCGGAAGGTCATGCAGGGATCCTTGGAATGAGGACCGCCCGCCGCAGACAAGCGGCGGGCGGACTGGCTCAGTTGGAGGCGTCGACGGTGATGGCCCCTGACCGGAAATCGAGCACGTAGGGAATGTGGCCCGCCTGCGGAACCCAGGTCACACCCGTGCGCATCGCCCAGGATTCATAGGGCTGGTAGAGCGGCAGAACCGGCGGGTCCTGCTTGATCCGCTCCATCAACTCGGCATAGGCAGCGCGCCGGGTATCAATGTCCGACGAATAGCGGAACTTGTCCCACGAGGCGGCATAGGCCGCATCCGTGTTGAAGCGGCCTTCGGATTCTGACGGGCCGCCCGGCGCCCACATCACCCCGAAGCTTCCGAAGGGGTCGGCGAAGTACATCGGGTTCGACCAGTTCCGCGCCATCATCTCTGGGTCGTTGCCCGTCCACTTTTCATCAACGTCAATGCGGGATTTGATGCCGACGGTAGCCCACATTTCCTGGATGGCCTGGGCGGCCAACAGGCCGTTGGTGTAGTAGACCGGGTCAGTGTCAAAGGTGATCTCGAACCCGTCATAGCCGGCTTCGGCCAGCAGGGCCTTGGCGCGTTCGGGATCGTATTCGAAGGTCTTCAGGTCCGGCATGTATAGAGCGCCGAACTCTGCCATCGTGTGGGTCGAGGGCACGATGGCCTTGCCGAGCCACAGCGCCTCGTTCAGCGTGTCGCGGTCGATGGCCAGCGACATTGCCTGACGGATGCGGGGATCCTTCAGCTTGGGGTGGTTCACGTTCATGATCATGACGTGGAAGAGCGCGGTCGCGCGGCCCTCGGCGTGCATGTTCGGCTCGGAGTCTACCAGCGCCAGCTGATCGGGGGCGACGTTGGTGATCATGTCCACCTCGCCGGTCTTCAGAGCGGTCAGTCGGCTTGCGATTTCCGGTACGCGCGTGACGGTGACCTTTTCCAACGGCGCCTTGTCGCCCCAGAAACCGTCAAAGCGGGTCCAGACCAGCTTCTGCCCCGGCACGAATTCCGACACGGCATACGGGCCGGTGCCGACGGGAGCGAGGGAGAAGGCCTCATAATCGCTGTCTTCGGCCACCATCGGATCGCCGGTCAGTCCCTTGGTATAGTCTTCGGGGATGATGAAGACCTGCTGCAGGTTCAGCAGGGTTTCCCACAGCGGTTCGGGGCGCTTGACGATGATGCGGACCGTGTGGTCATCAACCTTTTCCGCACCGGCAAAGTTTTCCAGACGGTCGCGCGACCGCACCTGATAGGGGGCAAAGGTGGCCTGATACATCCGGTTGAGTGAGAAGACGACGTCATCAGCCGTCATTGCCTCGCCGTTCTGGAAGGTGACGCCTTGGCGGAGTTTTAGCTCCATCGTCTTGTCGTCGATCAGCTTCCATTCGGAGGCAAGGCCGGGAACCCACTTGGCCTCGGCGGTGGAGTAATCCTTGTGGATCAGGGGATCGAATGTGTTGAAATAGAACTGCGATCCGACGTTGGAATGGTCGCGGCCGGGGTCGAGATAGCTTGATACGTTGGCTGCTGCGACCTTGAGTTCGGTCGCAAAGCCTTGTGTGACCATCAAGGCCGTCAGGGCGGTGGCTGTCAGCAGGTATTTCATGTTGCAGTCTCCATGGGGTCAAATTCCGGGGTTGAAGGGGATCAGCGGGGGCGCAGGCGCACATCGGCGCGGTCGCGCATCCAGTCGCCAAGGGTCTGGACGGCGAAGGTGACGATCAGGATCAGCACGGCTGGCGCGATCACGATCCAAGGCTGGGTCGGCATGTAGTCGCGCCCTGCGCCCACCATCGCGCCAAGGGTTGCCGTCGGGGGTTGCACGCCAAGACCAAGGAACGAGAGGGTGCTTTCCAGCAGGATGATGTTGGAAAACGACAGGGTGAACTGCACAACGATGGGTGACATCAGGTTTGGCAGCAGATGGCGGCGGGCGATACGGGCCGGAGTGGCCCCGGCGGCTCGCGCGGCCTCGATGAACGGCATCCGCATCAGCTTGCGCGTCTCACCGCGCAGAATGCGGGCGTAGTTTTCCCAGCCGTACAGCGCCAGAACAAAGACCATCACGGTGATCGAGTGGCCAAGAAGGGTTAGCAGGAAAATGGCGATCAAGGTGAAGGGCACGGCGATCTGCGTGTCGACTGCCGCCATGATGACGGTATCGGTGCGCCCGCCCACCACGCCCGCCACCACGCCCAGCGAACCGCCAAACAGCAACCCGATCACTGAACCAAGCGCCGCCAGTGTCAGCGTCAGGCGCAATCCGTAAAGGCAGCGCGACAGCATATCGCGGCCCAGCTCATCCGTGCCCAGCAGGTAATCGGGCTTGGCGCGGTCGAACCCGATGGGCGGGCGCAGACGCGATAGCAGGCTTTGCGCGTTGGGGTCGAACGGGGCGATCAGCGGGGTTGCCATGGCCAGAAGGGCAAGGGAAACGCCCAGACCGACCGCAAATCGCTGCATCGGCGTGGCATCGGCCCATAAGTCACGCAGAGCGGCAATCAGGACTGGACGGGATGCGGAAACGGCGACGGTCATCGTTCAGACCCTCCCCGCCTGCCGCAGCCGGGGGTCCGCCCAAGCATAGGCCAGATCCACCAGGGTGTTGATGGCGATCACGGCGATGGCGACCGTCAGCACGCCGAATTGGAGCACGGGATAGTCGCGGGTCAGCGCTGCGCGGACCAGCATGTCGCCAATGCCCGGCCAGGCAAAGATCGACTCGACCACCACTGATCCTGCCGCAGCAAGGGCAGCCACCTGAAGCCCCAGTACCGACAGCACCGTGATTGATGCGTTGCGCAGCCCGTGTTTCAGGATCACCAGACGCTCAGGCAGCCCCTTGGCGCGTGCCGTGCGCATGTAATCCTGCCCCAGCACATCCAGCATTGCGTTGCGGGTGAACCGGGTCAACGCTGCGATCAGCGCGGCGGACAACGTGATGGTCGGCATGATGAAATGCAGCGCCGTCCCGTTTCCGACCACAGGCAACCAATTCAAAACATAGGAAAAAACCAGAACCATGAAGGTCGCGAGCACGAAATTCGGCACCGCATAGCCCAGAAAGGCCACCGTCATCACCGTCGACCCGATCCAGCCCCTGCGGTAGATCGCGGCCAGAATGCCCGCCGGGATCGAAACCAAAATCGTCAGCGCGATGGAAGTCAGCAGCAGTTGGGTGGAGGGCCAGATACGCTCGGCCACGATGTCGATCACCGGGCGGCGTTCCAGAAAGGAAAGCCCGAACTGGCCATCGGTAAAGGCGCGCAGAAAGGACAGGTACTGCGTCCAGAGCGAGCCATCGAGGCCGTAGTATTTCGTCAGCAGAACCCGGTCTTCCTGGGTAATTCCCTGACCGATCACGAAATCAATCGGGTTACCTGACAGCCGGGTGGCAAAGAACACCATCGTGATGATGACAAAGAATGTCATGAACATGCGCAACAGCGTGGTTGCTGCGTAGCGGGCCATCACAAGACCCCCGCCGCGCAAGGTTGCGGTCGTGCGATCAGGATGAACGGCACCCCTGAGGCACCGGCTGCCATGCCATCGGTGGACGGGGTATCACCAAGGAAGATCGCCTGATCTGCGCGTACGCCCGCCTTGGTCAGCGCCATATCCAGCAGATAGGGCTGGGGCTTTCCCAGTTGTCGGCAGACCACACCCGGCACTGCAGCCTTCAACGCAGCAAAAAGTGCGCCCGTCTCCGGCTCGGGCGTACCATCGGGGCCCGGGTGACTGGCGTCGGCATTGGTCAGCCAGATCGGCAATCCACGGTGGAGATGGGCGATGAGTTCGGAAAGATCGCGAAAAGCAAAAGCAGGATCGCGCGCAAGGACAGCAATCTCTGGGGTCTTGCGATCCAGACGCAAGCCAAGCTCGACCGCCAGAGCCTGCAGGGGCGCTGCTGCATAAAGGGCTATCCGTGCCCCCGGATGATCTGCCGCAATCCGGCGCAGCGTCTGTTCGCCTGCCAGAAAAATCCGTTGAGGCGCGATATCAAGACCCATTTGGCCAAGTCGCGTTGACAGGCTGACGGCGGTATCGGTCGAATTGTTGGAGACGATGTGAAGCACGTTGCCGAACCGCGCAAAAAGCTCGGGCACCGCAGCCAGCACGGTGTTGCCGGAAATCAGACAACCATCAAGATCGGCCAGAACCGCAGCCCGGCCATCCAGGCCAGCGATCAGAACGTCCTGCAAACCAATGGCTTGCGTCATCATCTCTCTCCAACGCCAAAGCAGCACCTGCACCGAAAGCACAAGGCTTCGGTCGGCCAGGGGGTTTGGCTTCCTGTTGTCAGCTGGGGGGCTTGCAGCAGCCCGTCGGCGATAGAAGGCCTTCGGACTGTGACGTGGACGTTACAGGCGAAAGCTAACCTTTCGCCTGATGAAGGCTACACATGCACGTCCCTCGCATAACCTTTCACTCTCGCGCCTGCGTGCCCTGACGGCCGTTGCGGAGGAGGGCACGTTTGCCTCGGCTGCACGCGTTTTGGGCATCTCGCATTCTGCAGTCGCGCAACAGATTCGCGAGATCGAGGCCGCACATGCCGTGTCGCTTTTCGAGCGGCGCAACGGGGCGCTGCATCCCACGCCAATCTGTGCCGAACTGTGTGACGTTGGCACGCGCATGCACGAGGCCGAGCGCGATGCCATGCGCATTCTGGGTCGAAAGGACGAGCGCGGAAACCGGCAGTTGCGTGTGGGTTTGGGCAATTCGATGCCGGGCATTGCCATCGTCGCCAACCTCATCAGCAACCATGCCAGCCTGAATGTCTCGGTGGAAAGCGGATCGCATCAAACCATTCTTGCGGCCGTTCTGCAGCGCAGGGTCGATGTGGCGGTCCTGCCGGACGTTCCGTCTGACGGTCGCTTTCTGCGGGTTCCGATCCTTTCACAGGAAGTCGTGGCAATCGTATCGGCCAACTTCCCAGAGCCGCCCGACGGTTTCTTTTCCCTGACACAACTTTTGCAAACCCCCCTTATCTTTCGCCCTCGGGGGTCTTCGACACAAAAGGTTGTCGACCGTGCCTTTCGGCAGGCCGGGCTAGAGCCCGCTCCCCGTCTTGTTGCGGATACCCGTGATGG
>JBBSBE010000138.1:0-9926 GCA_038251625.1 Rhodobacterales bacterium
CAGGCGGCACCATTGGCGGAATGGGAGCTACCGCCCGAGTTTGCAACCCTGCGCCGGTTGATGGAGGCGCGCATGCTGAAGATGGGCCGGCGCGAGTATGTTCAGGTCCTGCGCCTGCTGGAGACCTTCGGCATGGAAGATCTGCACGCGGCCGTGAAGAAGGCGCTGCAACTGGGGGCGGTGGGCTTCGATGCCGTCAAACACCTCATTCTCTGCCACGTCGAGAAGCGACCCCCGAGGCTTTTCCTCGACGTCTATCCCTACCTGCCGCGCGCCACCGTCGCGACCACTGCTGCGGCCATCTACATGTCCCTGCTGTCGGAGGTGGTGCAATGACAGAGGCCCCGCAGATCCTGCTCGCCCATCATCTTAAGATGCTGAAGCTGCCCACGTTCCTGCGGGAATACGAGAAGCAAGCCCGCCAGTACGCTGCCGAGGGGCTGGACCATGTCCGGTTCCTGGCCCGCCTGGTCGAGCTGGAACTGCCCGGCGGCATTCGCCGCCAGTTCATGATTTGCGGGCATCCGCCCGCTGGCGCGAGCGGCGCATGGTCGAGCGCCGCCTCAAGGCCGCGAAGTTCCCGGCCACCAAGAGCCTCGACAGCTTCGACTTCAAGGCGATCCCGAAGCTGAACAAGATGCAGGTGCTAGAGCTTGCCCGCTGCGACTGGATCGATCGGCGCGAGAACGTCATCGCCCTTGGGCCGAGCGGCACCGGCAAGTCCCATGTGGCCTTGGGTCTCGGGCTGGCCGCCTGCCAGAAGGGCATGTCCGTCAGCTTCACCACCGCCGCTGCCCTGGTCAACGAGTTGATCGAAGCGCGCGACGAACGCCGCTTGTTGCGCCTCCAGAAGCAGATGGCCGCCGTAAAGCTGCTGATCATCGACGAGTTGGGCTTCGTGCCGCTGTCCAAGACCGGCGCCGAGTTGCTGTTCGAGATGATCTCCCAACGCTACGAGCGCGGCGCCACGCTGATCACCAGCAACCTGCCGTTCGACGAATGGACCGAGGTCTTCGGCTCCGAACGCCTCACCGGCGCCCTCCTCGATCGCCTCACCCACCACGTCAACATCCTTGAGATGAACGGCGAGAGCTACCGGCTGGCCCAAAGCCGCACGCGCAAATCCACCGACACCGCCTGATCCCACCCGAGCCGGATTGGCCCTGAAGGGCCAATGCGCCATGACACACGCCAGCTATGTGGTGAGCGCGCACGCCATGGCGCATCGCGCCCAACCAATGGCCTGATTTTGCGCCGCCACGTGGCTGGATTTGTCTCGCCGTTGACAAGCGGGCTGCTAAGGCCCGACGGCACGGGCTGAAGACGCAGTTGTTTGGCCTGCCAAGCTATCGGGGCAGCAAGCGCTACATGCTCAAAGCGGCTTTCACCATCAGGTCCATCGGTGATCTGAGTGTAATTCATGGCAATACCTTGCATTTGCGTGGGCCGGGCTTGTTGGCCCGGCCCAGTGGTTTTCGGGATCAGTCCTGAACGGTGTAGTGGCGAAAGAAGATCTGGTCGGCGTGCAACGCCTGCATCATCGCCCTTGCTTCCGGCGCACCGTTCAGCGCCATGGCTGCTTGCTGCGCATGTTCGATGGTGTCCCAGCGGACGATCACGAACCATTCGTTGCCGGGGCTGACCCCGTCTTCCATAACGCTTACGCCGTTTTCACGACTGATGAAGCCTGGCATTTTTGCGACGAGCGCGCCGACCGGAGCATCGGCTGCGCGCATCTGATCAACGGTGACGCCGTCACCGACGGGGGCCGAGACAACTTCGAACTCATCAGCCTGAGCGGCCGACGCGCCCAGAACGCTACCGAATGCCAAGGCAAGCACTTTGGAATTATTTATATATTTCGTCATCTCAGGATTTCCTTTTGGGTAAGTCGAAGTGACGAAAGGCGGCGGGTCTGACAGCGCCGGTCAGGCGGATTTCAGTTGGCCCATGGCCGTCGCCCAATCTTCCAGATGATAGACTTGGGTGATCTGACCATTTTCGATCGAGTGGATGTCGATGGTGTCGATGCGGAAACTCGTGCTGCCGTCCAGTGTCAGGCCCATGAAGCTGCCGACCGGATTGCCACTGGCCACAGACCGCACCACGAACTTGTCGCCAGACGGCAGCAACTCTTGCGGTTCCCATTTGAGGTTGGGGATCAGCTTCCAAAAGCCCCTGACCTGCGCGATCAACGTGGCCTTGTCCTTGGTGCCTTGACCGTTCCTTGAGGCAAAGCTGTCGGCCAGAATGCGGCCAAGCACGACATCCGGCGTTGTGTCAGCCGTCACGGTCAGGGCTTGCCGGTAAAACGCGATCAAGGCGTCGCGCGAAGGGTCAGTGGTGGGCATGGCGCAGTCTCCTGTGGTTGGGCGCCAACGATGCCTTGCACGTCGGTGCTGTCTGTATGGGAACCTGTCTAAAGCTGCGGGGCCACGCCTGACAGGTGACTTCCTGTCAATCGCTTGCTAAAAATGGACAAAGATCCTCAGAGGGGAACGCAATTCATGCCGGACAGTCCCACGATCCCGATGGTGCCCTTCCGGTCCACCTCTGGCCAAAGGATCGAAGTGGTGACGCTGAACGCGATGCGCCGGCACAGTGGCACGGGCCATCTTGCCCGGGTGCAGCGGCCCGGTTTCGTCATGTTGTTGATGTACACGGCCGGGCAAGGCGTGCATGTCATTGATTATGAGGAATATCCGGTCAGTCCCGGGTCACTGGTCGCCATGACCCCGGGTCGCACCCAACAGTTTCGCTTGACCGACGACCTGCAAGGCACAGCACTGGTCATCGCCCGCGATTTCGTATTGCCGGCCGAATTGTCCGGCCTGCGCAGCATCTTGTCGAAACTGGACTGGCATCCCCATTCAAACCTGTCGGTCGGCGCCCAGTCGGACTTTCTGGCCACCTGCGATGCCATCGTCGCGGACTCGGAACGCTTTGCCGGGCATGACCTGCTGGAACCGCTGTTGCGCGAACGTCTTTACGCCTGGCTTGTGCTGATGCACATCGACTGGTCAGGCCTGCAAACACTGGCCGCAGGGCCGTCCCGGGCGCAGACAGACATGCTGACAGCCTTTCGTGACCTGATCGAGGATCATTTTCTGGACCGCTGGACCATTGCAGATTATGCCCGAAAGCTGGGCTTTGCCGAGCGCACGATCACCCGCGCCTGCCTTGCCATCGAGGGGCGCAGCGCCAAACAGATGATCGACGCGCGGTTGCTGCTGGAGGTGCGGCGCTGGCTGGCCAACAGCGACGAAACCATCGAAACCATCGCCTACCGCCTCCGCTTTGGCGATGCCAGCAACCTTGTGCAGTTCTTTCGCCGGCTTGACGGCGGCGTACCGTCGGCCTTTCGCAGCACCTGGCGCATCGGAAAATCCACAGGCTAGGACGCCGCCCCACCCAGTTTGCCACGCTGGTCCGATCAGCGTTGGCGGCGGCGCAACATCTTGTCTGAAATCACCGGGCCGCGCCCAGAGGTGGACCAGGGACAGACCGCAATGCAAATGCCACAGCCATAGTTTTCGGCGAAGTAGGGGAAACACTTGTCGAAATCGACATACCATTTCTCGTCGCCCCGGACCATCTGCTTGTCATGCCGGATGGCGTCAACCGGACAGGCATCAACGCAGATCTGGCATGACAGGCAAAAATCTGCGGCCGCAACATCCACTTGCCGATCGGCGACCAGCGGCAGGTCGGTAAAGACTGCCGCCAGACGGAAACTTGACCCGAAAGTGCGGTTGATGATCGAGCCGTGCTTGCCCAGTTCCCCCAACCCGGCCTCAATCGCCGCCGGGACAAGAGAAACGGGCCCCGTCATCGGACCGCCGCTGGGATCGGCCCGATAGCCGCGCGCGCGGATGTGATTGGCCAAGGGGCTGCCGACTGTCCAGCCCTTGATGTACTTGTCCACCACTTCCAGCGCAGCGGTAACTTCCGGCGCTGTGGCCAGCTTTTCATGCTCCATCGCTACGCCCAGCACGATGATCCACGGCAGGTCCAGGTCATAGCCTTCAAACAACCAGGTCCGGTCAAGCCGAACAATGCCGACCAGATCGGCCCCGCAGTCCATCGCCAACTCTTTGATCATCTCCACATTCGCGTCGGGCGTGTCCTCGACCTGTATCGAGGCAACAGGTTCGGCGGTTTCTGCGGTCTTGCCGATGACCTGGTTGCGCCGCTCTCTTGCGTCGGCAATTGCGGGCACCTTGACGCCCTGCGCCCAGAACCAGTCCTGCACGTTGCCATGGGCGATGATTTTCGAGTCGTGCCACATGATCGGCGTCGGTCGCCGGTCCGTGGTTTCGCCCAGACCGTTGATGGCGTTGCCCGAGATGTCTGGCCAATGCGCCATTTGCTCGGCCGAGGGCTGGAAGGGTTCTCTCGCAGGCTTTCCGGTTTTCGACACTTTCCGCTCCTTGTCCAAGGGCAAACACCCGCAATCCGGCGCATTCATCCGCGCATTGCTGCACCGTTGGGGTCATAGGGCGAGGCCGGGATCACCAAGGCCCGACATGCAACGCCCACGACATGGGTGGACAGAACCGTGGACGGCAGTGCTGCCGCCCGGTCCACCATCGCCAGAGCCAGACTTTTGCCGATGGTGTGGCCATAGCCGCCCGAGGTGACATGACCCACCAGCACACCATTCGCCCAAACCGGTTCATAGCCGCTGCAATCGGCGTTTGTCGCCGCAACCTCAAGCGTCACCAGAACCCGCCGCGACAGCGCCCCGTCGCGTTCACGCCGTGCGGCGGCCTCGCCGGTAAAGCCGGTCTTGTCCCAGTCGATGAACCGGTCCAGCCCGGTTTGCCCCGGCGTGGCGTCTTGGGTGAACTCGCGCGACCAGATGCCAAAGCTTTTTTCCAGCCGCAGCGCGTTTCCTGCGGCAAAGCCAAACTCCACCAGCCCGAAATCGCGCCCCGCCTTTAGCAGCATGTGGCGTAAAGTGGCATGTTCCAAGGCGTTGCAGTTGATCTCGTAGCCCAGCTCGCCGGTGATCGACATGCGCGTGACACGGGTGCGCAGCAAGCCCACATCCATCTCGGCGCAGCCCAGCATCGGAAGCGCAGCCACGTCCTGATGGGTCAGGCTTTGCAGGATATCGCGCGACTTCGGCCCGCTCAGGCCGAAACCGCCCACGATGTCGGATATGTCACGCAGGGTAACGCCCGCGTCCAGGATGTCTTCGAACCAGCGCATGTGCCATTCACGCAGATAATAAGACCCCATGATCCAGTAACGCCCGGCCCCCCAGTTCAACAGCGTCAGGTCGCCTTTCAGCCGCCCGTCAGGGTCGACCATCGGGGCCAGTCGCGCGCGGCCCGGTTTGGGCAGGCGGCTGGCAAAGACGCGGTCCAACCAGCCCTCCGCCCCCGGCCCGGTCACTTCATAGCGCGAATACCCGGTGATATCGAGCAGCCCCGCCGCCTGCCGCACGGCACGCGCCTCGGTGCCCACGATGTCAAAGGCGTTTGATCGGAACAGCGTCGGCTTTTCCACGAACCCTTTGGGCGCAAAGTAAAGCGGCAGTTCCAACCCCCATCCAGCCCCCCAACGGCAGCCCGCGGCCGTCATCCCGTCATAGGCGCCCGGCACCTTCAGCGGTCGCCCGGCGTGCAGGTGTTCGTTCGGATAGGTCATCATGAACCGGCGCGAATAGAACTGGCCGGTGGTCTGGCGGATGAATTCGCGGTTGGCCGCAAAATCGCCATAGCGGGCGATGTCCATGCCAAAGACATCGGCCTGCGGTCGGCCTTCGACCATCCACTCGGCCAACGACTTGCCGACGCCGCCGCCCTGCAAAAAGCCCGCCATAACCCCGCAGGCCACCCAATAATTGCGCAGACCGCGCACGGGCCCGACCAATGGGTTGCCATCGGGCGAAAAGGTGAAAGCGCCGTTGACCCAGCGTTTGATCCCCGCAGTTTGCAGCACAGGATAGCGGTGAAACGCCATGGCGAGTTCGGGGGCGATGCGGTCGGTGTCTTCCTGGATCAGGTCCATGCCGTAGTCCCACGGTGCACCATCCATCTGCCAATGCTTGTGGTTGACCTCATAGACGCCCAGCAGCATCCCCTTTTGTTCCTGGCGCATGTAGGAAAACCCATCCAGGTCGACGATGGTGCGCATCTCTGTCGGCAGCGCTGCGACCTCGGGGATCGTCTCGGTGACAAGGTAGTGGTGTTCCATCGGGGTGACCGGCAGTTCCAGCCCGACCATCCTGCCCAGTTGCTTGGCCCACAGGCCCCCGGCATTGACCACATGCTCGGCCAGTATGGTGCCCTGTTCGGTTTCGACCTGCCATTCCTGCGAGGCCAGCTGCCGCAACCGCAGCACCCGGTTGTGTTCGATGATATCAGCGCCGCGTTTTTTGGCCGCGCGGGCATAGGCATGCACCACACCCGACGGATCAACATACCCCTCGCGCGCCGAGATCATGCCGCCCATCAGATCGTCGGTGTGAACCAGCGGGCACAGCGCCTTGATCTCGGATGGCGTGACAAGGTGGCAGTCGTCCATGCCCATCGACTGCATCACCCGGTAGCTGCTTTTCAGCCAGTCCCAGCGGTCCGGTTCCCGCGCCATCAATACGCCGCCCGTCATGTGCAAACCGATGTTGAGGCCCGATTCCCGTTCAATCTCGGGCAACAGGTCGATGGTATAGGCCTGCAACGCCGCGATGTTGGGGTCAGCGTTCAGCGTGTGGATGCCGCCCGCCGCGTGCCAGCTTGACCCCGCCGTCAGCACCGACCGTTCCAGAATGGCAATATCCGTCCTACCGAGCTTGGTCAGATGATAGGCAATCGAGGCGCCCACGACGCCTCCGCCAACGATCACAACACGATAGCGCGATTTCACCTTGGTTTGCCTTTCTGCATTCGGATGGTCGACAGGCCTGCACGCCTCAATCTTCGGGCTTTGCCCCACCTGCTGCACTGCGGTCGTGAACAAAGGAGGCCAGCCGCTCGGCCACCCCGTCACAGGCTGCGGGGGGCGTGAAATCCGCCAGCCTCTGCTTCCAGATCGCCGTGGCGCGCTGATCGGCGCGCAGGGCACCGTCCTCGACCCATTTGCCGTTGTTCGACAGATCGGCCACCAGCGGGCGATAAAAGGCGGTCTGATAGCGTTCCATCGTGTGGGCGGTTGAAAAGAAATGCCCACCCGGTGCCACCTCGGCGATGGCGTCGAACCCCAGTGCATCATCATCGGCGGGTGCGGGCTGGCCCAGTTCGGCGATGGTCTGCAACGCCTCGATGTCCAGAATGAACTTTTCGTAGCCGAAGCTCAGACCGCCTTCCAGCCACCCCGCTGCATGCACGGTCAGCGTCGCCCCACCCAAAACCGCGCCCCACAGCGCCATCACTGTCTCGCCAATGGCTTGCCCATCGGCCACGTTCGACGCAGCCCCCGTCGCTGATCGCCAAGGCAGGCCGATATGCCGCGCCAGCTGCCCCGAGCCGATGCAGCCACGGATATGTTCAGGCGTGCCAAAAGCGGGCGAGCCCGATTTCATGTCCACATTTGACATGAACCCGCCATAAGAGACTGGCGCTCCGGCGCGCGTCACCTGCGCCAGGGTGATCCCCGCCAGCGCCTCGGCGTGTTGCAGCATCAGCGCACCTGACACCGTGATGGGCGCCATCGCCCCCGCCAGACAAAACGGGGTGATGATCGTCATTTGCCCCGCGCGTGCGAAGTCGATGATGCCACGAGCCATCGGAATATCCAGTTGACGCGGAGAGTTCGAGTTGATGACGGTGCTGGCCCAAACCCCGTCCTCAAAGCCCGCCGCATCAAGGCCACGCGCCAGCCGGATCATCTCAAAACTTTCCTCGACCTGCTGGCGACCGCGCGCATAGACGAACATGGGCTTATCGCAGTTTTCCAACTGACCGCTCATCATCGCATAATGGCGCAGTTGCGTCGGCACATCCTGTGGCTCGACCCCGGGGCCAAGGATGTGGATCACATCAAAGCTCTGCTGCAACCGCAGTGTCTCAAGAAAGCCCGTCAAGTCGCCAGGGCGGCGGCCGCGTTCGTTGTCATAGGCATTCGGACAGCCCGCCCCCGCCATGAAAAGCGTCGATCCCAGCGCGTAGGTCTGCTCGCGATCTGGATTGGCTGCGCGCAGGCGGATCGACCGTGGCGCGCTGGCCAGCGCCGCCTGAACCATATCGCGGCCAATACGCACCATCTGGCTGTCTTCGTCCACCAGCGCCCCGGCGGCGCGCAGCAACGTCCGGGCTTCGTCCAGTAGCACTTTGACGCCCAACTCTTCAAGAATGCGCAGCGCCCCGTCGTGCATTGCGGCAATCCGGTCGGCTGAAAACGCTTCTTGCGGGGTGAACGGATTCTGGACCCTCATATAGGCCGGGTTGGGGAGTTTAGCCGACGCCTGATGGTCCCGCCGCCCCCGCCTTGCGCGTGTTTGCGTCTCCATTGTTGGAACTCCTCATCGCTGTCAGAGGGAAACAATTATATACATAAATGTCCACACATTCCTTTTTCCATATCTCGATATTCTGGCAGATTGTGACCAAACAAGATCGCAGTGGTGGACAGGTGCGTCCAGACGTGATCCGCGCTCGTGTGACCTCAAACGACACAAGCCCCCATTTTTTTCACCCGATTGCTCGACACAATCGGCAACCTTGCAGGCGTCGTCTTTGGGGCAGGTGACATGGTCGCGGCCATTCTTGCTGTTCTCAGATATCCATGACTATGCTTTCGAAAGACATGGCTGGAACGTGACTGGAACAGGATTGATGACTGCAAAGGTCGACGAAAACCTCGGTGCTCAAGGGCGGTCCACGCGCGAAGATTGGCTGACCTTGGCGCAGCAAACCCTGATCCGCGACGGAATCGACCGGGTCAAAGTGCAGGTCATGGCAAGGCAGTTGAACGTGTCGCGGTCCAGCTTTTACTGGTTCTTCAAGGATCCGCAGGACCTTTACGAACAACTGTTGGAGCAATGGCTTACCAAGAACACGGGGCCGATCATCCAACGCGCCTTGCGTCCGGCCAAAACCATCAGCGAGGCGATCTTGAACGTGTTCGAATGCTGGGTGAACGAGACATTGTTTGACCCCCGGCTGGATGTTGCCGTCCGCCTTTGGGCAAGGCGTGCACCAGACGTCCTGAAAGTGGTCACACGTGCCGACCAGCAAAGGCTGGATGCACTAGACGGCATGTTCCAGCGACACGGGTTCAGTCCGGATGAGGCGTTGGTTCGCGCGCGGGTTTTGTACTTTACGCAGATCGGGCAGTTCACCTTGGACATTCGCGAAGACATAGCCTTGCGGTTTTCGCGGACCGTTCCCTATGTGCTCGCGTTCTGTGGTCAGGAGCCATCGCCCGATGAATTGGCTCAATTTGAGAAGGTAGTTCGAAGCAGCAGGCACCAGATGACGCCGTGAGCTTCCGAAATGCGCGACTGTGGCGAGATGGAAAGCTCTACATCTCATTCGATGTCGACCTCGGGCATCCGAAGCCAGTCAACGCTACCGCGATACCGAAGGAGAAGCTCCTCGCTGCAGTGCGGGTGCGCCTTAAACTGCCCGTAGACTGTGGAATAGGCGTCGTCGACCTCCCCGCGACGGAGGCGTACAAGCCATCAATGCTTGTGATTATCCGAATTCCGAAGGATATCACCAGCATTCCCGAACATCTTGACAATGGAGGCAGACGCCTTCGCTTTCTGCGGCCGCAAAAGGAAGTTTTGCTGATCTACACTCTTGGGGAACAAAGAATCGAGATTTGCGCTGATACTGCCCCAGAGGGCGCGCTGGTATCTGAATGTTTTGCGACCGAAGTCCTGGGGCACGATGTTTCGACGAAGCCGCTGACGTGGGTGAACTACGATCTTTCGCTGTTCTTCAGGACGCTCACGCTTGACCCACCTGCGTTGCCCG
>JBBSBE010000139.1:0-9706 GCA_038251625.1 Rhodobacterales bacterium
AACCTGCCAATCGGTCGCATCCTTTGACAAGATTACAGGCGATCTGACGCTTTGGGGCACGTTTCAGGCCCCGCACGTTATTCGGACCGTGGTCTCGCTGATCTCGGGCCTGCCCGAACACAAGATTCACGTCATCGCCCCGGATATCGGCGGAGGTTTCGGCAACAAGGTCGGTGCCTATGCGGGCTATGTGTGCTCGGTCGTCGGCTCTATCGTCCTTGGCGTGCCGGTCAAATGGGTCGAGGACCGGATGGAAAACCTGTCCACCACGTCCTTTGCCCGCGACTACCACATGACCACCGAACTGGCCGCGACCAAAGACGGCAAGATCACCGGCATGCGCGTGCATGTTCTGGCCGACCACGGCGCCTTTGATGCCTGTGCCGACCCCTCGAAATGGCCTGCAGGCTTCATGAACATCTGCACCGGGTCCTATGACATCCCGACCGCCCATCTGGTTGTCGATGGGGTCTATACCAACAAAGCCTCGGGCGGGGTCGCCTATCGCTGTTCGTTCCGCGTGACAGAAGCGGTTTTCGCGATCGAGCGGGCGATTGAAGTGCTGGCGCAAAAGCTGGGCATGGATGCGGCCGAACTGCGCCTAAAGAACTTCATCAAGGCCGAACAGTTCCCCTACCATTCCGCTCTGGGCTGGGAATACGACAGCGGCGACTACCACACCGCGATGAAAAAGGGCATGGACGCCATCGGCTACGACACGCTGCGCGCCGAACAGGCCACCAAACGCGAAGCCTTCAAGAAAGGCGAAACACGTGAGGTGATGGGTATCGGCATTTCCTTCTTTACCGAAATCGTCGGCGCCGGCCCGTCCAAGAACTGCGACATCCTTGGCATCGCCATGTTTGACTCTGCCGAAATCCGCATCCACCCAACCGGATCGGTGATCGCGCGGATGGGCACCAAAAGTCAGGGACAGGGCCACGAGACGACCTATGCCCAGATCATCGCCACCGAAATCGGCATCCCCGCCGATGACATCACCATCGAAGAGGGCAACACCGATACCGCCCCTTACGGTCTGGGGACATATGGGTCACGCTCGACCCCGGTAGCGGGTGCGGCCACAGCCGTCGCGGCCCGAAAGATCCGGGCCAAGGCGCAGATGATTGCCGCGCACAAGCTGGAAGTCCATGAAGGCGATCTGGAATGGGACGTCGACCGTTTCCGGGTCAAAGGTCTGCCGGAAAAGGCGATGACGATGAAGGAAATCGCGTGGGCTGCCTACAATTCGCCGCCGCCCAATATGGAGCCGGGACTGGAGGCGGTGAACTACTACGAGCCGCCGAACATGACCTATCCTTTTGGCGCCTACTTCTGCGTGATGGACATCGACGTGGATACCGGTGTTGCAAAAACACGCCGATTCTATGCACTGGACGACTGTGGCACCCGGATCAACCCAATGATCATCGAAGGTCAGGTTCACGGTGGTTTGACCGAAGCCTTTGCCTGCGCAATGGGTCAGGAAATCCGCTACGACGAACAGGGCAACGTCATGGGCGCATCGTTCATGGACTTCTTCCTGCCAACAGCCGTTGAAACCCCGCATTGGGAAACGGACTTTACAGTGACCCCATCCCCGCACCACCCGATCGGGGCCAAGGGCGTGGGCGAAAGTCCACATGTGGGCGGCGTGCCGTGCTTCTCGAACGCGGTCAATGATGCCTATGCCTTCCTGAATGCAGGCCACATCCAGATGCCGCATGACGCTTGGCGTCTGTGGCAGGTGGGTGAACGCCTTGGCTTGCACAGCTAGGGCCGGATTGTGACGACGCGGACATCCCCGCAAGACGCAATCGCTGCGCAACTGGCGGCGGTCGGGTATATTCCCGACCGCGCGCTGTCGACCGCCCTTTGGCTGATGGGTAGCCTGCAACGTCCGCTTTTGCTGGAAGGCGAGGCAGGCGTTGGCAAGACTGAAGTTGCGCGGGCGCTGTCCCTCGCGCATGAGACGCGGCTGATCCGCCTGCAATGCTACGAAGGGCTGGATCAAAGTGCGGCCCTGTATGAATGGAACTATCAGCGGCAACTGCTGGCGATCAAAGCCCGCGAGGGCGATGATGCAAACGCTGTCGAGGAACAGATCTTTTCGGAAAAATACTTGCTGGAACGGCCTTTGCTTGCGGCGATCCGCCAACCCGTCGCGCCAGTGCTGCTGATCGACGAAGTGGACCGGGCAGATGAGGAATTCGAGGCATTCTTGCTGGAACTTCTGTCGGATTTTCAAGTCTCTATCCCAGAACTCGGTACCATCAAGGCCACGACAATCCCGCGTGTGATCCTGACCTCGAACGGCACGCGTGAATTGTCAGACGCGTTGCGTCGCCGGTGTTTGTTTCACTACGTCGATTTTCCGGAAATCGACCGCGAGGCTCGGATCATATGTTCGCGCCTGCCGGGGATAGACACAGCACTTGCGTTGGAAATCGCAACGATGGTCAATCACATCCGCAAAGAAGAGTTGCGCAAATCGCCCGGGGTGGCGGAAACACTTGACTGGGCCGCGACGATTGCAGGCCTGAACATCCGCCACTTGCGCGACGAACCCGAGGCGGTGTTCGACACGCTCATGTGCCTGATCAAGACGGCAGAAGACACATCCCGGATGACCCGCGAAGTGACTGACCGCCTGATCGGAAAGGTGGCCTGAGATGCTGGTCGCCATGGCACCAGACGTCCACATGGCTCTTGGCTATGCGGCGCGGACGAGGCTGAGCGGTTTTGTCCGACTGCTGCGCGACAATGCCTTTGCCATCGGATTGGCCGAAACCCGCGATGCCCTGCAGATCATGGCGCAGGGCCATGCGGCGCGGCCGTCACTTTTGGGTGCTGCATTGAAAACCCTCTTCTGTTCGCGACACTCTGACTGGGCCAAGTTCGACGAATTGTTCGACGCCTATTGGCTGCAACGCGGCATGAAATCTGCGACCCGCATTCAGGGTGCGCCGCAAAAGCCCCCCGCGGGGATACAGGCGCTTGCCAACGGCCAGCGTGGCGACGGCCGCGAGGAAAACCCCGACAGGGTTGAGCGCGGCGAAGGCAGTGACGACAGTGAGACCGGTCAATCCAAGCGCGAAGGGGCATCGCGCACCGAACTGCTGTCTCAGACCGATTTCCGACATCTAATTCAAGGCGAGGATATCGCTGCAGCCCACGCGCTGGCGGAACGTTTGTCGAAATCCATGCGGGCGCGGCTGACCCGTCGGATGCGGGCGCGCCGCACTGGACAGCGCATTGATCTGCGGCGGACCATCCACAAAAGCATCGCCCACGGTGGCATTCCACTGGACCTGGTGCGGCGCAAGCGCAAGGACAAGCCGCTGAAGTTGGTCATGCTCCTTGATGCCTCTGGCTCGATGAGCCTCTACTCGTCGGTTTTTCTGCGGTTCATGTACGGCGTTCTGGAAAATTTCCGCGAAGCCGAAGCCTTTGTGTTTCACACCCGCCTAATCCACATCTCGCCCGCGCTTCGCGAAAGGAACGCCCAGCGCGCGATGGAGCGGATGTCGATCCTGGCTCAGGGAACGGGCGGAGGCACACGGATCGGTGACAGCCTAGCGACGTTCAATCGGTGGCATGCGAAACGCTGTATTACCTCGCGCACCTGCGTGATGATCGTCTCCGACGGCTACGACACCGGCCCGGCAGAGGAATTGGGTCAGCAGATGCAGGCCCTGCGTCGCCGATGCAAACGCATCGCCTGGCTCAATCCGATGATCGGCTGGCAGGATTACGCGCCTGAAGCGGCAGGCATGAAAGCGGCGCTGCCTCACGTCGATCTGTTCGCACCTGCCCATAATCTTCAAAGTCTTGAAGCTCTCGAACCTTATCTGGCAAGGATATGACGATGCCAAAGCAACTCGGTATTCTGGATTTGGTGAGTGCCTACACCGCAAAAGGCGAACCCTTTGCGCTGGCAACCGTGGTGCGTACTGTTTCGGTAACCGCGGCCAAGGCTGGGGCAAAGGCAGTAATCTTGCCAGATGGGCAGATCACAGGCGGCTGGATCGGCGGTGGATGTGCGCGGGGTGCCGTGCTAAAGGCCGCCCGCGAGGCGCTCCAAGATGGTCAACCGCGCCTGATCAGTGTCCAGCCCTATGATCTGTTGCAAGCGCAGGACCTCAAGGCCGGAACCGCTCGAGACGGCGTGATTTACGCGCGCAATTCGTGCCCCAGTCAGGGAACAATGGACATCTTTGTCGAAGCGGTACTGCCACGTCCGGTGCTTTGCATCCTAGGCTCTTCGCCAGTGGCTGTTGCGCTTGCGGATATGGGCCAACGCATGGGATTTTTTGTCACGGTCTGCACTCCGCAAGAGGAACATAGCGCATTTTCGGGATCTGACCGGATGGTTACTGGCTTTGATCTGCCGTCCGATCAGGCGGATTCGCGGTTCATCGTTGTCGCCACTCAGGGCAAGGGCGACAGTGCCGCACTTAAGGCGGTGATTGACGAAGCATCGCCTTATCTGGCTTTCGTTGGTTCACGCAAAAAGGCTGCCGCCCTGAAGAAAGACCTCGCCGAAGCTGGCGCAACAGAGGCGCAAATGGAGCGTCTTCGGGCGCCAGCGGGGCTCGATATAGGGGCGATCACGCCCGACGAGGTCGCATTTTCCATCCTCGCGGAAATCATCGCGATCCGGCGTCGTGGACAACGGACAACCTAAGGAACATCTGATGGATATGAACGGCACCCAGCGCATCGAAGCAACGCGCGAAGCTGTCTATGCGGGCTTGAACGATGTCGATGTCCTTCGTCAATGCATTCCCGGCTGCGATATGATCGAAAAGACATCTGATACAGAGATGAACGCCAAGGTCACCCTGCGGGTCGGGCCTGTCAAGGCCAGCTTTACCGGTAACATCACCCTGTCTGACCTCGATCCGCCCAACGGATATACGATTTCAGGCGAAGGATCGGGCGGGATGGCCGGCTTTGCCAAGGGTAGCGCGAATGTCATGCTTTTGGCCGATGGCGATGCCACCATCCTGAACTATACCGTCAAGGCCGATATCGGTGGCAAGATCGCGCAATTGGGCAGCCGCCTGATCGACGGCACTGCCAAGAAATTGGCGGGAGAGTTTTTCGAAAAATTCAGCACGGTTGTAGGGCGTCCAGTTGTCGTCGCCGAGAACGCCCCCAAAGATGCCGAGAAAGGCTGGTTTGGCCGCCTGAAAGGCAGCTAAGGCGAGGTCCCGTGGTGGTGGTGTAAGAAGAACTTTGCTTGCTGCGGGGCCGGGCGCCCGGCTAGCCTGCCCGGATGACCAAACGCTCCTCCTTCCGCTACTTCAAGACGAACCCCGAGATCATCCGGCTGGCGGTGATGCTGTACATCCGGTTCCCGTTGTCGCTTCGCAACGTCGAGGACCCGCTGCACGAGCGGGGGATCGAGATCAGCCACAAGACGGTGCGATTCTGGAGGCACAGGTTCGGGCCATTGTTCGCTTCGGGAATCCGCAAACGCTGCTTCGAGGGGATGTGGTCGAGCCACTGGCGGTGGCCCTCGACGAGGTTTTCGCGAAGATTAACGGCGTGACGCACTATCTCTGGCGAGCGGTCGATCACGAGGGCAAGGTGCTGGAGAGCTTCGTCACCAAGACGCGAGATCGCAAGGCAGCCCTCAAATTTCTCAAGAAATCAATGAAGCGCCATGGACGACCCGAGACGATCGTGACAGACTGATTTAGCTCTTACGGCGCCGTCCTGAAAGACCTCGGTCACGGCGATGACTGCGAAATGGGGCGATGGCTCAACAACCGGGCCGAGAACTCGCACCTGCCGTTTCGACGACGAGAGCGGGCGATGTTGCGGTTCCGGCGCATGCGGACGTTACAGAAGTTCGCCTCAGTCCATGCCTCGGTCCACAACCACTTTCCGACGAAGCGCCACCTCCGAGATCGCAACGCCTACAAGCAGACCCGCGCCGCCGCTCTCGCAGAGTGGCGCGGCCTTTTCGCGGCCTGAGACCAAGCTGGGGCAGGGGTAACGGAGACTGGTTCGCATTCGTCTGACAGCACCGGCCGAAGAGCTGGCCCTGCTGTCGGAAAGAGCGGCGATCGCCGAGATGCTGGCGGACTAGGCTGTGATACGGGATCAGGCGCGGGCGTGCCAGAAACCTGACCCTCGATAATGATTGCCTCGGGAATACCTCAAACCCTAGAAGGTCCAGTTTCGTGAGGGCTACGGCGTAGGATTGGCATCCGCCTCTACCTCTTCGATGAAGCTCAGGACCTTGTCGAGGTAATCTGACGGGTTGTCTTCCCACGCATAATGCGCCGCGCCGGGGATCAATGCGAACCTGCTGTTCGGCAGCAGATCGGCCAGCCGCTGCGAATTGGTCACCGACACAAACGTATCGAACTCGCCATGAAGGACCTGCACAGGGGCTTCGATCCGGGTGACATCACGCGCAAGCGCCGGGGTTTCAGTCGGGTAGCTGCCCAGAAACCCGACTTGCCCGCGCAGCTTGGCAAAGCGTGTGGAACCGGCAAGGTAGTCCGCTTTCGCATCTCTCGTTGGTTTGCTGAGTCGATAGCCTACGCCGTTCGCGGCGGCGCAGTAGATGCGCCCGCCGATGGCGCCACCTGCAGAGAGTGTCGCCCACTGCGCAAGGCGCCAATAGACGAGCGCCCGAAAGAGAAACGCCCCTTCCACCTTTCCGACCACGCCAGCATCGCCCACGGTGGCCGATTTGATCCGACCGGGGTTATCCGACATGAACCGCATCAAGGTGGGCGTTCCGATATCCGGCCCGACCGCATGCGGGTGCGACAGTTCGAAATGATCCAGGATCTTGCCCAAAAAAACTGCGTGCTGGCTGACGGTCGTCACATGCCGCGCGGGATCGGAGCCGCCGTGGTTGGGCAGGTCCACTGCCACGACGTCAAAGCCTTGCGAGAGCCGATCCCACCAGTTGCGGTAGGTCAGGACGCTCATCGGTTGCGGCGAGGTCAGTAAGAGTTGCGGTTTGCCTTTGTTCCGGCTGGCAGCGTAGCGGATCTTGATCCCGTCGATGCGTGTTGTCTCGAACTTCATCTGTCCTGCCTCGCGCCCAATTGCTCCACGACCTCTGCCGTAGTCAGGATAGCCTGCGCATATGTCGGACCGTTGATCTCGTGGGCAGCGTGCATCGCTTCCGCTGACATGGCCGCCGTTGCATCACGTACAAGCGTCACGTGATACCCGAATTCGGCCGCAAAACGCGCTGACGTCTCAATACATGTATTGGCGATCAGCCCGACAAAGATGACGTGGGTGATCCCGTGCTGTCGCAGCTGCAGGTCGAGGTCGGTATTGGCGAAGCTGGACGCCCCCCAGTGTTCCTTGATGACGATATCGCCGGTTTCGGGACCGAACCCGTCATACCATTCACCACCCCAGCTGCCTTCCGCGAACAATTGGTATTCGTGTGCTGCGGCCTGTGACGGTGTAAGGTGCGCCCATCCCTCGAAGTCCGTTGCGTGGTGCCGGTGATGCGGCAGGATGAAGATCGGCATACCCGCCTCGCGGGCCGTCGCTCGGATCTGAGCCAAGTTGGCGTGAAGACCGACCGATGTGGCGACCTCGCTCAGGGCCGGCCACATCTTGCCACCCTCTGCAAGGAAGTCGTTGTACGGGTCGATGCAGAGAAGCGCCGTCGCGCCATAGGGGTATGCGGTCGCGGTCATGGATGGGTCCTTTCAGGTGGGCTCAGGCGGGATGATCCTGCCTGAGCCTATGTAGGAAGGTCGATTCCGGTGGTCCGGATCGTTGTGCGGATGGACCTCACTGTTCCGGACAGGGCATCCCCACGGCAGTCCAGAGCGCCATATCCTCCAGATGTGCCTGAAGGCTGCCGGGCGGAGGCTCCCGTTCCACGCCGGGGGCAAAGCTCCAGGTGATGAAGCCGATCAGTTCGGCGTCGTGCAGGATGTGCTCGATCAGCCCTGCCGCGTCGCGGCCGCCATTTCGGGTGGGGTCGCGCATCTGGGCACAGATCTCGGCGCTCGTGCGGTCGGTCCACTGGAACTCCACCGGGGCAAGATGCCAGTCCATGCCGGTGTGCGGCGCTGCGTGAGGCACGGTGTTGGGCCGGGTCGAAGTCTGGTGGCAGGTTCGGCAGGACATCGTCCCGGCCCCGATCCGGCTGTCGCTCGCGTTGATCGCCATGCCGTGGATGATGTCGGGTGCCTCAACGGTGCTCCAGAGCGGCACATTGTCCGCGCCCACGTGACAGTTGAGGCAGCGGGGGTGGGACAGGACCGTGTGGATACTGTCCCAAGCGGCCAGCCCGTCTTCGGGCGCGACCGTGCCGACTTCCGGCAGCGTAGAGAGGTCGAGACCGTGCTCGCCTTGGGCAAGGGCAAGGGTTCCAAGCCCGAGACTGGCCGCAACGATCAGTGGAATGCGTGTTCTCATGCGAACATCACCGTTTTGCTGAATGGCATCTCGCGCGGGCGCTGGCCCGTGGCGGCGAAGATCGCATCGGCCAGCGCAGGCGCGGCGGGGGCCGTCGCGGGCTCCCCCAGGCCGCGCACCCGTTCGGCGAGGCCGAGGAGCTGCG
Organism: Rhodobacterales bacterium; assembly: GCA_038251625.1. Taxonomy (GTDB): domain Bacteria; phylum Pseudomonadota; class Alphaproteobacteria; order Rhodobacterales; family Rhodobacteraceae; genus JBBQXK01. The sequence goes on from JBBSBE010000139.1 coordinate 8,564, forward strand.
TGTGAAACCGGGGCGTCTGGTAAAGCCTCATGCCCTCGAAGGCGTGGAAGTTGGTCTGTTGCACGGCGTGGTTCTCGTAGGTGAGTTCGCAGTTCATCGCGTGGCCAAGGCCAAAGATGGCGGCGCCCGTCAGTTGAGCCTCGGCGTTGACGGGGTCGAAGACGGTGCCGCAATCTGCCGCGATCCAGACGTCGTCGATGCGGATGCCGCGCTCGGTCATGGTCACGTCGATGACCTCGGCCACCGGCACGCCGTGGGTGTGGGTAAAGGCGATCCCGCGCCCGCGCCCCGGCCCGATAGCGGCGCCGGTCCAGTTCGACATCTCGCCCACGACCTCCAGCACGCGGCGGCTGTCGGCGTCGGCGATCAGGCGCAGCCGTTCCTCCAGCGGATCGGCGCCGGCGGCGTGAATCAGCTCGGACAGGAAGCTTTCGTGGAAGAAGCTGTTCGAGCAGGCCCCGGGCGAGCGCCACGACCCGATCGGCATCATCGGCGGCGCGGCATAGCCGGTGACGCGATAATTGGGGATGGCATAGGGCTGGTCGAAGGCGCCCCAGACCAGCATCGTGTCCGGCCCGGGTGGCACGATGAAGATGCGTCCGAACCACGAGGAGACGAGTGAAGGGCTGACGCTGTCGAGGTCATAGGCCAACACGCGGCCATTCCCCACCGCGCCCCGGCCAACAGCCATGTGCAGGGGCCGAGGGAAGTCATGGGTCATGTCCTCTTCCCGGCTCCAGGTGGTCTTGATCGGCGTGCCGGGCATGGATGCGGCGATCTGGATCGCCTGCACCACGTAATCATGGTCAAGCCTGCGGCCGAAGCTGCCGCCCGCGGGCAAAACATGCAGGGTGACCCGGGATGGATCGACGCCGGTGATCTCGACCGCCGCGTCGCGCACCACGGCAGGGACCTGCGTCGCGGTCCAGATTGTCACCTTGTCGGCCTCGACCAGCACCGTGGCGCAGAGCGGCTCGAGCGCCGCATGGGCAAGGAAGGGCGTGCGGTATTCGGCCTCGATCACGGTCGCACCATCGAGCGCGTTCTCGACATCGCCGTCGTCGCGCAGGCGGCTGTTGCGGAACTCGTCGGTTCGGGCATTCGTCAGTGCCTGCCACATCTCGGCGGAACTGGCAGGATATT
>JBBSBE010000140.1:0-9626 GCA_038251625.1 Rhodobacterales bacterium
AAGACCTGTTCCTTGTCTTCCTGCATGTCTTTGGAATAGGTCAGCGGCAACCCCTTCATCACCGTGAAAAGCGCCACATTGGCCCCGAGGATGCGCCCCAGCTTGGCCCGCAGCAACTCTGCCGCGTCGGGGTTCTTCTTCTGCGGCATGATGCTGCTGCCGGTCGTCCAGCGATCACTGAGCCGCACAAAGCGGAACTGCGCCGATGACCAGATCACCAGCTCTTCGGCAAAGCGCGACAGATGCATCGCACAGATCGACGCCGCCCCCAGAAACTCCAGCGCGAAATCCCGGTCACTGACGCTGTCGAGGCTGTTGGCCGTGGGCCTGTCGAAGCCCAGCGCCCTGGCCGTCATCTCGCGGTCGATGGGAAAGGATGTACCCGCCAAGGCGGCGGCCCCCAGCGGGCATTCGTTCATCCGCGCCCGGGCATCGGCAAAGCGCCCCCGGTCGCGGTTCAGCATCTCCACATAGGCCAGCATATGGTGCCCCCATGTCACCGGCTGCGCGGTCTGCAGATGCGTGAAGCCCGGCATCACCCAATCCGCCCCCGCTTCCGCCTGCGCCACGAACGCGCGCATCAGCGCCTCGATCTCCTGAATGGCGGCGTCGCACTGGTCGCGCACCCAAAGCCGGAAATCGACGGCCACCTGATCGTTGCGGCTGCGGCCTGTGTGCAGCCGCCCTGCAGGCTCGCCGATGATCTCTTTCAGCCGGGCCTCCACGTTCATGTGGATATCCTCAAGCTCGACCCTGAACGGGAACGTACCCCCCTCGATCTCTGACAACACCGTGAGAAGGCCTTCCCCGATGGCCGCCGCATCGCTATCGCTGAGGATGCCCGTGGCCGCCAGCATCGCGGCATGGGCACGGCTGCCCGCGATATCCTGCGCGGCCAGACGACGGTCAAACCCGATGGAGGCGTTGATGGCTTGCATGATGGCATCCGGCCCGGCGGCGAAGCGCCCGCCCCACATGGCATTGGCAGAGGTGTCGGTCATCGGTCGGGCCTTTTCGTTTCTCGGGGTCGCGATCCTCTACACCGCGCTTGCGCTTACCGCAAACCCGGCCCGCGCCGATCTGGCCGCGGCAGAGGCGGCAAAGGCGGGGGATATGCGCAAACTGGTGCTGCACGCCGCGCCAAAGCCGCTGCCCGATGCAACCATCGTCGGCATGGATGATGCCCCGCGCAGCCTTGCCGAATGGCAGGGGCGGTGGGTGGTGGTGAATTTCTGGGCCACATGGTGCGCGCCCTGCCGCAAGGAAATGCCCACGCTCGATGCGCTGGCGGCCAGCGGCCAGCCGGTGGTGATCGTTGCCGCAGGCCGTAACCCGGTGCCCGCGATCGAGCGGTTTCTCAGCGAAACGGGCATCGCCCATGTGGCCCCGTTGCGCGATCCCAAGACCGAACTTGCGCGCCCTCTTGGCATCCTCGGCCTGCCGGCAACGCTGATCGTGAACCCTGAAGGTCAGGAGGTGGGGCGCCTGATCGGCGATGCCGACTGGTCAACGCCCGAGGCCAAGGCCGTGCTCGCGGCACTCGCGGCGCCTTAAAAGGCCAGCTTGTCCAAAGCGGCGTCTAGCAGCGCCCAATCGTCCAGCCTCAGGCGGACCGGCAGGGTCAGCACCTGCGCCCGCCACGCAGGCGGCAGGCGCATGGCATCCTTTTCGGTCGTCACAAGCTGCGCGTTCAGCGACGCGGCCTCTTGCGCCAGCCGGGCCATCAGCGTGTCGCCCAGTGGTTGGTGATCGTCAAGCGCCACGGCGCGGGCGATCTCGGCACCCTCGGCGGCGAGGGTGGCAAAGAACTTTCCGGGCTGTCCGATGCCTGCAAAGGCCAGCGCGCGCAGCCCGTGCCAATCCATGCCCGTGGCCAGTGGCGCAAGCTGCCCCCTCAGATGCGGCAGCGATACCGGCCAACGCCGGGCAAAGGCCGCCTGCGCCTCTGCCCCGCCGATGGTCAGCAACAGATCGGCCCGCGCCAGCCCCGCAGCCACCGGTTCGCGCAACGGCCCCGCAGGCAGGCAGCGCCCGTTGCCAAAGCCCTGCGCGGCATCAGCCACCACCAACGACAGCGCCTTTACCACGCCCGGGTTCTGAAACCCGTCATCCAGCAGGATCGCCCGTGCCCCGGCGCCCTCCGCCGCGCGCACGCCCGCCGCCCTGTCATTGGCCACCCAGACCGGCGCAAACGCCGACAGCAACAGCGGCTCATCCCCCGCTTCGGCAGCGCTCTGCCGCGTCTCTTCCACCCGCACGGGGCCGGCCAGGCTGCCGCCATAGCCACGGCTGACGACGTGCGCGGGCACCCCCCGCGCCGCCAGCCGTTCAATCAGCGCGATGACCGTGGGGGTCTTGCCCGTCCCGCCGAGGCTGAGGTTGCCCACACAGATCACCGGCACGCCAGCCAAGTAGCCCGGCGCACGCAACCGCCGCGCGGTGGCAGCACCATAAAGCGCGCCCACAGGCGCCAGGAGGCGGGCCAGCGGTGACGGACGGTCGGGCGAAGTGAACCAGAAGGCAGGCGGGCGCATCACGGCACCCCCGGCATGGCATCCTGTATCAGGCGCATCACGTGTTCGGTCACTTCCGCCCCTTCCGAGGTTACGGCCCATGCCGCCTGCGCATAGCGCGCGGCCCGGTCGGGCGCCACCAACTCGCCCAGCGCATCCGCCAGATCGGCCCCCGACCCCACCAGGGCGGTGGCCTGCGCCGCGGCAAGCCGCCCGACGGTCGCGCCATAATCGCCCGCGCGGGGGCCGTGGATGATCGTCGATCCCAGCGCCGCCGGACAGGATGGATCAAGCCGCGCGCCACCCGCCGTCAGGCTGCCACCAAGATAGGTGATCGGTGCCAGCCGCAGCCAGAGGCCCAGCTCGCTGGCATCCACCAGATAGACCTGCACCTCATCCTCTGGCTCTTCCTCCAGCGACCGGCGCGCAACCGTCCACCCTTCCACCTCGGCCATCTTTTCGGCGATGGGGGCGGCGCGGGCGGGGTCTTCCGGGGCCAGGATCAGCAGCATCCGGTGCGCCAGCCGCAACGCGCCGCGATGGGCGCTCGTCACAATCGCTTCTTCCGCTTCGGGCGGCAGGGCGGCAAACCAGACCGGCCGGGTGGTCAGCAACCGGGCCAGTGCCGCACGCTCCGCCTCAAGGCAGGGCAGGGCGGCACTTGGATGTTCCATCCGGCCCGGCGCCTCGATCTGTGCCACAGCGGCGCCAGCGCGGCGGAAATCGCGCGCGGCCGGTTCGTCCACCGGCAGGATTGCACGGAACGCGCCAAGGGTCGTGCGCATCAGCCCCGGCCACCATCCGATGCGTCCGGGCGGAAAACGGGGCGCGCGCCCCTCTACCAGAAACATCGGGACACCGCGCTCTGCCGCTTCACGGATCAGCAGCGGGCGCAATTCGCCCCCGGCCTGCACCGCCACATCGGGCATCCAGTGATCCAGAAACGCCCCCACCGCGCCTGGCGTTTCGGCCGGCGTGGCATCGCAAAGCGTGCCCTTGGGCATCGGCGCTCCGTCCGCGCCCGTGATCAGAACGACAACACCCGCCTGCGCGCCCAGCCGCTGCGCCAGCGAAGACATCGCCCGCGCAGCCTCCGGCCCCGGCGCATGCAGCCACACCAGCCGCCGGGGCGGGCGCGCCGCACGCGGCGGTGGCGGGTCATCCGGGGCGGAAAGGCCCAGCTTGTAAAGGCTGAGGCCAAGGGACCACGTCATCCCATGCGGGGCGTCAGGCGCCCAACTCTTCTGTCGGCGAGGCGGGCTGTGCCTCATCGCGCAGGCGGTGGATGTGGGCAATGAAATAGCGCATGTGCGCATCGTCAACCGTGCGCTGCGCCTCGGCCTTCCAGGCGGAATGGGCGGCAGCGAAATTGGGGAACATGCCCACGATATGGATCTTCTCGGGGTCCTTGAACACGGTGCCCGTCGGGCTCACGAGTTCGCCACCAAAGACAAGGTGCAGGCGCTGGGTCATGGGGGGAAGCTCCGATAGCGCAGTTTCAAAGGCGTGGCCAGCGTAACCGCTGGCACGGTCGGGTCAAGCGGTGCGGATCGTATCACCCCGTTGCAGAACGGGGCTCAGTTCCACAACTTTCGCGCCAGTGTGCCGCCCCGCCACGATATCGGCCGCCACCTGCCCGATCTGGCGGCGGCAGGCATCCATCGTCGCCAGCCGCCGTGGCAGCCCGTCCAGCAGTTCCACCCCGTTGAACCCGGCAAGCCCGATGGCACCCGGCACGTCCAGCCCCTGCTCCAGACACCAGAGCAGCCCCCCGGCCCCGATCATGTCGTTCGAGTAATACAGGAAATCAAGGTCAGGGTGACGCGCGAGTATGGCTTCCGTCATCTCGCGGCCCTTGAGCAGCGCCGATCCCCCGGAATAATGCTCGCGGTCGGCAAAGCCGAGGCCCGCCTCACGCAGCACAGCCTCGAACCCGGCCATCCGTTTGCGCGCTCGGTGGTCGTGCGGCATCATCGTGCCCAATCCCCCGATCCGCCGGTATCCTGCGGCCACGATCGCCTCGGCCATCTGGCGGCCTGCCCGGGCGTGGCTGATGCCCACCGCCGCATCCACCGGATCGCCATCCACATCCATGATCTCGACAATGGGGATCCCTGCGTTGCGCAGCATCGCGCGGGCCGGCGCCGAATGTTCCAGCCCGGCCAAGATCACCCCGGACGGGCGCCACGACAGCATCTCGTAGAGCACCGTCTCTTCGCGCTCGGGCGAATAGTTCGTCACGCCCACCACGGGCTGCAGGCCCGTCCCCTCCAACTGGTCGGATATGCCCGCAAGCACCTCGGGGAAAACCATGTTTGCCAGCGACGGGATGATGACCGCCACAAGGTTCACCCGCTGGCTGGCCAGCGCACCGGCTATCTTGTTCGGCACGTAGCCAAGCTCGCGGGCGGCCGCCAGCACCCTGTCGCGCGTGGTCTGCGACACGTCCCCCCGGTTCCGCAGCACCCGGCTGACGGTCATTTCGCTGACGCCCGACGCTTCGGACACGTCACGCAGCGTAAGGTTGCGGTGGGGCGGCGGCAGATGGCTGGTCACGGGTGAGGCGATCCTCGCTTGCGGGGCCTGGCCCCAGTGTTAGCGCTGAAACCCGCCGCTGTCCAAGCCTGCGTGTGGCGGGAAAAGGTTGCGTGGCGGGGCGTTTCGCGCCAGAAGAGCGGCGCGCGGGCCTCGTAGCTCAGGGGATAGAGCGGCCGCCTCCTAAGCGGCAGGTCGATGGTTCGAATCCATCCGGGGTCACCAGCGCATCAGCCCGAAAACCGTTGCCAGGCCCAGAGCAGCCCGAACAGGATGGGCTGGTGCATGAGGTAGATCGCCAGGCTGTGCCGCCCCGGCCAACCGAGCGGCGCCACCCGCGCCGCGATGCCCGCAGGCAGCGCCAGCGACCACCCCGCCCGCGTGGCCAGTTGCGCTGCGGCCATGCCCAGCAGGAAGGGCCCGAACCACGGAAACATCGGCACATAATCCAGCGCCCGTCGCACCTCGGACCCGAGGCCGAGCCACAAGAGCCACGGCCCGTTCAGCCACGCCACGGCAACGGTGTCCCCGATCCAAAGCACCGCCACGCCCGCAAAGAGCGTAAGCAGCGTGGGCGCGCGCAGAAACACAAGGCCGCAGAGGCTGGAAAGCCAGATTGCATGCAGGATCCCGAAATAGATGAACGTATCGGGCATGCCATAGGCGGTCGCGATGGTGATTGCCCCGGCCGCTGCCCCGATCATCGCCATGCGCCGCGCGAAGGAAGGCCAGCGTATGCCCCGCCCCTGCGCCAGCACCAGACTGAACCCCGCCAGCAACAGAAAGCTGCCCGCCACGGTGCGCGCCAGCACGAACCAGACGCCTTCGCGCGTGGTGCCGGGAGGCAGGTATCCGAAAAGTTCCAGATCGAAGGTGGCGTGGAACACGACCATCCCCAAGAGAGCCGCAGTGCGCGCAAGGTCCAGCCCCACAAGGCGCTGGCCGGTCATCTGCGCACCCATCCGATCGGCGGCATCAATGGCGCGCGTCCCGCAGCCGTCAGATGCCAGACGGTTCGCCCCTCGATCACCACGGCTGTCAGGGGCCCGCCATAGGCCGCCCCGGAATCGATGTTCAGCCGGTTGCCATAGTGCCTTGGCGCGTCAAGGGCCGTGTGGCCGTGCACCACCAGCGCGCCATGGTCGCGTGCGTTCTCAAGAAATCCTTCGCGGATCCACACCAGATCGTCCGGGTCCTGCTTGTCCAGCGGCACACCGGGTCGGATGCCCGCATGCACGAAGACCGCGTCGCCCCGGCGGTACATGAACGGCAGGCCGCGCAGGAACGCGCGATGCGCTTCGGGCACGGCGGCCTTCGCCTCTTTCAGCACCGGGGAAAGGGGGCGATCGCCTGCATTCCTGACACCATATGAGGCCAGCGTGGCCGCCCCCCCGATGCGCGGATGCAGCCAGCTGAGCTCATGCCGCAGGCGCGGATCCTGCGTGCCGTTGGCATCGACGAACAATTGCAGCATCCGGTCATGGTTGCCCTTCAGCACCACCCAGTCCTCGCCCCGCGCCTGCCCCGCCATCAGATAGTCGATCACACCACGGCTGTCCGGCCCCCGGTCCACCAGGTCGCCCACATGCACGATCGGAGCCGCCCCATGCGCGGCCATATCGGCCGCGATCAGGTCATGCTGCGCGCGCAACAGGGCGACGTGCCCATGAATATCGCCGATGGCATAGGTGTGCATCTTGGGCCTTTGGTCTGGCGAAGGTCTTTGGGGGCCAGCCCCAGAAACCCCGGGATATTTCGTGAAGGCAGAAGGAACAAGGGCAGAGCCGACAGGGTAGGCGGAAGTGCGGCCTTTCCTCGTGATGCCCGCGTCACTTTCCCGTGGCGGATAGGCATGACCTGCATCGAAGCATTCACCTGGCCGTTCGTCGCAAACCGGGTGGATGATGGCACACGCGCCACCGAAACTCCCGCGCCGATCTGCAAGCGCCAGGCAGCAATGTCTGTTGTCAGGGGCGGGCCGGAACCGGGCAAGCGGGTGTCTTTTCCCCGTCCGGCGATGCCCCGGAGAAGGGTGATGCAGTGTTCCGGGCTTTCGTGACACAGCGCACGGCGATCCAGCGATAGCCACTGTCATGGCCGATCCGCACTTCATCAGCGCGACGGTGGATGTGCCGGTCGACAGACAGCGGATGAACCGGGGCAGCTTCCAGCCGCTTTTAGAAGCCGGAATCCGCCCCAAGGCATCAGGCCACCTCGAATTCCAGCGGTTTCACTTGCTGGAACATGCCCGTGCTTTCCAGCGTATCCACCACTTTGGGGTCGATGCGCTGGTCCAGATAGAGGATCGCAATCGCCTCTTGCCCCGCCCCCGAACGGCCAAGCGTGAAGTTCGCGATGTTGACCCCGTTCTTGCCCATCGTCATGCCCAGAAGGCCGATGATGCCCGGCACATCCTCATTGGTGGTGTAAAGCATGTGCTCGCCGATCTCGGCGTCGATGTTGATGCCCTTGATCTGGATGAAGCGGGGCTTGCCGTCGCTGAAACAGGTGCCCGCGATCGACCGCTCGCGCTGCTCGGTCACCATGGTCACCTTGATATAGGCGTCAAACACGCCCGACTTGTCCTGCTGCGTGGTCGAAAGCTGGATGCCGCGCTCGCGGGCCACGATGGGGGCGGAAACGAGGTTCACATCCGGGTTGGTCGTCTTCATCACCCCCGCGATCACGGCGCAGTTCAGGGCCTGCAGGTTCATCTCGCTGACGGCACCATCGTAGAGGATGTTGATCGCCTTGATCGGCTCCTCCGTCATCTGCCCGATAAAGGCGCCCAGATGCCCGGCAAGCTTGATCCATGGCCCCATCACGGCCGCCTCTTCCGCCGTGACCGATGGCATGTTGAGCGCGTTTTGCACCGCACCGGTCAACAGGTAGTCCGACATCTGCTCGGCCACCTGCAGCGCCACGTTTTCCTGCGCTTCGGTCGTCGCGGCCCCCAGATGCGGCGTGCAGACGACGTTGGGCAGGCCGAACAGCGGGCTTGCGGTGGCAGGCTCCACCTCGAACACGTCGAAGGCCGCGCCCGCCACGTGGCCCGATGTCAGCGCCGCCGCCAGTGCCACCTCATCAACCAGCCCGCCCCGCGCACAGTTCACGATGCGCACGCCCGGCTTCGTTTTGGCCAGCGCCTCGGCCGACAGGACGTTCTTGGTCTTGTCGGTCAGCGGCACGTGCAGGGTGATGAAATCGGCCCGCGCCAGCAGGTCATCCAGATCGACCTTCGTCACCCCCATCTGCACCGCGCGTTCGTCGCTGAGGAAGGGATCATAGGCGATCACCTTCATGCGCAGCCCCAGCGCCCGGTCGCAGACGATGCCGCCGATGTTGCCCGCACCGATCACGCCCAGGGTCTTGTTGAACAGCTCCACCCCCATGAAACGCGATTTCTCCCACTTGCCGGCCTGGGTGGAGGCATTGGCCTCGGGGATCTGCCGGGCCACGGCGAACATCATCGCGATGGCATGCTCGGCGGTGGTGATGGAATTGCCGAAGGGCGTGTTCATCACGATCACGCCGCGCTTGGAAGCGGCAGGAATGTCCACATTGTCCACCCCGATCCCGGCACGGCCGATCACCTTGAGGCGGGTGGCTTTCTCCAGCAGTTTCGCGGTCACCTTGGTGGCCGACCGGATGGCAAGGCCATCGTATGTCTCGATGATCTCGGCCAGGGCATCCTTGTCCTTGCCGATCCCGGGCAGGTAATCCACCTCGACCCCGCGATCCCGGAAGATCTGCACGGCGGTTTCGGAAAGTTCGTCGGAAACGAGTACGCGGGGGGCCATGACGGGCTCCTTTGAAAGGGGGATGGCGGTCTGAAACCCGCCCTGAGGGTTGTGGGTAGGGTGGGTGCACCCACCCTACGTGACGGTCAGGCCGCTTCTGCCAGCGCCGCGATCTCAGCGGCGAAGGCCCAGTCGATCCACGGCATCAGCGCCGCCACATCGCCGGTTTCCACCGTCGAGCCGCACCAGAGCCGCAGGCCGGGGGGCGCGTCGCGGTAGGCGCCTGCGTCCAGCGCCACGCCCGCCCTTTCCAGCCGCATGGCCACGGCTTTGGCGAACGCAGCACCATCCGTGATACGCGGGTCGGTAAAGCGCAGGCAGACGCTGGTGGTCGACGCGGTGGCGGGGTCCACCGCCAGATTGGCAATCCAGTCCCGCGCGGCGCAGAAATTCCACACCACGCCCGCGTTCGCCTCGGCTCGCGCGATCAGGGCGGGCAGGCCGCCGATGGATTTCGCCCACTTCAACGCGACAAGGTAATCCTCGACCGCCAGCATGGACGGCGTGTTGATCGTCTCGCCCTTGAAGATGGCTTCGTTCAGCTTCCCCTTCGACGTCAGCCGGAAAATCTTGGGCAGGGGCCACGCGGGTGTGTAGCTTTCCAGCCGTTCCACCGCGCGGGGGCTGAGGATCAGCACCCCATGCGCACCCTCGCCGCCCAGCACCTTTTGCCAACTGAACGTCACGACATCCAGCTTGCTCCACGGCAGGTCCATCGCGAAGGCGGCGGATGTGGCATCGCAAAGCGTCAGCCCCTTGCGATCCGCCGGAATCGCAT
>JBBSBE010000141.1:0-9593 GCA_038251625.1 Rhodobacterales bacterium
AAGCGTCCCGATGGGCTGGTTGTGCCAGGCCGAGAAGTTCTCAAGCTGCACCCAGCTGATCCAGCCGGTGGTGAAACCGCACTTGGCCGCGCCCGATTCCATGATCTTCTTGGAGAAGGCTTCCACGTCGGCCCAGGTCTTGGGCGCCGTCTCGCGGTCAAGGCCGGCTTTTTCGAACACGTCCTTGTTGTAGTAAAGGATCGGGGTGGAAGAGTTGAAGGGCATGGAAAGCATGTTGCCTTCGGTATCGGTATAGTAACCCACCACCTGCGGCAGGAACGCTGCGGGGTCGAAGGGCTCGCCCGCGTCCTTCATCAGCTCGTAGACCGGATAGATCGCGCCCTTGGCGGCCATCATGGTGCCGGTGCCCACCTCGAAGACCTGAACGATCGCAGGCTGTTCCTTGGCGCGGAACGCGGCGATGGCGGCCGTCATCGTTTCGGCATAGGTGCCCTTGAACGAGGGCGTCACCTTATATTCGCTCTGGCTTGCATTGTAGTCGGCGGTGATGGCCTCGAGCTTGGTGCCAAGCTCGCCGCCCATGGCGTGCCACCACTGGATTTCTGTCTGCGCTGCGGCAAGGCCAGCGGTCGTCATCAGCGCGAGCGCCGAAACGGGGATCATGCGGATCATGGAAAGCCTCCGGGTTAGGGTTCAGAGGCTCGTATCGTCACGTTCTGTGACACGCGCGTTGCAGCGATGTGTCAGAGATGTGAAGCTGTCACGGGATCAGCGCGCGTGCGGCGCGGGTGATCCAGGGGTCGCCGGGTTGCGTGTACCATGTGCCGGGCAGCGGCAGATCGGGCCGGATGCCCTGCGCCGAAAGGGGCAGCGTTTCACCCTGCCGAAAGTAATCAGACACGGAAATCGAGATGCGCCCGCCATCGGCAAGGTCGAAGGCCCAGACGGTTTCAGTCTCGCCGGGGGTGGCGGTTCCTGCAACGATGGCGCGGCCTGCCTTTTGCAAGATCGCGGCCGTCAGCTCGCCCGCGCTGCGGGTGCGGGTATCGACAAGCACCGCCACCGGAACACGGCGCGCCCATTCGGGGCCACCGGGGATCGCGGGCACGGTGAAGGGCGTCGTTTCGCCGTCGCGGTTGACGCCGCGCCCATAATTGCCGGGCGGCAGAAGCCGCGACAGCAGGTGTCGCATCATCAGCACAAGACCGCCGGGATTGGACCGCACGTCGATGATCAGCGCGCGTGGCGGCGTGGGGCGCGTCAGGGAACCAAGGGCGGCGTCAATCTCGCGCGACAGGACGGGGCTCAGGAAATGCGGGATCGTCAGCACCCCGACATCACCGATCCGCGTGGCGCTGACCGGAAAGAAGCCCCGGTTCGGCATCGGCGCGATGGCCGCCTCCATCCGCTGCCCACCGCGCAGCCAGCCCACGCTTTTGGCAACGCGCAGCGCAGGGGCACAACGCGGATGGCAGGCGCCGGCATCCGTGGCCACGATCAGATCGCCGCGCCTCAGGCCCGTCGCCTCTGCGGGGCTGCCGCTGAGGACGGATGTGACGAGCAGCCCTTCCGGCATCAGGGCCGACAGGATCCCCGCGCCCGGTGTGGGAAAGACACCGCGAAAAAGTTCGTCCTGCGCCTTCACGCCCGCAGGCGAGGTATAGCCGGTGTGCCCGTCGCCCAGCTTGTCCAGCGCGCGCGACAGCGCGATGCGGTACGCATCATCGGTGGGCGCCGACAGGATGGCGGGGCGGGTGGCATCGAACCCTGCAAGCCAGGCCGCAAAGGCTGGGGTTTTTCCGCGCACGTACCGCGCTATCAGCGCCGCGCGCACGGCAGAGACGGTGCACAGGCGCGGGTCGGCGCGGTCTTCCGCCGGGCAGGCCGCATCGGGCACAAGGCTTGCGGTCGGCACCAGTGCCAGCAGCCCGTCGCAGGCGGCAAGGACCAGAAACGCGGCGAGGGCAAGCCAGACCCTCATACCGCGGCCCAGCCTTCGGGCGGCACGCATCCGGGCAACCAACGTGCCGCCACCTCGGCCAGCGCGTGATCGCGAAAAGCGGCAAGCGCGCCTTGCGCAAAGCCCCCGGCCACCGCCATCAGCCCCAGCCGCAGCGGGCGCAACCCCGATGCCAGCGGCACGAAGGCCAGGGGCGTGCTGTCGGGCGCATCGGCCTGTCGGCTTTGCAGATTGACGATCGTATAGCCATATCCGTTGCCCACCAGCGTGCGCAGCACGCTCATGTCGCGCGTGCGCTCGCCGATGCGGGGGCGCAGGCCAGCCGCCTCGAAAAGCTGCAGGAAATAGGCTCCGGAATACGGCAGGTCCAAAAACACCATCGGCTCTTTCGCTAGATCGTGGAGGGTAAGCAGGCCCTTTGCAGCCAGCGGATGCCCCCCCGGCAGCATCACCATCGGGGGCAGCGTGGCAAGGGGGGCGAAATCAACATCCTGCGGCAAGGCCAGATCATAGCTCAGGCCGAGGTCCACCTCGCCCACCAGAAGCCGGTCGATCAGGTCTGCATGGTCCATCTCGGCCTGCCGCAGGCGCACGGCCGGATGCGCGGCCTCAAACCCCCGCCGCAGGCCGGGCAGCACAAGCTGGGCAAAGGTCTTGAGGCAACCGACAGCCAGCGGCCCCGCCACCGCGCCGCCCCCGGCTGGCGACAGCGCCTCTGCCGCCGCCAAGAGCCGCCGCGCTTCGGCCAGAAGCTGGCGGCCCGTAGGGGTCAGCGCCAGCGCTTGCGCGGGGCGACGAAGGAACAGGGGCACGCCCATCTCGGCCTCAAGCTGGGCCACGGCGACAGAGACGGAGGGCGCGGATACGTTCAGCCGCCGTGCGGCTGCCGCAACGCCGCCACCCTCACCAAGGGCCGCGAAGTATTCAAGCTGGCGAAGGGTGAAACGCAGAGGCAAGAAAAGCTCCGTCCGGTGGCACAGATCAGGGCGCGGGGCAGGGCGGATGTCAACCTGCAAGGCCGTGATCGGGCGCGATCAGGGATCGCCCGGCACGCCATACCCCGGTGCGGCCGAGGGATCGAGCGCACGTGTCACATAAGCCGCCATCTGCGGGCGATAGACGGCCCAGGCGGCGGCAAGGGCGGCAATCGGGGCATCCTCGGCCCAGTCGCAGCGCAGATCGACCAGCGGCCAGTCTTGTGCATCGACCACCAACAGACCCGCCGAATGCACCGGCCCTGCCTCGCCCCCCGCGGCAAGCCCCGCTTGCAGCGCGTGCAACAGTCGGTCGGCCAGATGGCCCGTGGCCCGCCCGAAGGCCGCGACCATCGCGGCAGGCACCCCCGCATCGGCCAGAAGGTTCCCCCCGGACGCCACGCCCGGCCCCAAAGCCTCGGCCCAGACCCCGAGCGCCCTTGGCCCGGAATGCACCGCCGCATTCCCTGCGGCATCCACGGCCAGCACTTGCCGGAAGGCGGCATGGGGGCCACGGGCGATGATCGCCACGACCTCGCCAGCGCTCGCCCCCTCGGCCATCAATCGCAGCGCCTGCGGCCCTAGCCGCGGGTCGGTGATGTTCTGGCTTGCTACCGCCCCCACGCCCGCCCGCGCATGGGCGCAACGCGCTGCAACGGCGGGCGAGGAGGACGAAATCGCCACACCGAACATGCCTGTATCCGCGCAGCGCGCGACGAGGGAAAAGGTCATCTTTCCGCCTTTGCGGGGCTATTCGTCATGGCGCGTTGTCCTGGCCGCTGAAGGGGTTCATGACGGTGCGAAACTGCCGGTTACTGTCGTCCCACAATACGGCTTCGATGCACGGCGACGCACCTGCGCCATCGCAATTCGATCCGTGCAGCGCAAAGAGAAGCACACGAACGGGCGGCTGCACCTCGCCTTCCGCCGTAAAGGCGATGTCTTGCACCAGAAGCGCGCCTGCAAGACGGCTGAAAAGCTGGTCCCCGACGCGCAGATGGATCATGTGCCCGCCGGAGCCGCCAAGGAAGCCGCCGTCCGGGTAGCAAAACGCCCCTTCTTCACTAAGGATCGCATCATCCGCCGTGCCGTCACCGGTCAGATCCGCAGACGTCAGCGCGCCCTCTGGCAGATCGAGCCTTGTGCCCCCGATCTCGTTGCACCAGCCAAGAGAGGGGGCCAGCGCTGCCGCGAAGGGATCTTCGGCCAGCGCCGGGGCAGCGGTCAGGGCCAGCACCGCAAGGCTGCGCAGAATCATCCCTTTGCTCCGATCTTCGGTTCCGTTCCGGCCCTCAACCGCGCGATGTTGGCGCCATGGCGGAGGTAGATCAAAACCGTCAGCGCGGCCCCGAGGAAAAGCAGATCAAGCCGCCCAAGGCCTGCCATCCAGAAGGTCGAGGATGCAGCCGCCATCAAGGCCGCGAGCGACGAGAAGCGCGTCAGTGCCGCCACGACGGCCCATGTGGCGCAAAGGCCAAGGCCCACGGGCCAGGCAAGCGCCAGCATGATGCCCAGAAAGGTCGCCACGCCCTTGCCGCCCTTGAACCCCAGCCAGATCGGGAAAAGGTGGCCCAAGAAGGCCGCAAGTCCCGCCACCTGTGCCGCATCGGGGCCGACCATGGCGCGGGCGATCAGCACCGCCACCGCGCCCTTGGCGGCATCCAGCACAAGCGTCGCCACCGCGGCCCCCTTGTTACCGGTGCGCAGCACATTGGTGGCCCCGATGTTTCCCGACCCCACCTTGCGCAGATCGCCAAGGCCCATCGCCCGCGTGATCACCAGCCCGAACGGCACCGCGCCCAGCAGATAGGCCAGCAGGGCCACGATCAGCAGCGTTTCCGATTGCGTCTGAAGGATCGGCATGGCTCAGGCCTCGGCGTCAAAGACCCTGCGGCCGCCCACGAAGGTGGCGTGTACCCGCCCCTCCATGCGCGCGCCGTCAAAGGGCGTATTGCGGGATTTCGACAGCAGGGTGAAGCGGTCGAGCACGAAGGGCGCATCGGGATCAAAGAGCACCAGATCTGCGGGAGCGCCGATGGCCAGCCGCCCCTGCGGCAGCCCAAGACGCCGCGCGGGGTTCAGGGCAAGCGCGCGGAAAAGCGCGGGCAGGTCCATCGCGCCGGCATGCACCAGCCGCAACGCGGCAGGCAGCAGGGTCTGCAAGCCCACGGCACCCGAGGCGGCCTCCTCGAACGGCTTTCGCTTGTCCTCTTCGTCCGCAGGCGTGTGCATGGAGGAGATCACGTCGATCAGCCCCGATGCCACCGCCTCGACCACCGCCATCCGGTCCTCTTCAGGCCGCAGCGGAGGCGAGAGCTTGAAGAAGGTACGGTAGTCGCCCACGTCGAATTCGTTCAGCGTCAGGTGATGGACCGACACGCCCGCCGTCACGTCAAGGCCGTTGGCCTTGGCCCGCTCAAGCGCGGGCAGGCTGCGCGCTGTGGTGATCTGGTCGGCGTGGTAGCGCGCGCCCGTCATTTCGATCAGGCCAAGGTCGCGGTCCAGCCCGATGCGTTCGGCCATCGGATGCACGCCGGGCAGCCCGCGCAGGCTCGCGAACTTGCCGCTGGTGGCGGATGCCCCGCGGGAAAGCCCGGGGTCCTGCGGATGCCCGACCACCAGCGCGCCGAGGCTGCGCGCATAGGTAAGCGCGCGGGACAGCACCTTGCTGTCCTCCACCACCCGGTCGCCGTCGCTGAACGCCACGGCCCCTGCATCGAGCAGAAAGCCGATCTCTGTCATCTCGCGCCCGTCGCGGCCCTTGGTCAGTGCGGCCATATGGTGGATACGCACGGGCGCCGAGGCGGCGGCGCGGCGGGTCACGAATTCCAGCACTTCGGGGGTGTCGATGGCGGGCGAGGTGTCGGGCCGTGCGATGATTGTGGTTACCCCCCCCGCCGCCGCAGCCAGTCCGGCCGAGCGGAACGATTCGCGGTGGCGTTCCCCCGGTTCGCCGATCTTGACGCCCCAGTCGACAATGCCGGGGGCAAGGCACAGCCCGCCACCGTCGATCACCTGCGCACCTTTGGGGGCAGGCTCGTCGCGGGCGACGATCAGGCCATGCTCCACCGTCAGGCTGCCCGCCTCGTCTTTGCCCGTCTCGGGGCAGATCAGACGGATGTTATGCAGGTGGATCAAACGTGGCCTTTCTGGATCAGCCGGATCAGGGCAAGGACGGCATCGCTGTCGGCGACGCGTTCAAAGCCGGGTTTCGCGCCAGTGCCGAACAGGACCTTCGCGGCGGGGAACAGAATGCTTCCCCGGTGCCCGCTGTGGTGGTCTATTCGCGTTGCGGCGTCAATCGGGATGGATCTGGTGAACCGCCCCCACACAGGCAGATCAACTGCGATCAACGCACGGTGGTTGGTGAGGGCATAGGTGGACCAGCGGCGGATCAGCGCCGCGCGCAGGATGTCGGTAGGGATCGAGGCAAAGAACACGGTCAGCACGATGACCCAGACATCCCAATATGGTGCTACCTGCAGCTGCAGCCGGTTAACGAGGTACAGAAACAGCACAAGTCCGAACAGCCCGCTGGCAAGTTTGCCCGCCTGGCGCAAGGTAAGGTACAGCGCGCCAGAGGGGCGCCCTTGCCACAGGACATGCTCATCCCGGTCAAGGGGCCATGCGTCGCAGGCTGCGGCCGATGGGGCGTTCATCGTGGCGTCGGTCATGGCGGTTCTCCCTCGGGACATGATACGGCGGGGCGTCCCCGCACGGGGAAGTCCGGACGGCAAGGAGGGTCGTTCGCGAGGGTGTCTTTCGTGGGGCGGGAATGGGGTAGGCCCGCTGATCGCAGGCGGAGCACTTTGGTCGGCGCGCACAAGGACGGATGTCATGTACCAGCGCCCTGGCTGGCAGACCCATCTTTCGGGTGCCGCTCAACATGTTGCGCATTTCCCTGTGTATCGCGGATAGCCTCCAGGTCGAAGTCGCTGAGGCACAAGAAGGTGACAGGTCCGAAACCAACAGTCCCGAAAGGCTTCCGGATGCCGATCTGCTGTTCGGTCAACTGACCGAGCTTCACGGATTGAAATCTGTCAAACGGGTTGGCAGTCAACCTGATCGCTTGCTTGTCAGTCAATCCGTAGTACTCGGGAAGCAGGCCGGACAGGTGTGCCATCATACTCAGCCAGAAGAGAGACGTGTAAATGGCTGCCACAGCAAGGCCAGGCCACGGCGATACGTATAGTTTGCGGCAGCCTCGGCTCGGCTCTGCGCCACAAAAGTCGTTTGTGGTTACTCCGTACAAAGCAAAGTAGATGCCCGCGGATGCGATCAATGCCATAAACGCTGTCCCGACGACTGCCCGCAACATAAGCTTGGAAAGCTGCGGCGCACCCGTCCATTTCAGGCTCTCATCCTTTGGCAGAAACCTCTCCAGCCGTTCGCGGTCGGCAATGTCCTTGTTTCTGATTGCCTTTGGTCCATCGTTCGCTGCAGGTGGCGCGGTCTTCACACCATCACCCCCACCGCCTTTGCTCCCCGCTCGGCACGCAGGTTCCGCGCCAGAAGGTCCATGCAGGCCATCCGCACTGCCACCCCCATCTCCACCTGCTCCTGAATGACGCTGCGGTTGATGTCGTCGGCCAGCGTTCCGTCAATCTCGACCCCCCGGTTCATCGGGCCGGGGTGCATCACGATGGCGTCGGGCTTGGCCGCCGCCAGTTTCTCGGCGTCCAAGCCGTAGCGATGGTAATACTCCCGCTCGGACGGGATGAACCCGCCGTCCATCCGCTCCTTCTGCAGCCGCAGCATCATCACCACATCGCAGCCTTCCAGCCCCGCCTTCATGTCGTCATAAATCTCGCAGCCGAATTCGCCCACGCCCGCAGGCATCAGCGTCGGCGGCGCGATCAGGCGGATGCGGTTTTCCATCTTGCCGAGCAGGATCAGGTTCGACCGCGCCACCCGGGAATGCGCGATATCCCCACAGATGGCCACCGTCAGCCGCTGGATCCGCCCCTTTGCGCGGCGGATCGTCAGCGCATCCAGCAAGGCCTGGGTGGGGTGCTCATGGCGCCCGTCGCCCGCGTTCAGAACCGCGCAATCCACCTTCTGCGCCAGAAGGTTGACCGCCCCGGATGAAGGATGCCGCACCACCAGGAGATCGGGGTGCATCGCGTTCAGCGTCAGCGCCGTGTCGATCAGCGTCTCGCCCTTCTTCACCGACGAATGGGCCACGGCCATGTTCATCACATCCGCGCCCAGCCGCTTGCCCGCCAACTCGAAACTCGCCTGCGTGCGGGTGGAGGCCTCGAAGAACATGTTGATCTGCGTCATCCCGGCCAGCGCGTCCGACTGCTTCACCGTACGGCGGTTGAGATCCACATAGCGGTCGGCCAGATCGAGCACGGCGCGGATCTCATCCGGCGCCAGATGCTCGATCCCCAGCAGATGGCGGGCGCGAAAGGTCATGTGCGGCTCCCCGGGGATGGCGGTGTGACGGTTATAGGGAGGGACGGGGGGATGGCGCAAGCGACGCCCGTGGCGGAGGCCGGGGGCGAGGTGGTGTATCTCGTCCGCGCAAACCATATCGGGCGGCCTGCCTTTGCGACCACCCTTGCGGGCACCAAGGTCTGGTCGGCGGCCCGGCCCTCCGCTCGCGCTGCGGCGTTCGGGAGGAAAACGGTCCACCGGACCGTTTTCTGATCCGCCTCACCCCTTCGGCGGTGTCCATGTCACCACCGGCGCCCGCTTCCCGGGACAGTGGTTCCAGGCCGGTGAGCCGGATCAGGGATCGCTCCAGTGGAGCGATCCCCCGGCGAACGGCTTGCACCAGAACTGGATGCGCGACTACGATCCGACAACGGGGAGGTATCTGCAGGCCGACCCGCTCGGGCTGGTGGATGGGGCCAGTGTCTATGGGTATGCGGGGCAGAACCCGGGGAGGTGGGTGGATCCGAGGGGGGAAGAAACATTGATCATTGCTTGGGAACCGAGAGGATGGGGTAGCTCCTCGTTTGGCCATGCCAGTGCAGAGGTCAATGGCACTTCCTACTCCTACGGTCCCGGAGGAATGTCTGTCTTGCCGGCAGCCGAGTATGACAGACGCAACGATTTTCGAGATGGTTTCGGTGTATCTCTGGACCTGCCGCGCTCGGTCGAGCACGCATTTGTTGATTGCCTGGTGTCTGAGCAGGGCGACTACGGAACGCTTGGGAATAACTGCACAGACCCCATTGAGAGCTGTCTAGCAAAGATCGGGTATGACATTGGTGATTCCATTACGCCGACAGGCATGATGTCTGCAATCCGCAAGAGCGGTATTCCCATAGTTCCCAATAGTATAGTCTGGAAGGAGCCAAGCGCCAGATCAGAGTGCGGGTGTGCGCCTTGGGCAAAGTGACGAAGGCTTTTGTAGTACTGCTGGCTAGCGCCGTTCTGCTGATTACAACTTACTGCGCTGCACGCACAATAGCAGCATTCAGAAATGGGCATACTTACTCACAGATGGATTGGGATGGGAATGGTGTAACTACTGCATTGGAGATTTTTGAAGGTTCGGAAATTGGTCAACGCGCTGTTTTGAAGGACGGGAAGCGGTGCATAGAGTTCTTTTCGTTGAAGGATGCCATGATAACTCGCGTGGAGTGCCAGTAATGCCGCTGGTTTGATATTCGTGACACACGGCTTGGTCGTGTCCTGCAGGCGCAGTACCGCTATGACGCCATGGGGCGGCAGGCGATCCGGACGCT
>JBBSBE010000142.1:0-9585 GCA_038251625.1 Rhodobacterales bacterium
AACCTCCCCCAGAACCGCCACGGATCGCAAACCCGGTGCCGCTTCCAGCATGGGCACGACCTCTGCGTCAAAGATCCCCGCCAAGGGATCGGGCCGCCGCCGGTCACGTGGCGCCCGCTTGAGCGATGGCGGCTGCGGGTCCTCCCCAAGCCGGTAACCCGTGGCCGTGCTGAAACCGGCTTTGGCCGCCGCGACAGGCGTCGTGTCGGTCGATCGATACTTCATGAAAAGCCTCATCTGATGATCGGTTACATGACGGCCAGGCAAGGGCTCAACCTCTTCGAGGAGAAAACCCCACCCTGGCCGACTGCGATCACCCGATCACCAGAACCCTCAAATCCTGGCCGTCGTTGGTGGTGGAACCCCGCTCGGGCTACGCCCTCCCGGCGTTCCACCACCAACGACACGTTCTCATCCAGATTGACGCGCGACTCTCATCTTGATCGTCGCGCTACAATAGCGGATGCTGTGAAAAATAATCAGGCCGTGCCAGTCTCTTCTTGGTCAGATCGTGCGCGCCTGCGATGCCGTCACCTTGCATCCTTGGGTGACAGCACCGATGTTTCTGCAGCACATCGCGGGGGCGCTTGTGCCACGCCCGCCGCAATGCGCCATTTCTCTATTCCCAACCCGCCGCCTGTGCCGCGTCAGTCACCGCTTCCAATTCACGGACACGCAGATTGTAGACCCTGAACAGGCAGTCATGAACCGCATAGATGCCGCTGCCATCTGCTTTCGTTTGGGCACGTTTGAAAAGTTCGCCGATGACAAAGGACATGGCATCCGCATCAGACAGCGGCACATAAGTTCCATCTGCCTGCATGCCGGGGATCACGGCGATCCCATCCCGCATTTTTTCTTCACATGCATCCCGAACGGCCTGCCATCTTGATTGCTTGGCCACTGTTTCGGCGGCAGCCTGATTGTCAGCCAACGCTGCCAGCGCCAATGTCATGCGTGCGTCATAGCGCCCGAGCGTGATGTCGTTGCAGACCAACGTGGACACAGTCGCCGGGGTTGCTGCTGCGCAGTCAATCGTGTGAATTTCCTCCGGCGCGTAACCCTGTGTCGGGCGGGCCGCCACGGTGATCACACTCAGATCGCGCAGGTCGGTATCGTCAAGCTGCAACGCACCGTAATCACCATCGGCGTCCTTACCGGCCCCGAAATTGAGGGCCACATTCGCCATCGTCGGGTCACCGATCATCTGTTGCGTGTAATCGATGTATTGCGATGACAAAGCCTGCAGCGTGTCGACAAGGTCATTCACGCCCATCTCGGTGTTTGTGGGATGGGCCGCGTGAATAAGAAACGGCCCTTCAACCCGGCGTTGAACGCCCCCCAGAAACGCGGTGGTGCAGGACGAGGCGCAAAACGCCCCCTCAGGAACAACACTCGCAAGCTGAAGCTTGCGGATCACCCTGCCGATGCGCATGCCCTCAACGGAATCGCCCCCGGGCGAGTCCAACCAAACCTCGGGAAAGGCGTGGCGGGTGGGAACAATCGCGCCGAACGCCGAGGCATCGCCACCCTCTGCACTTTGGTAAAGCTGAAACAGCGTTTCCGCGTCCCCTGGAACAATCTCGCCCCGGCCCAGATACACCTTGATGCCCCGTGGTGCTGTTGCCATCCGCGGATAGGCATAATTCGCGCCGTCGGCCGCGAATTCGTTGAACAGGCTGACGTCAAGGATCGTCCAATCCATCGCCGCCGCAGGCCCGGCTATAGCACCCGCCAGAACCATGCAGGCGGTCACATGTGCTTTCCAATTCATGCTGTCTTCCCCTTTTGCTTTTGAACCCACCTCGGGTTCGACCACGTCTGGCTCACACTACGATGCTTTCACGGGCGCGGCTGTAGCGCCGCCTTGTGCGCGATTGCTGCGGCTTTCCCCGCCTTGCCCGCACCGGCATTCGCCCCTTTCAGGGTGTCAGACAAAACAGATTGCCACCGATCCTTGCGTCGCCCGCAAGAGGTGCCGCTGCCGAAGGCCCGCCACAGGAAAGGTCGGCTGCATCAATAACCAAACTCTGCCTCGCTGGTGACAAAAGTTGATAGATCGTCTGACCAAGAGCGCTTTGCGTGATCTTGCCCAGATGCCAGCCATTCACAAAAACCACCGGCAAGGATCCTGATCGAGCTTGCGGCAATTCCGGGTTGTCCGCATCTGGCAATTGCTCGGGTGCAATCGGCGCAGTCCCCGAGGCCAAGCCATGCAAAATCGACTTGCGGCGCAGTATATCGCCTTGCGTGATGCTGGAGGAACCCGGTTGTGCAGCGCAGGTCGCGGGTGGCGGCGGGGCGCCTTCAATCAGCGCCATCAATGCCACCACTCGCGTCGCCGGGTCGCGGCAAGCCATCTCTTGCAACAAATCTGTGGAAGCGCCCTTCGAGGCGACCGGGCGCAGCACAACCCTTACAAACCCATGCCGCAGATAGGTTTGCTGCAGCCATGCCAGAACCGGCCCAAGACCCTCGGCACCACAAGAAATACAGGGCAGAACAAAATTCTCCATGGGGTTTTTCGCCGCATCAGGCGTGCAATCGGGGCATAACGGGTCAAAATACACTATTATGGTGACAGCAGCCCCTGCATCGCCCATTGCCGCATCTGCGGGCCCATCGTCGGCAGAAAGCGACGCCACACTGGCAAGCGACGCCTGCAACGCCTCCGCCACACTTCGGATCTTGGCATCCGAGCTGCCCGCCGCCATAGCCAGATAGGGCTGCGCTGCGGCGGCGTCGGGCGGGCGATCCAGCCCCCAAAGGTAAAAACGCGCCAACAACACTGCGGCTTGGTCATCTTCGGTCAACGAAATCGCCGCTTCAAGATCACGCTTTGCCCCCTGCGGGTCCGGCGGCAAAAGCGGCCGATTGTGCACGTCTTTCAGCACTCCCATCCGCAGCTTCGCCCGCAAGATGATCGCGTCCAACCGCTGCGCCCGAACCGCCCGGTCCAATGCCCGCCCCAGTTCGTCAGGCGCAACAGGCGCCGTCAAACCCGTTTGCTTGAGCGCAAATTGCGAAAGTGCAAGCGCTGCATCAGGATCGTCAGACACCCATGTCAATGTGCGCAGCATTGCCAGCGCGGCATCGGGATAGTCGCTTGTCGACAAACGATGATAGGCCCACCAATATCCATCACGATCCCCCAGTTCGATTTGCCGGTTGCGATAGCGCGCCTCGTCGGTTGCATTGACCACGACCAGACCTCGTGCCTGCATATCGAACATCGCGTCGATGGCCAGCGGATCGCCTTTTTGTGCCCCGGTCCGCGTCAGTTCAATGGCGCGGCCAACGTCCAAATTGGCCGTGTCGGACACCGCACCCCAAAGCAAGCGGGCAAGCTGAGTATCCACAAAACCGGTCGGGTCCAGCGGTTCCAGCCGTTCAAGTTCTGTCTTGCCCGCCGCCGCATCACCGTCTTTGGCAAGCTCGGTCGCGATGCGCGCCTGCGCCAGTACATGACCCCGCGATGCCGCGAGCGCCAGCATCCGTTCGTCTTCGGGTACAGCTCCTGCGACGGCCAGCATATCCCAAAATACGGTTGCAACCGGCAGGCCCGCATTGGCCGCCCTCCCCAGATCCGACACCACGGCATCACGGCTTTCACCGGGCACTTGGGTCGATGCCCCCAGCGGCATCTTGGCCCGCAAAAACAGCGCCTTCGGATCGCCCTCGGCGACCCCGCTTTCCACCAGTTGCACCAGATCGGGTTCGCGACGGGCTTTGATTTCGATATCCACAGGTGCCAGCATGCACCAATCAGGATCGGTCAAACCGTAACGGTCCGTCGCGAACTGGCTGAATGGTCCATGGCAATCCAGCTTTTCGGAAACCGATTGCTGCAAGCCCACCCGTGCCAGCCAAGCGTTGCGCACCTCCGGATAGGTTGCAAACCAAAGCCAGACGCCAGCGGCCAGTGCCAACAAAAAACACATCGCCCCTGCCGTTGCCAGCGCGGCCCGCCGC
Organism: Rhodobacterales bacterium; assembly: GCA_038251625.1. Classification (GTDB taxonomy): domain Bacteria; phylum Pseudomonadota; class Alphaproteobacteria; order Rhodobacterales; family Rhodobacteraceae; genus JBBQXK01. The sequence continues at coordinate 3,973 of JBBSBE010000142.1, forward strand.
GCCCGGCCCGGCCCGAAGGGGTCGTAGCTTTTCCGCCGTGCCACATCGGCCGGATCGGGCGTCAGGGCAGGCAGCCCACCTTGCAGAAACAATGCAGGATTGTAACGCCCGCCAGTGGCGTCGCGCACGCGTTCGGCGGTCTCGACAAAGACATCATGAATGCGACGACCCGGTTCCAAAAGCCCCGGCAACGCCGCAACCAGCGCGGTCGCATAGGGGCCGTTCGATCCAACTCCATCATCGGCCCCCTGCCCTGCGGATGTGGAATAGGCGACCAGCATTCCCGCAGGCGGCAGCCGCAATTCGGCCAGACCCTTGTTAAAGCCGACCGTCCCACCCGTCTTGCCCGCCAAAGCGCCATTCCGGCAGGCATCCATCACGATGATATTAGCGTGGCGCGGGCTTCGCGAAAGCCGGGCCACCACATCATCCAGCGCCAAAGCCCGCACGGCAAAATGGCGCTGTTCAGAAATATCCGCGCCGATGGGGATCAAATAGTTGACCCCGTCCGACTGCACCCCATGACCCGAGAAATAGATCAGCGCAACCGTATCGGGGTCGGTTTCCTCCAGCCGCAGCACGAATTCGTCAATCGCCTCACGCATCGCAGCCAAGGTGCCATCTTCGATCCGAGTCACCTCAAAGCCAAGCTGGATCAACCCCGCACCCAGCAAACGGGTATCGCGGACGGGGTTGCGCAGGGCTGCACCTGCATAGCGGCGATTGCCGATCAACAGCGCCCGTCGCCGTTCGGTCGCACCGCTTGCCGCCACCTCGATTTCGGCAGCAGCATCGCCCGCAGCATCCTCTGGGTCTCGTTCAGCGCCAAAACCGGGAAAGCGGCGCTCCATCGTTAGGTTTGCCGCGGTGTCGGACCGGTCACGATGTAATCCGCCGTGGCCACGGCAACCGCGCCATCTCGCCGTTCCAATGCGCGGCCAAGGTTGGTCAAAAACCGCACCGATGCGGGTTCGTCAAAGCGCATCGGGGGTGGCATGTCCGTCACCGGCTTGCGCCGATCAAGGCGGGGGTCCAGCGTGCGCAATGCCTGTGGATCACGCACCAGCACCGCAGAGACCCGAAACTCGCCCGGTTCGGGCGAAACCGGCATCGGCTCTGCAAACAGGTTAACAGCCTTGGCCGACCCGTCCAGCCTGAACGGGGATGGCAGCCATTCCACAGTAGAGGTGAAATTTTCATCCCAAGCCCGCCGCCCCAACATCGCGGTGTCGCGGCGCAAAAAGACATAGAGCATGGGCGACGCGCCGCGCATGACAAGCCCCGGCCCCTCAATCTGGAACTGGCCCAGATGGCGGCCCGGCTCAAACACCGTCGGCCCCTCGCCGCCCTTGAACGGCGCAAAACTGCGCTCACGCGTAAAGCGTTCTACCGAAAACTTCAGATCATCAGAGGTCCAGGCCACCGGCGCCGACAACTGCTCCATCAGGTCGCGGTGCAGACTGTCAAGGCGATCTGCATCGACGACAGGCGACAGGGCAACAAGCCGCCGCAAATAATCAAAGATCGGCGACGGGCCCAGATCGGCCGCCGTCATCGCCAAACCATCAAGCGGCCCATAGGCTGCATGCCGCGCCCGGTGCGCCAAAGCCTGCCGGTTGATCCGGTCCGCCATGATTTGCAACAGATCAATCGGCACCCCCTGATCCCCGCTGAGCATCTTGGAGAACACCTGCGCGCCGTGCTCCTCGCCCAGCAAAAACGGCCCGCGCGCCAGTTCGGCATCGGTCGGGGCAAAATCGAAAAAGCTGCGAAAGGCTTTCCACTTCAGGCCAAGCGTCGCAATCTTGCTGCTCATCGACCGCGCGTCCTCCACCGCTGCAATGACTGTCACAGGCCGGTTTCGGCCGGTCACAGGGGCTAAAGATACGTGCTGCGCGTCCAGCGCCGCATCCTCCGATCGGCCCAATCTGTGCAAAAATAGCGCCAAAGTCTGGTGAAATCCACCCATGTCGCACCCCGTCATCAAACCCAATTCCGCAAATCAACCCCAGCGTGATCCAAGCATCGTGACCCCAGATGCGGCAGCGCCACGCAGCCCCCGCCTCACGGCGCCTGCGCGGCAACGTCATCTGCCCTGTCCCGCAACTCGCGACGAATGCGCATCCACATCTCGGCCAGCACCACGCCCGGTATCGTCTTGCTGTCATGGCGCACCTTATGGGTCAAAGGACGATCGCCAGTCGCCAGCAACGCCGCGCGCGCCGGCGGGTTGGCGTCAAACTTTGCCCGGCAGGCGCGCAAGATCAGATCGCGGTGTTCGCTGCCGCCAACCGGGTAAACCTGCCCTGCCAGACTGACCTGCCCGATGGGCGGCGCTTTCGCCCCGGCCCGTTTCGCATCATCCCCCCAAAGCTGGGTCACCGCCTGCCGCCTGTCTCCTTCCGGGAACTTCATGCTTTGCCAGAACCCTTCGACACTTGCGTAAAGCTTCCCGTTCAGCACAAACGGCGAGGGGGCCAGATTGCTGATCAGCCGAAACTGCTCATTCTTGCGCGAGAAGGTGATGTTGATCGGCTCGCGGCAGGCATCCTCGCGGGGGCCAAGATCGTGGAAAGACCCGCCCCGATCGCTGTCAGCCTCAAAGGCAAAGACATGCCCACCATACACCGCGCGCCACTCTGCAAAGGCCTGCAAGTTTTCTTCCGTGTCAAAAGCAAAGGCCAGAATTCCGGTCTTGAGTATGATCCGCATGTCACCACCTCTTGATTTTTCAGGTTGCTACGCGTGGGCAAATGGAGACAAATCCGACCTATTTGCCAAACAACCAGACCACTGTCAGTTGAAGGAGCACAGCAGGTAAGCCAAACAGAATAAAATTGACCAACCCGGCGATAGCCATCCCCAGAAAGTTCAAACCCAACCCAAGCATACTCGTGGCTCCGGCAAGATCGCCAAATTGCAGCCGCGCGTCGAACACATCGACCAGCCAGCTGGTCAGGCCAAGTGCCGTGTAAAGGTAAAGCGGCACCACCATGTAGACTGTCCCCAGCACCCCCCAGAACAGCGCGGTGCCAAGCCCCGGTCCTTTGTGCACAACGGCCAGCATGCCAAACGGAAAGCCCCCCAAGATCATCAGCAACAGAGCGAGTTGATAAGGAATGTCAACCAGCGCCAACCCAGCATATGGCACCGCATAATCCCCCACAATGGAAATGGCTATAAAGCCTGCAATCCCCAGGCTCCACAGGCCCAGCTCATTGCCCCTTCTGCCAGCACGAACTGACAGCACCGCGGCCAGCACGCCAAGCCCGGCGATCAGCAACTCAAGCCCGCGCTGGCTGTTCGATGCGACGAGGAATGTCGCAGCAAAGGTGGCCAAAACCAGGCCAATGCCCGGAAAAATATCTTCTGAATCGGTTGACATGTCTTTCTCCTGTCAAGTTTTGTGTCTGGCCATTCACCTCAGCGCCTGCTGCGCTGTGCCGATGACCCAAAGAAAATTCTGCAATCCTGCCCTGTCGCCAATGGCGGCAAGTTTGACGTCAAATCGCAAAGCGGGCCACAAATTACTTGAGACACCTTATTGTGCCGACCGCTGCAAAGCGATTGCGCCAAGATGCGCCCAGTTGGGCTATGAGCCGATCTTCCCCGATCCAGTCGTCCAACCACTCCGGAAAAAGTGTCGTCTGATCTCGGCCGAAGTCCTCGATGAAACCTGCCATGCAAAGCCTCCCAACCATGCGTAAGCATAGCATAAAACTGGGTTTTTACACAGCCTCGGCGGGAAGAAGCCATAAGGTGCGCCGGGCATCAGTCTCTGCGTTGCGCGAAAGCCGGCATGCAGGACTACGAGGCGGCCGTCCTCGCCCCTGTGTAGCTTGCGCGAGCCAGGATCGTGCCAATTGCGACCTTTGTGCTGGAAATTCGGCTCAGCTCCCGTTCCCAAACTACATAGGCGCTGATGCTTAGGTGTCCCATCCCGGACGTTTGCATTGACGAACGCCGTCTGCCACTCTTCATCGCGCGGGCTACGCTGCGCGATCTGATCGCGGAGTTGGAAGCGCGCACAACGGGTGACCTGGAGCAGACCCTGATGCGCTATGTCCACCTCTACAACACGCAGTTGCCGCAATCAGCCTTGAGGAGCCGAACGCCAATGCAGGCCATGAAGGACTGGCACAAATCGCACCCGCACCTCTTCGTCAAATCACCGCGCAATCATCCGGGACGCGACACCTAGGGTACGATCCCAACATCAACAACCCCTTTGCAGACTACCTCAGAGCGTTGGCCGGAGACCTCGGAACGAACGATCTCGAGCTTGTTCCTGATGTCGTCGAAATAGGTCCGTTAGGTTTTCCTGAATACCGGATTGGCGGAGGTCTGCTTGACGATGTTACGGCGGGCAACGTCGATGCCGAATATGCGTTGGCCTGTGGACATGCCCGCATCAACGATATCCCGGAGGGACTTCTGGGAGCCGACAATGCCGAGCACCGTATCGAGTGGCTTGTCTCCAAAATTCCAGAAGAGGAGAAAGCGGATCGGAGGGCAAGGCACGCTGATCTCCTGGCTCTTTTTGGCGACCTCGATCTCGATATCCCTGCTTTCACGACAATTGCGAACGAAACAGAGGAGAGCGACGATGAATGACCTTCGCTTCACTCAACACGCTGAGACACGCATGCGCCAGCGCGGTTTTCGAAACGTAGACGTCAGTCTGGTGCTCAGTGTGGCAACGCGTGTGGCCGACGACGCATTCTTTCTCAGCGATAAGGACGCAGCCCGCGAGATCGAGAGGCGTCGGCACGAGATCCAGCAGCTCGAACGTCTGCGTGGCACCAAACTCATCGTCGATTGCGAGAACGTCATTACCCTTTACCACTCCGACCGAACGCCGGTTCGCGCAGATCGCAAGTATCGCGGGAGAGCATCATGAGGTATGAAACCGCGACACAAACTGTGCTCGTTTCCATGCCAATCTCCATCGTCGAAGCCATTCTGACATTGCGGTCTGCGCTGGATGACGATGTTGCATCGGCGCTTGGGATAAGCCTTGCAGGCGCTCGAACTATGAAGACGCCCCTGCTTGACCCGCTGCCGACCAGCGTCGCCGTCCATAAGCGCGGGAAGTACGCCGCAGAGTTTCTCGGGGTTGGGTTCTCCGTTGATACCCTAGCGGCCCTATTCGGGCAGGTCGTAGATATGATGGCCGATGTTGCGCCGGAGAACTTGGTTTCGCTTGCCGAAATTCGTACGCGTGGGCGACGCTTTATCTCACGGGAACCGCGCGGCATCCATCCCTACAGCCCTCATCTCCCAGTTCAGCTGACATCATCCGGATGGTGGATCAGCAAGAACATAAGCAAAGACCAACTGAAGTCGGCACTTCGTACCGTTTGCGAATCTTCAGGGCTGACCTTCGGGAAAGACCTTAGGTTTCCAATTCGATAGCTGCAGTTGCAGCGCCGGGCCGACGCAAGCTGCAATCAAGGCGGCACTTCAGCGAACCGCTCAAAGAACGTTCCCTTCGTGGCCGCCATCCTTGGTGGCATAGCGCAGGACCGCATCCTGGCCCGGTATGTAGGGGAAGCCCCGGAAGTTGGTGACATTGGCGAACTTCGTACCGCAGGTTGCGATGCGCTTGTCGCA
>JBBSBE010000143.1:0-9491 GCA_038251625.1 Rhodobacterales bacterium
GCTCTGCGAGGCGGCAGAGGCGGGCAAGTCCGTGACAGCGCTGGTGGAACTGAAAGCACGCTTTGACGAGGCCGCCAACATCCGCCAGAGCCGCAGGCTGGAGCGTGCGGGGGCGCATGTCGTCTATGGGTTCATCAACTACAAGACGCATGCCAAGATCAGCACCGTGGTGCGGCGCGAGGGCGAAAACCTGGTGACCTACACCCATTACGGCACCGGCAATTACCACCCCATTACCGCGCGCATCTATACCGACCTGTCGTTCTTTACCTGCGATCCGGCCTTGGGGCGGGATGCGACGAAGGTCTTCAACTACCTGTCCGGCTATGTGCAGCCCGAGGGGCTGGAGAACCTTGCCATCTCACCCATCAGCCTGAAATCCCGGCTGCTGTCCCTGATCGCGGCCGAGGCAGACCACGCCCGGGCGGGGCGCCCGGGCGAGATCTGGGTCAAGGTCAACAGCTTGATCGAACCCGAGGTCATCGACGCCCTTTATGCCGCAAGTCAGGCCGGGGTCCGCATTTCTTGCGTTATCAGGGGGATCTGCGGTCTGCGCCCCGGGGTGAAGGGCCTGAGCGAAAATATCCGCGTGAAATCCGTGGTAGGGCGCTTTCTTGAACATTCGCGCATCGTTTGCTTTGGCAACGGCGGGGGCCTTCCGTCAAAGACTGCGCGGGTGTTTCTATCGTCCGCCGACTGGATGGGGCGAAACCTGACGCGGCGGGTGGAAACCTTGGTGGAAACGCTGAACCCTACGGTGAAGGCCCAGATCGTAAGCCAGATCATGGCCGCGAACCTGGCGGATGAGGCGCAAAGCTGGGTGCTGGCGGCAGATGGCAGCTATCACCGGTCGCTGGATCCCGGGGAAGGCACGCTTTTCAACTGCCATCGGTTCTTCATGGAAAACCCCTCGCTGTCTGGCCGGGGCAAGGCGGGGGCCAAGGATGTGCCCCGGCTGGCCCATGCGCGCGACGAGGCGGCGCAACCGGAAGCCCTGCCCGGGCGTTGACCTCTGCGCACGCAGGCGGCATGGTCGGCCTTGAGACAGGAATACCGAATGACGGACGCTTCAGAGCAAAGCTGGGACGATGAAGCCGGCCCCTTTGGCCGCCCGCTTTTCGATGACCCTTCCGCACGGGCGCTAAGCCGCGTGGCGGTGGTGGACGTAGGTTCAAACTCCATCCGCATGGTTGTCTTCGATGGCGCGGCCCGCAGCCCGGCCTATTTCTATAATGAAAAGATCATGGCGGGCCTTGGTCAGGGCCTGGCACAAAGCGGGCGTCTGAACCCCCGCGGACGCGAGCGGGCGATGATCGCCTTGCGCCGATTTGCCATTCTGGCCCGCGCGATGAATGCCTCGCCCATCACCTGTGTCGCGACCGCGGCAATGCGCGAAGCCACGGATGGCGCTGATTTCGTGGCCGAGGTCGAGCGTGAGACAGGCCTGACGCTTCATATCATTTCGGGCGACGAAGAGGCGCGGCTTTCGGCACAAGGTGTGCTTCTGGGCTGGCCGGGTGCCGAGGGCATCGTCTGCGACATGGGTGGCAATTCGATGGAACTGGCGCGCATCGGCGGGGGCCGTGTCGGCCTGCGGATGACCACGCCGCTTGGCCCTTTCCGGCTGCAGCAGGTGGACGGCGGCCCGGCCAAGCGGCGCACGCATATCCAGACCGTCCTTGCCGAAGCCAAGACAGCCTTTTCCCCGCAAGGCGAGCGCATCTACCTTGTCGGCGGCTCGTGGCGGGTCATCGCGAGGCTGGATATGGAGCGGCGCGGTTACCCGCTGACCGTCCTGCACGAATACCGCATGACGCCAAAATCGGTTCTGGAAACGCTGGACTGGATCGAGGCGAGCGATCTGTCGGCCCTGCGCGCGCGCACGGGCACCGGGGCCGAGCGTATGGAGCTGGTGCCGTTGGCGGCAGAGGTGCTGCGCGAACTTGTCAAAAGTTTCCGCCCGCGCGAGATCGACGTCTCGTCCTACGGCATCCGCGAGGGGTTGCTTTATGAGACGATGCCCGAGCGTCTGCGCGCCCGCGACCCGCTGATCGAGGCGGCCCGCGCCGCCGAAATGGCATCCGCCCGGATGCCGGGCTTCGGCAAGAAACTTTTCGCCTTCCTGAGCCCCCTTTTCGCAGGGGCGACGCCCGAACGGCTGCGGTTGGTCAAGGCGGCCTGCCTGTTGCACGATACGACGTGGCGCGCGCATCCCGATTACCGGGCGGAAGTGTGCTTTGACAACGCGACTCGCGCCAATCTTGGCGGGCTCGACCATCCCGGGCGGGTGTTTCTGGGTCTGGCCCTTTTGCACCGCTACAAGAACTCGCGCACAGGTTCGCGGATGGAGCCGCTTTTCCAGCTTCTGACCGAGGCGGAAATCACCCAGGCCGAGGTGCTGGGCAAGGCGATGCGCTTTGGCGCGATGTTCTCGACCGGTGATCCGGCGGAGGCGGGTGTTCTGAAATGGAAACCGCGCAAACACGAACTGGAACTGGCGCTGACGCCGATGGGCGAGGCGCTGTTCGGCGAGGTGGCGCTGGCGCGGTTCAACGCGCTTGGGGCCAGCCTCAAGGCCGCCGCACGACTGACACGGATGAAGGGCGCGGATGCTGCGGCTTGATCATCTGGCGGTTGTGGCGGGCGATCTGGAGACTGGCGTGGCAGCGGTCGAGGCCGCGCTTGGTGTGATGCTGGCCCCGGGCGGGAAGCACCCCACAATGGCCACGCACAATCGCCTTCTTGGCCTTGGAGATCTCTACCTTGAGGTCATCGCGGCCGATCCCGGAACTCCGCGCCCCAACCATCCCCGCTGGTTCCGGATGGATGAATTCGTGGGGCCACCGCGCCTGACGAACTGGATCTGCGCGTCCGACGATCTGGACGTAACACTGCAGGATGCCCCATTTGGCGCGGGCATTCCCGTCGCCCTGAAGCGCGGCGATTTCGCCTGGCGGATGGCAGTGCCCGCCGACGGGCGTTTGCCGTTCGACGATGCTTTTCCCGCGCTGATGCAGTGGCAGGGCACGGCCCATCCCGCCGGCCGCCTGCCCGATACCGGCCTGCGGTTGGAGAGGTTGACCATTACCCACCCGGATGCAGCCAACCTGCGTGCCTGGCTTGCCCGCCATATGTCAGACCCGCGTGTGGCGGTCGACGCGGGATCGGAAAAGGCTCTCTCTGCCCGCTTTTCCACCCCCGAGGGCCCCCGAACGCTGGGTTGAGCCGCGTCGCAGAGTGCCCCGACCCCATGATCAATTCCGCATGAATGGCCCACCGCCAGATGTTTTCATCTGACAAGACCTTCGCCGCCCGCTATGCTGCATCTGCATTGCCTTGCAGGCCGGACCCCGCCCATGTCGCTCTGGACGCGCATCTCTGACGCATTGGCCGCCCTTGGCCTGGGCGAGGGGCTGTCTGCATTGCTGGATCGCCTGCGCGGGGCGGCGCCCGCAACGCCCGAACGATCGGTCGCGTTTACCATCGCCGTGATAGCGCTTGGCGCCAAGATCGCCAAGGCCGACGGACAGGTTACCCGGGATGAGGTGTCGGCCTTCCGGTCGATCTTTACCATCGCGCCCGAGGAAGAGGCGAACGCGGCCCGCGTGTTCAACCTCGCCCGGCAGGATGTGGCGGGGTTCGACGCCTATGCCAGCAAGATCGCCGCACTGTTCGAGGGCGAGGGCGGCGAGACGCTGAAAGATGTGCTGGAGGGGCTTTTTGCCATCGCCATGGCCGATGGCAACTATCACCCGCAGGAAGACGCGCTGCTGATGGAGGTCGCGCGGATCTTTGGTATCGATCCCTCCTGCTTTCGCGCGATTCGGGCGCGGTTCGTTGATGGCGCCCCGCGCGATCCCTATGAAGTGCTGGGCGTATCCGCCTTTGCCCCGCTGGAAGAGGTGCGCGCCGCCTGGAAGGCCGCTGTGCGCAACGCCCACCCCGACCGGATGGCCGCACGCGGCGTGCCGCCCGAAGCCGTGAAGCTTGCCGAGCGGCGGCTGATGGCGATCAACGCCGCATGGGACGAGATCCATGGCAAACGCGCGGCCTGACCAACTGCGACTGGCCAGTTACAACGTCGAATGGATGAATGCGCTTTTCGACGATGCCGGGCGCCCCCACGAGGACCGCGAACCTTCGGCCCGCTACCAGGTGACCCGAGGCGCGCAGTTGGAAGCGCTCGGCGTGGTGTTCACTGCGATGGATGCCGATGCCGTGGCCATCATCGAGGCGCCCGATACCAACGGCAGGCGGTCGACCGTACAGGCTCTGGAACGGTTCGCAGGGCATTTTGGCTTGCGCACCCGCCGCGCGTTGATCGGCTTTCCCTCGAGTACCGAGCAGGAAATCGCGATGCTCTACGATCCCGATCGCGTGACGCTTGCCCATGATCCGCAGGCGAACGATGCAGCGCCGCGGTTCGACGGCAGTTTCCGCTACGATCTCGATACCGATGCCGCCCCCGAAACCATCCGGTTCTCGAAGCCACCGCTGGAAGTGCGCGCCACCCTGCCCACGGGCCAGACGCTGCGGCTGATCGCCGTTCATGCCAAATCGAAGGCCCCCCATGGCGCGCGCGGGCAGGCAGCACAGCGCCGCGTCGGGATCGAGAACCGGCGCAAGCAACTGGCCCAATGCATCTGGCTGCGCGCAAGGGTAGAGGCGCATCTGGCAGCGCATGACAGCCTGATCGTGATGGGCGATTTCAACGATGGCCCGGGCCTTGACGAATTTGAGCGGCTCTTTGGCCGGTCGGGGGTTGAGGTGGTGCTGGGCCCCGAAGGTGGGGCGCAGCTTTACGACCCGCATGCGACGATGGCCCTGACTGCGCGTCTTGGCCCTGCCCCCACGACAGCGCGCTTCTATATCAAACCGCCGGGGCGCTATTTCGAGGCGCTGCTCGATTTCATCATGGTGTCGCCCGATCTGCTGGACCGGGGACCGGACTGGCGCATCTGGCACCCGTTCAGCGACCCCCGGATCATGGCTGTGCCGGAATTGCGGGATGCGCTTCTGACGGCGTCGGATCACTTCCCGGTCACGCTGGATCTGCCATTGAATTGAAACTGTCACCGCAAAGGTCCATATTGCGGTGATGCGCCCGATGATCGCCCTTGCCGTCGCCGCCTCGCTGACCCTTTCGCCCGCGCATGCGCAGGAGGAAGAGGGGACAAGCCTGATGGAGCAAGGCGCCAGACTTTTCATGCGCGGCCTGATGTCAGAGATGGAGCCCGCGCTGGATGAAATGGGCCGCGCCTTGCAAGAGATCGAGCCCGCCCTGCGCGAGATGGGGCCTGCGCTGAAGCAGCTGGTCGATCTGATGGGCGACGTGCGCAACTACGACGCGCCCGAGCGGATGCCGAACGGCGATATCATCATCCGCCGGAAACCGGGCGCCCCACCACCGCCGATTGTCCCCGCGCCGGATGCACCGCCCGAGATCGACCTCTGACACCGCCTTGCCGCGACGGCGAAGCCGGCTAGTATGGCGCGACGCCGAAAAGGATGTGCCCATGACCGTTCCCGTGCCAGAAACCGAAATCGTCACCCAGTGGAAAGTCGCCTGTGACGGGGGTGACGGCGCGCTTGGTCATCCACGCGTCTGGCTGGTCATCCCCGAAGATCGCGGCTGGGTCGAATGCGGGTACTGCGACAAACGCTTTGTGATCGACCGCGCGCATGCAGGGGATGCGCATTAGGGCGATCCGCAGGGCACTCTGGCTGCTCGCGGCCCCGGTTCTGGTGGTCGCGGTCTGGCTTCTTGTGGGGTTTCTGGGCGCGCTGGTGCCTGGAGCCGTTCGCCACGCGACGAGCGAGGGCCAGCAGATCACCATTGGCCTCGCGCGCGGCCCCATTCATTACGACCTGCTTTTGCCGTTGACGCCCGATCTGCGCGCCCGCTTTGCCTTTGCCGCCGAAGGTGGAATACCAGTGGACAACCGCGATGCGGGTTGGCTGATCGTGGGTTGGGGCGCGCGAGAATTCTACCGCACCGCCGGTAGCTATGCCGATATCACTGTCAGCCCCGTTCTGCGGGCGATCACGGGCGATGCCTCTGTCTTGCGGCTGGAGGCATACCCGGCCTTCGACCTTGGCGCCGCCGGGATCGCCACGGTTGCGCTATCGCCCTTGGGATACGCAGCGCTTCTTGCCCGTATCGAGGCAGAACTGGTGCGCGATGCCAGCGGCCAACCCGTTCTGTCGAAAGCGCCGGGCCTTACTGCCACCGATGCCTTCTGGGAGGCGCGCAGCCGCTTTTCCGCCTTGCGGACCTGCAATGTCTGGGTGGGCGAGGTGTTGCGAGAGGCGGGCAAGCCTGTGGGTATCTGGACACCCACGCCGCAAGCGCTGGCGCTGTCGCTCTGGTGGTTTGCGGTCTGACCGTCCCAGCCATGGAAACCGCCCGCCGCCCGTGCCAAGATCGCGGCGCATTGAAAGGACGCGCGACATGACCTTTGGCAAGGGCCACCACCTCCACCTGATCGACGGCTCGGCGTACATCTTCCGCGCCTATCACGCGCTGCCGCCGCTGACGCGGAAATCGGACGGGCTGCCGGTGGGGGCAGTCGCGGGGTTTTGCAACATCCTGTGGAACGAGTTGACCCGCGATGGGGGGGTCGACGCGCCCACGCATATCGCCGTGGTGTTCGACTATTCCTCCAAGACCTTCCGCAACGATATTTATCCCCTCTACAAGGCCAACCGCCCCGAACCGCCCGAAGATCTGCGCCCCCAGTTCCCGCTGACGCGAGAGGCCACCCGGGCGTTCAACGTAGCCTGTCTGGAAACCGACGGCTACGAGGCTGATGACATCATCGCCACTCTTGCACGCCACGCAGTCGAGGCGGGCGGGGCGTGCACCATCATCTCGTCCGACAAGGATCTGATGCAGCTTGTGGGCGGGGGCGTCCTGATGCGCGACCCGATGAAGGACCGCCGCATCGACGTGGCGGAGGTGGAGGAAAAGTTCGGCGTCGGCCCTGACCGGGTGGTGGATGTGCAGGCACTTTCCGGCGATTCGGTCGATAATGTGCCGGGTGCGCCGGGGATCGGGATCAAGACAGCCGCCCTACTGATCCAGGAATACGGCGATCTGGAAACGCTGCTGGCGCGGGCGAGCGAGATCAAGCAGCCCAAGCGCCGCGAGGCGCTGATGGACAATGCCGATCTGATCCGCATCTCAAAACGCCTGGTCACGCTCGACCGCGACGCCCCGCTTGACGTGACGCTGGATGATCTTGAAGTCCGCTTGCCCGAGGCGGGCCCAGTGATGGACTTCCTGCAGAAGATGGAGTTTCGCACCCTGACCCGGCGCGTGGCAGAACGGCTGAAAGTCACCGCCCCGCCGGTTTCCGAAGGCCCCGCCGTCGAACCCGACACCGGAGGCCACGGCGCCGCCGACATACCCTTTGACCATGACGCCTATGAAGCTGTGACCACCGCTGAAGCGCTTGACGCATGGATCGCCACGATCCGGCAGCGTGGCTGGGTGGCGGTGGATACCGAAACGACCAGCCTAGACGAGATGAAGGCCGAACTGGTGGGGATTTCGCTGGCGGTCGAGCCGGGGTGCGCGGCCTATATCCCGCTCGGCCACAGGGCGGGCGGCGGCGATCTCTTCGGGTCGAACGCGTTGGCAGAGGGGCAGATGCCGATGGAGGCGGCGCTGGCGGCGCTGAAGCCGGTGCTCGAGGATGCAAGCATCCTCAAGATCGGCCAGAACATGAAGTATGACTGGAAGATCTTTGCCCGCCATGGCATTCGCATCGCCCCCATCGAAGATACGATGCTGATGTCCTACGCCATGCATGCCGGGATGCACGGGCACGGGATGGATGGCCTCAGCCAGACCTACCTCAACCATGTGCCGATCCCGATCAAATCGCTGTTGGGGTCGGGCAAGGCACAGGTCACCTTCGACCGCGTGCCGGTGGATGACGCGGTAAAATACGCGGCCGAGGATGCCGATGTGACGCTGCGCCTCTGGCGCACGTTCAAGCCACAACTGCCGCGCGCCCGGGTGGCCACCGTCTACGAGACACTGGAACGGCCCCTGGTCACCGTCCTTGCCGAGATGGAAATGGCGGGCGTGCAGGTGGACCGCGACACGCTGAGCCGCATGTCCAACGCCTTTGCGCAAAAGATGGCGGGGTTGGAGGCAGAGATTCAAGAAGTTGCCGGGCGGCCCTTCAACGTGGGCAGCCCCAAGCAACTGGGCGAGATCCTGTTTGACGAGATGGGCCTTCCCGGCGGCGAAAAGGGCAAGACCGGCGCCTATGCGACCGGGGCGGATGTGCTCGAGGATATCACGACGCTGGAGGATACCCAGCCCAAGGGTGCGCAACTGGCCGCGCGCGTTCTTGACTGGCGGCAGCTTTCCAAACTCAAGTCCACCTACACCGACGCGCTGCAGGACCACATCAACGCCGAGACGGGCCGGGTGCACACGTCCTATTCCATCGCGGGCGCCTCGACAGGGCGCCTCGCCTCGACCGATCCGAACCTGCAGAACATCCCGATCCGCACCGAAGAGGGCCGCCGCATCCGAGAGGCGTTCGTGGCGCCGAAGGGCCGGGTTCTGGTGAGCCTTGACTACAGCCAGATCGAGTTGCGCATCCTTGCCCATGTCGCCGACATTCCTGCGCTGAAGCAGGCGTTCAAGGACGGCCTTGATATCCACGCGATGACGGCATCCGAGATGTTCGACGTGCCGCTGGATCAGATGACGCCCGATATCCGGCGCCGTGCAAAAGCGATCAATTTCGGGGTGATTTATGGGATCTCCGGCTTCGGACTTGCACGAAACCTACGTATCCCCAGGGCAGACGCGCAGGGCTTCATCGACCGCTATTTCGAGCGCTTTCCCGGCATCCGCACCTACATGGACGACACCGTGGCCTTCGCCAAGGCGAACGGCTTCGTGCAAACCCTCTTTGGCCGCAAGATCCACACCCCCGACATCAACGCCAAGGGCCCCGGCGCGGGCTTTGCCCGCCGCGCCGCGATCAATGCGCCCATTCAGGGGACGGCCGCCGACGTGATCCGCCGCGCGATGATCCGCATGCCTGCGGCGATTGCGGGGTTGGATGCGAAGATGCTGCTGCAGGTGCATGACGAGCTTCTCTTCGAGGTCGCCGAGGATGCCGTGGATGCCCTGAAAGCCCGGGCGAAAGAGGTGATGGAGGGGGCAAGTGCGCCCGCCGTGCATCTTACCGTGCCCTTGACGGTGGAAGCCGGGGCGGGTGCGAACTGGGCAGAGGCGCATTGAGGGGCAACGCCGATGACCTCCGCGCGTCCGTGGGACGGCGAACGTTGGCTGCGCGGCGCACTTGCCGAGGCCGACCTCTCGGCGCTTGATGCGTTGTCCGGTGCAGACGGTCGCCCCGGTGCGCGGGTGTCGACACTCGGGCAGGCCCTCGCACCCGTCACGGCGGCCCTGTCGCACCTGATGCGCGGTGCGCGCCCCGTCCGGTGCGTGGCCTTCGCCA
>JBBSBE010000144.1:0-9388 GCA_038251625.1 Rhodobacterales bacterium
CGGCGCGATCATCGCGCGCGGGGTGTTTCTGGGGGCGGATCTGTCCGGTGCTGATGTGTCGCGCGCGTTTCTTTACAAGGCTCGGGTCGAAGGCGTGGATCTGTCCGGCATCGTGGGGCTGACGCAGGCGCAGGCCGACAGTGCCTGCGGGGACGCAGCCACCATGCTGCCCGAGGGGATCACGCCGCCCGCATCCTGGCCCTGCGGCCCCGACTGAACAGCGGCGGGCCTGTTGCACAGGCGCGCAGCGTGCATAGATTGGGGCCTCAGTGCGGCCCTTCGCCGCGCATCGCCGGAAAGGAACGCATATGTCCCTGCGCATCAACGACATCGCCCCCGATTTCACCGCCGAATCGACCGCTGGCACGATCCACTTTCACGATTGGGTGGGTGATGGCTATGCCATCATCTTCAGCCACCCCCGCGATTTCACCCCCGTCTGCACCACAGAATTCGGCGCCGTCGCGCAGCTTGGGCCCGAATGGGTGAAGCGCAAGACCAAGGTGCTGGGCGTGTCGGTCGATTCTGTCGAGGACCACCAGAAGTGGAAGCGCGATATCGAGGCGTTCGGCGGCGCGCCTGCCGATTTCCCGATCATCGACGATACCAGCCTTGCGGTCGCCAAGGCGTTCGACATGCTGCCCGCCGAATACTACCTGCCGACCGAGGGGCGCACACCCGCGCATTCGGCCACCGTCCGCACCGTCTATATCATCGGGCCGGACAAGAAGGTGCGCCTGTCGATGACCTATCCGATGTCGATCGGGCGCAATTTCGCCGAGATTCTGCGCGCTCTCGATGCCGTGCGGATGACCGACGGCGTGCCCTTGGCCACGCCCGCGAACTGGATGCCGGGGCAGGATGTGATCGTGGCGCTTTCGCTGAACAACGAACAGGCGGCGGCGAAATACGGCGAGCTTGATATCAAGCTGCCCTATCTGCGCTTTGCCAAGGCCCCTGCCTGAACGCTCGGCCACCCTTTGCCCCGGCGCGCGCGCCGGGACATATCCTGATCCAGATCAACGCGGCAGATGGCCTGCGGGCGCAGTATGCCTGCGGGCAATCGGCCCCGGTCAGACAGGAATTCCGCACATGCAGATCACACGTCGCGCAACGCTCGTCCTGATGGCGGGCGCATTGCTGGCTACCGCAGCGCCCGGCTTTGCCGGGACAAGTGGCACAACCATCGCCGTCTCGCTTTGGGACAAGGGCGACATGTCGATGGATATGATGGGCAAGGCCCACCCGATGGGCATGGCCATGAAGGGCGCCGACATGGGCATGGTCACCATGGGGATCACCGTGGACAAGGCCACCGTGCCCGCAGGCGAGGTGACCTTTCAGGTCGCCAACGCGTCCAAGGGCATGATCCACGAAATGGTGCTGTCGCCCGTCGCGGATGCCACCAAAGCCCTGCCATACCTCGCGGATCTGGAGAAGGTGGACGAAGACGCCGCCGGACACCTGGGCGAGGTGGCAGAGCTTGACCCCGGCGCCAACGGGGCGCTGACGATCACGATGAAGCCTGGCACCTATATCCTTTATTGCAACATTCCGGGGCATTACATCATGGGGATGTGGACGCTCGTCACCGTCACGGCCTGACGGGCGCGCCAGCGCTCAGGCCATCGCCGGCCACCCGATCTGCGGCATCAGGCGCGGCGCGATCACCCGCGTCTCGCCCACGGTGCGGAACGGCCGGGCGGGCGGCCCGTAGGCCAGCGATGCGTCGATCCTGAGCAGCGGAAACAGCCGCAAAAGCTCGGCCCGCAACGCGGGTTCCAGCGTCGTCAGCATGTAGCGGGCGGGATAGACGCTTTCGCACCACAGCCCGTTGGCCATGATGATCTGGTGCCGTGGCATCAGGATCGAATGATAGCGCACATCGGGCCGTCCGCGCCGCACCCGGAAGCCGGGCAGCGCGCAGAGGCCCTTGACCGGCACCAAAAGCTCGGCCTGCGTGTCGGCGTGACGCGCCAGCACCCGGTGCTGCGGGGAAAGGTCAAGCGTGCTGTGGGGCGCGCGAGCGCCGAACGCATGGGCCGCGACGCGGATCGGGCGGCGCGGATCGTCCAGACCTTTGAAGGTGATGGTGCGGGCGCGGATCCACAGGATCGGCTGCACGCCGCCATCCCGCGTGACCAGCCTGTCGCCATCGCGCAGCGCCTCGACCGGGCACTCGCCACCAGGCGTCATGATCCGCGTACCTTGGCTGAAGCAGGGAAAATTGGTCCGGACGTCGGCGAAATCCAGTTCACCGTCATTGTCGCCCACCCCACCCGATCCGGCCTCCGACGTTTTGTCATAGACCACGGTCGTCGATGTCAGCGGCAGACCGCCCACATCGATCACAATGTTCCGGCTGGGGATGATCAGATGCTCATCACCCGCCGCACGGCCCTGTTCAAGGTCGGGCTGTACGTTCGTGCGGGCCATGACGACATTGCCGGTGGGGCCAAGGATGGTGATGAACTGGCCGTTGGCGAACTGGCCCGTCCCGTCTGCCACCTGTTCGACGATGACCGTATAAGTCTGGTTCGCCGTGCCGATGGCCCGTGCTGCCCGCAACTGGACCACACGGTCAGCGCCGTTTCCGCTGGCGGTAAGCCGCGAAAAGCGGCCGATCTGGTCGCCACGTAAGGTAAGCGTGACCGTCGCCATCGTCATCGCCTTTCCTGAAAAGCGCCCGTTTGACGGTCAGACCATACACGTTATGGTTGTATTTTGCATGTCAATTCGCGGCATGGCCATTTGCTGCCGGGGCGACAGACGATCGGCGCCCGGCCGATCCCGGCCTCAGCCCTGACGGGCAAGAAAGCCGGAAAACCGCTCCAACCCCTCTTTCAGGATCGAGGGCGTGTTGGCATAGCCGATGCGCACATAGCCCTCCATCCCCATCACGGAGCCGGGGGTGAATAGGACGCCGGTTTCCTGCAGCAGGGCCACGCAGAAATCGTAAGACGGCATAGGCAGATCGTATTTGAGCAGGGCCGTGGTACCCGATCTTGGCTTGATCCAGCTGATCTTCGGCTGCCGGTCCACCCAGTCCGCCAGATACGCAAGATTGCCACGGGTGATCGACTGGCTGCGGGCCAGCACCTTGTCGCGGTGTTCCAGCGCCATGGTGGCAAAGTGATCGTCCAGCATGCCCACCGATATCGTGTCGTAGTCGCGGTGGATCGACACGCGCGCAAGCACCTCTTTCGCGGCCGCGATCCAGCCCAGCCGCAGACCGGCCAGCGCATAGGCCTTGGACATGCCCGCCGTGCTGATTCCCCGGTCATAGATATCGGCGATGCTGGTGGCCATGCCGGGGCCTTCCTGATCGGTGCCGCGGTAAACCTCGTCGCACAGGACATAGGCGCCTGCCGCATCGGCGATGGCCGCGATCTCTTCCAGCATCGGGCGGTCGATCAGGGCACCGGTCGGGTTGTTGGGGTTCGTCAGCGCGATCATCCGGGTTCCGGGCACCACCATGGCGCGCAGGGCGTCAAGGTCGGGCAGAAAGCGGTGGTCTTCGCGCAGTTTCAGGTGCTGCACATCGGCGCCAAGGCTCGCGGGGATGGAATAGTGCTGCTGATAGGTCGGCACCACGGCAATGACCCGGTCGCCGGGCGACACAAGCGCCTTGTGCACCAGCATGTTGGCCCCGATGGTGCCATGCGTGACCACCACGTTTTCCGGCATCTGCCGGTCATAGAGCGCCGCAATGGCCGCGCGCAGCCTGTCCGACCCTTCGATGGCGCCATACGTCATCTTCATCGGCAAAAGCGCGGACAAATCGGTGGTGTTGGCCCCCGTCAGGTGCAGAAGCTGCTCGATGGTCAGGCTTTCGACGCAGGTTTCCGCAAGGTTCCACTCGCAGCGGTTTTCCCAGGCGTTCATCCAGATTTCAACGCCGAAGGGTTCGATATGCATGGGGCCTCCTGCGCATGTCGGGTACCGGGAAAGCGTGCGCGGCCGTGGGCGGGCCGTCCGTTCCGGTTTATGGATTCAATCGGGAAGCCGGATCAAGGGCGTTCGGCAAACCTTAAGGATCAGTTACCAGAAATTTTCAACCCATTGATTTTCATGCGTTTCAATATCTGTCCACACGTGCGACATGCCGGGACGATGGAGCGGGCGGCGGGAATCGAACCCGCGTCTTTAGCTTGGAAGGCTAAGGTCTTACCATTACACAACGCCCGCGCGGGGGTCTGCATAGCACCCATCCCGGCCCCACTCAAGCGGCCAGCGGCAGGATCAGATCGGCCCCCTCGGCGCGGTTGGAATTCACCCTCGGATCCACCCGCCACGGCGCCGCCATCACCCCCGGCGCAGAGGCCCGCATCAGAACCGCCGCGCCGTGCCCGGCCTCGCCCAGCCACAAGGGCCAGTCGGCGGGTTCCAGCACCACAGCCTCGCGGTGGTGCAGGCCTGACATGCCGGGGCCTGCATCGGTGGAGACGATGGCGCAGGTGTCCCATCCCTGTCCGTCCCGCTCCCACCGTTGCCAGACCCCCGCCAGCGCCATCGGCGCGCCGTCGGTGCGGGTGAAATACCACGGCAGCTTCTTTCCCTCCACCGTTTCCCATTCATAGAAACCGCTGGCCGGGATCAGGCAGCGCCGCGCCCGCACCGCCTCGCGGAAGGCGGGTTTGGTGGCGATCGTGTCGGATCGGGCGTTGATGATCAGCGGGCCGTCGGTGGGTGTCTTGTACCAGCCGGGCAGGAACCCCCACCGCATCGGGCGCAACCGGCGCGTGCCGGCGCCCGCGGTCACGACCGGGATGGTCTGCGTCGGGCAGACGTTGAAGCGGGGACCTTCGGGCAGATCATTCGAGGGCAGGGCCGCGAAAAGCCGCGCCAGCGCCTCGTTGGGGTGGGTGATGGTGAAGCGTCCGCACATGGCCCCAAGGTGGCGCCCGCACCGCCCGCGATCAACCCCTACCAGCGCAGCGCGACCCCTACCAGCGCAGCGCGACCGGCCCCGCCAGCGCGCCGATCCCGGACGCGATCCCCATGCCAAGCGAGTACCAGACGGCCACGAACGCAAGCGCCCCCTCGTCGCAGGCAAGCCCGTAAGCCGCCGCCGCAAGCCCCCCCGCCGCCAGCCCCGCCGCCGCACCGGCAAGGCGCCGGTTCACCGGGGCCAGCGATTGCGCGGCGCGCAGGCAAACCAGCAAGGCAGGGATCGACAGCACCGTGATCGCGACAGGGCAGCGCGCGGCCGATTTGCCCATCACGGCCATCGCCCGCGCGCCATCGGGCATCTGGAAAAGGCTGACCAATCCGGTTGTGGCCGCCACCACCAGAACCGCCACAACCAGCCCCAGCGGCACCGCCACTGACATGCCCGGCCGCCCGATCCGCCGCAAAAGCCAAAGCCCAGACGCGCCCAGCGCCGCGGCATAGCCGATCTTCACCAGCGTGGCGCTTTGCGGCCAGAGCGCGGGCGGAACAAGGCCCAGCACCAACGTCACCAAGGCCAGCGCCAGAAGGAACGCCAACGGCAGGCCGAGAACAAGCCGCCGCCCGTCGTCCGGCGCCTCCACCGGCCCCGCGCCACGCGCGAGCATTCCGATCAGATCATCGGTCTTCATGATCCAGCCTCCACGCCGCGCATCAGGCGCTGCAGCCCACGGTGCACCCGCACCTTGAGCGAGGTGACGGTGATCCCCATCCGGGTGGCGGCCTCTTCGGTGCTCAGCCCTTCGACTTTGACCAGTTCGATTGCCTCGCGCTGGCCATCGGGCAAGGTGCCCAGAAGCCGCGACAGATCGTGCCGCGCGGTCGCCGCATCCGCGCTGTCGGCGCCTTCCACGGCCTCGATCTCGAAATCGTCGATGGGGTCGGTCATGCTTTCGCGCCGCCCGCGCCGGCGGTAAAGGTCGGTCAGACGGTAGCGCGCGATTCCGTGCAGCCAGTTCGAGACCGGCAGCGCGGGGTCATGCGTGCCCCGTTTCAGATGTATGGCGAGCAGCGTTTCCTGCACCAGATCCTCAACATCATCGGGCATCGCCCGCATTCTTGCGCCATAGAAGGCGCGCAACCGCCCGGCCATCAGTGCGAGCGCGGCACGATAGGCCGCATCATCGCCCCCACGCGCCGCCGACCAGAGCGGCGCAAGCTGATTTTCGAACCCGTGTGCGGACATTGTATTCCGTTCCGGCGGTAAGGTGTTCGCCGCCCCGAACGAAAGGTTACAAGGAGTGCGCTGCAAATGAAAAGGGGCGCACCGGTTGCGCGCCCCTTTCCCGCCTGATTGCGATCACTTGGCCGTGTCGGTCGCGCGTCAGTTCTGGCCCAGCTTCCTGATCCGGCCTTCCACGGCGGTGGTCACGGTGCCGATCTTGGCCACGTAATCCATCACGTCATTGGCCATCAGATTGCCGTTGCCCGCATTCACGATCACCTTGCCGCCGCCAAGGGCCGCATAGCCATCACCACCGCCCAGCATGTAATCGTTGGTGGCCACGGTATAGACCTTGTCGAGGTCGAGCGGCGTATCCCCCACCATCACCTCGGACACGCGCGACCCGGCCTCGGCGCTGGCGTCGAAGGCAAAGCTGATGCCAGACACCTGCGGAAAGCGGCCCGCGCCCTTTTCAACCTGGCTGACCCCGTTTTCAAGCGCCGCAAGCACCTGCGAGCCTGGCAGCTCCGTCACCACGGTCGTGTTGCCGAAGGGCAGTTCCGTCAGCACGTCGCGGCGCGTCAGCACCGTGCCCGCATCATAGGTGCGGTCGGCCCGGATACCGCCGCCGTTGATCAGGGTGATGTCGGCCCCGGTCGCATCGCGCAGCGCATCGGCGATCAGGTTGCCCATCGCCGATTCCTCGCCCCGCACCACGTTGCGGCGGCTGTCGAGCGCGCCTTCGGCAGTGCCGATTTCGACGTTCAGGCTTTCGTCGAGCTTTTGCTGGAACGCATCGACCATGGCCTGCGATTCGGGATCGGGCGTCACGTTGATCGTGTCGATGAAACGGAAATCGGGCACCCATTTGACGCTGCGCTTGCCGTCTTTTTCTTCCACCGTCACGTGCAGGTCGACCGGCGAGATGTAGCGCCCGTCGATCGAGGTTTCGACGTAGGCGGTGATCCCGTCATAAGCGGTTGCATAGCTGTGGTCATCGCCCGACAGGATCACATCAAACGCCTTGCTGGCGATCAGCTTGCGGTCGTTTTCCATGTTCGTCTGCACGACACCCACCACCAGATCGGCACCGTCCGCGCGCGCCTGCTTGGCGGCGGCGACGCCCATCTCGACCGTCGGGCCGAACTTAAGATCGCCGGTCGAGGCCACCTCGGGCGAGGTGTCCTGCGCCACAGGAATGAGCGCGACCTTGAGGCCCGCCACCTCCATCATCATCACGCCGCCAAGACCCGGCACGGGTGTGCCGTCCGCCTGGGTGATGTTGATCGCGGCCCACGGGTATTTCGAGGCTGCGACCTTTTCCATGAAATTCTCGGGTCCGAAGTCGAACTCGTGGTTGCCGGGCACAGCCAGGTCAAAGGGTTCGAGGTTGGTCAGATCGATCGTGTTCTGGCCCTTGTCAAAGCCCGACAGGATGGAAGGCGACAGCATGTCGCCGTCAAAGACATAGATCGTGTTGGGGTTCGCGGCGCGTTCGGCCTTGGCCACGGCATTCAGGCGGGCAAAGCCGCCCCGGCCATCCTCATCCGCAAAATTGTAGATGTCGCCGATGCCAAGCAGCGTCAGCTTGATCGTTTCGGCAAGCGTGGGCGTGGCGGCTGCGGTCAGCACGGTCGCCCCGAAAAGCGCGGCTGTCAGGGTGCGCGGAAGGATGGTCATCTTTGATCTCCTGTTCGATGGATGGCGCATCATGGCCATGCCCCCGCAACAATTCAACGCCACTGATGTCACGGGCCACCCCGCCTGCCCCTAGGGCATTGACCCGCAGGGGGACGCGGTGCATGACAAGCGCCATGCTGATCTTCAAGATTTTCCGCCGCTCCGAATGGAACGACCTTCGCACGGCGGGGGAAACGGCAGGCGCACCGGTTGATCTGGCTGACGGCTATATCCATTTCTCGACCGCGGCGCAGGTGGCCGAAACGGCCGCCAAGCACTTTGCCGATGTCAGCGATCTGGTGCTGGTGGCCGTGGCGATCGACCGCCTTGGCCCGGACCTGCGGTGGGAGCCGTCGCGCGGCGGGCAGCTTTTTCCCCATCTCTACCGCAAGCTGCGCGTGGGCGATGTGCTGTGGGACAAGGCGCTGCCCTTGGGCGCTTCGGGGCATATCTTCCCCGAAGCCTATCTGTTTCCCGAGGGGCAAAGGTGAGCCTGATCGAACGGGCGGGGCTTGCGCTTCTGCACCGGATCGACCCCGAGCGGGCACATGGACTGTCATTGCGCGCCTTGCGGGCGGGGCTGGTGCCCTTGCCGGGGCCGGTCACGTCGGATCGGCTGGCGACCACACTTGCCGGGATGGCACTGCCCAATCCGGTGGGGCTGGCGGCGGGGTTCGACAAGAACGCGGTGGCGGTCGGTCCCCTGTCGCATGCCGGATTCGGGTTTCTGGAAGTGGGGGCCGCGACCCCCCGGCCGCAACCCGGCAACCCCGGGCCACGGCTTTTCCGGCTGACCGAGGATCGCGCGGCGATCAACCGCTTCGGGTTCAACAACGACGGCGCCGAGGCCGTTGCGGTGCGGCTGGCCGCGCGGGTGCGGGGGCCTGTGCCGGTGGGCCTGAACCTTGGCGCGAACAAGGACAGCGCGGACCGTGCGGGTGACTTTGCGCGCGTGCTGGCGATCTGCGGGCGCCATGTGGATTTCGCCACGGTGAATGTGTCGTCGCCCAACACCGAACGCCTGCGCGATCTGCAGGGGGCAGAGGCGCTGGCGGCCCTGCTGGCGGGGGTGATGGCGGCGCGGGGGGGGCTGGTGCTGCCGGTGTTCCTGAAGATCGCGCCCGATTTGACGGAAGCCGACCTTGAGGCCGTGGCAGAGGTCGCGGTGGCGGCTGGCATCGACGGGATCATCGCCACCAACACGACCCTCGCGCGCGAAGGGCTGCGCTCGGCCCATCGGGGCGAGGCGGGCGGCCTGTCGGGCACGCCGCTTTTCGAACGCTCCACCCGCGTGCTCGCGCGGCTGTCGCGGCTGACCGGGGGCCGGGTGCCGCTGATCGGCGTGGGGGGGATCGGGTCGGCGGAAGACGCCTATGCCAAGATCAGGGCCGGAGCCTCGGCGGTGCAGCTTTACACGGCGCTGGCCTATGAGGGGTTGAGCCTTGCCGCGCGGATCGCGCGAGGGCTGGATACGTTCTTGGCGCGGGACGGATTTGCGGCGGTGGGCGAGGCCGTGGGGACGGATCGGGACCGGTGGGTTTAGGCGCGCGTTGGTGCTGCCTCTGCGTCAGGTAGGATGTCCGCTTCGAGCCC
>JBBSBE010000145.1:0-9363 GCA_038251625.1 Rhodobacterales bacterium
GATTTCGGTACCCTATGCACAAAAGGTACCGAAATCGAACTTTTCGTACCTCCTGCGGATACGTCGAGCAAGACTAGGGCTTCGAAAGCGCATAGATGGCGCAAAGCCCCGGTCACCAACATCGTAAGGGACAGCGACACCCGTTTATTTCGATGGTATTTTCAGGGAATTAGCTTGGCTCTGGACCCATTAATCTGCTTGCCGGTCCGTCAACTGACTGATTCACTGGCGGCACCAAGGGGGTGCTGCCATGACCGAGATGATCGTGCTTTCTGAAGCCCAGATGGAGCGGATTTCGCCGTTCGTTCCGCTGTCGCACGGGATGCCGCGTGTCGATGACCGCAGGGTAATCAGTGGTATCATCCTTGTGATCCGCAATGGCCTGCGATGGCGCGACGCGCCTGCAAGCTACTGGCCGCACAAGACAATCTACAACCGTTTCATCCGCTGGAGCGAGATGGGCGTGTTCGGGCGCATCTTCGTCGAGCTTGCCAAGGGCGGTGACGACACGGAGGAAATCATGATCGACGCGACACATCTGAAGGCGCACCGGAAGGCGGCCAGTCTGCTCAAAAAGGGGCTCTTCCCCGGTATATCGGACGCACGGAAGGCAGGTTGAACTCGAAACTGCACGCAGTCTGCGACAGCGAAGGTCGGCGCCGCACCCTGTTTCTGACGGCAGGCCCCCCTCTCGCAGTTTGCAGACAAACCGCTGCCGGGCAGCGGGTCAGCGACTATACCGGAGCGGCGGGCTTGCTCTCGACGCTGCCCCCGGCGAAGGCACTCCTGGCAGATAAGGGCTATGATGCCGACTGGTTCCGGGAAGCCCTTGCAAACCGCGAATATGAAGCCTGCATCCAATCGAAATCAAACAGGAAAATCCAGATACCCCATGACAAGGCGCTCTACCGCAAGCGCCACAAGATCGAGAACATGTTCGGCAAACTCAAGGACTGGCGCCGCATCCACACCCGATACGACCGATGCGCCCACACCTTCCGGTCCGCCATCGCAATAGCAGCCATCGTCATGTTCTGGCTATGAAACAAGAACGAGATGCCGTAACGGGGCCTGCGTCGCGACCCGCCCGTTACCGTTGCAAAATCGAGGGCAAGCTGGCGCAATTCCCGTATCGGAGCCACAGGGAGGACTGCGGGATGAAGCTATTTGTTGGGTTGGATGTGTCGCTGGAAAAAACCGCGGTGTGCGTGATCAGCGAGCATGGGAATATCTTGAAGGAGGCGAAAGTGGCCAGTGAGCCCGAGGCGCTGTTGCGCAGGATCAGCGATCAGGACGGCGCAATTGCTGCTGTTGGGCTTGAGGCAGGCCCCTTTTCGCAGTGGCTGCATCGCGGGCTTTCAGAGGCGGGACAACCCGTCGTGCTGATGGAAACCCGTCAGGTGAAGGGCGCGTTGAAGGCCATGCCGATCAAGACTGACCGGCGTGATGCCGAAGGTATCGCGCGGCTGCTGCACCTCGGCTGGTTCCGGCCGGTTCACTGCAAATCTGTGTCTGCTCAAGAAGTTCGGGCTGTGCTCAGCGCTCGTAAGGCCGTGCAACAGGGGTTCATCACGCTGGAAATGTCATTGCGCGGGCTCCTTCGGAACTTCGGCCTTAAGGTCGGCACCATATCGCGCGGCCGGATTGAACAGCGTATCCGCGAACTGGCAGCGCGCAATCCGATGCTGGAAGCGGCCACCGAACCCATGCTTCGCGCGCGATCGGCACTGCGGCGGGAGCTGGCAGGCCTTGAACGCCATGTCCGCCAACTTGCGCAGGAGGACCGGTCTGTCGTCGGTTGATGTCGATGCCCGGGATTGGCGCTGTCGTTTCGCTGACCTATCGATCTTCAGTCGATGACCCCGCTCGGTTCACCTCCTCGAAGAAGGTCGGGCCGTGGGTAGGCCTTACGCCCTCCCGCAACCAGTCGGGCGAACGCGACATCTCAGGCGGGATCACCAAGGCGGGCGACGTCAACCTGCGCCGTGCGCTGTGCCAGGCAGCAATCGTCATGATGTATGAGGAGGGTCAGGAAACAGTCCGCTGAACTGTATCCCCGACGAATGGCGGACGGGCGACATGGCTGCGAACCTGGGGGGCGAAACTCGCGCGCCGTCGTGGTGCAAAGCGCGCAATGGTTGCATTGGCCCGGCGCATCGCCGTGATCCTGCACCGCATGTGGACGGATGACACCGACTTCCGCTTCGACACGCCGGTGCTTCATGCCGGCTGAAGACACAGGTTCCAAACGTCTGCCCGCCTGATCGTGGGCCTTCGAGGTCCTCACGGGACGCGGTTCCGGTGATGCCGTACTCAGGACTGATGCCGACCATGTCGAGCACGCCAATGAGATGGGCACACCGAAATTGCATTGAACCAGCATAATGTTGGCGGCCATCGCGCCGACCACGGACCGAAGCATGCACCCGGGATGACCTCAAGCGAAGGCTACCGAACAGGGAAGCAGATCAATTGTTCAGAGAACAAGACCGCGGCTCGGCGGCGCAAATCGCATGTGCAAAACCGCTTGACTGGGACGACCCCGTTACCGAAGTCTAGAACCTAGGTATCTGGAATATATAAATCAATTGTTGACAGCTTATGTGAATCATGTGTCACCTAGCCAAAAGGCGTGATGACAGGGTGCATATCGCCGACGGACGATCCGGGAAAACGTACAGACTGAGGCACGTCTAGGGGGGGAGAAAACTCGGCGACCTTGGCAAGCAAGATGGCTTGTTTATGCGTTCCGCTGAGTAAAAAATTTGACATATGCGCAACAGGCAACAGCTTGGGGGGATGTAAGCAGGACCGGAGAGTTCGCGGCATTCTTTATTCTAGGATGTCATCGTTAACGGCCGCCGGCCCGCACGACGCATTCTGGCTTTAGCGTGGATTTGAGTGCTAAGCAAACAATGGGAGGAGAACAAAATATGGTTCATTCACGGATACGTCTGATGATGATGGGCGTCGCGCTTGCGGCAACTTCGGTTTTCGCACTGTCGGAACGTGCGGTCGCTCAGGAAACCCAGTACTTTCCGGTCGCAAGCAGTCGTGTCGGACCTTACTCCGCAATGGGGACAGGGTATTACGGCGCCCAGATCGACTACATGAACTACGTCAACATGAACGGTGGCGTGAACGGCGTGATGCTTACATGGCAGGAATGCGAGACCGAGTACAACGCGGTAAAAACCGTAGAATGCTACCAGCGCCTGCTTGAGTACAACGGCCAGCGGATGGTTGTGTTCGACACGCTGGGCACGCCCGGTGCTTATGCCGTGATAAACCGCATGGCCGAGGACGAGGTGGTGTTGGCACAGTACGGCTACGGTCGGACCGACGCGGCGGACGGGACTGTCTGGCCATGGGTCTTCAACGCAGCGAGCCATTACTGGGATCAGATTGCCGTCAAGCTGCGGTTCATGGCCGAGCAGGAGGGCGGGGTCGAGAATATGCGCGGCAAGAAGATTGTGCACATGCACATCGACAGCGCATTCGGCCGCGAGCCGCTGCCCGCAATGCGTGCCATCGCCGAAGACTGGGGTTTCGAACTGATCGAGATCGCGATCGCGCCTCCGGGGTTGGAGCAGCAGTCGCAGTGGCTGCAGGTTCGGCGCGAGCAACCCGATTGGGTCACGTTCTGGGGGGCGGGTTCGGGCATGAACTCGACCGGCATGACCAATGCCGCGCGCGTCGGCTTTCCGCGCGACCGGCTGATCTATGTCACCTTCGGCGCTGCCGAAGAGGACATGAACCCTGCCGGTGAAAGCGCCAAGGGCACCTACGCCATGGCCAACGCACTGCCTGGAAAAGACTTTCCGCTTGTGAAGGCCATCGAGGAGCAGGTCTATGGCGCCGGCAAGGGGAATCTTTCCGAACCGTCCCGCATCGGGTCTGTCTACTGGAACCGGGGTCTTGGCGCCGCAGTGATGTGGGTCGAGGCGCTTCGCAACGCGCAGGAAATCCACGGCAAGATCGGTCAGGCGGTCACCGGCAAGGAATTCCGAGACGGCTATGAGGCGATCAAGATGACCGACGAGCGCCTCGCGGAGCTTGGCATAGCGGGGATGATTGCACCCTTCTCGCTGTCCTGCAACAAGCACGACGGGGCCGGGCGCTTTGCGATGATGCAGTGGGACGGCGGCAAATTCGTGCAGGTCACCGATTGGCAGGAACCGCTTGACCCGGCTGCAATCCGGACCCTGGTCGAGCAATCGGCGGCGAAGTTCGCAGTGGATAACAACATCACGCCGCGCGCCTGCCCGTAAGTCGACACGCAGCATCCCCCGGTAGATGAGCACACCGCCGGGATCGGAGCCACCTAAGGCACCGATCCCGGACAGGGGTGGCGCGCAACCCCTGACCCGACACCAAGCCTTCCAGGAGACTTCGACATGGCGATTGCGCAATGAACGCGACATCGGACTACATCCTCAATCTCGACTCCGTGGCAGTCGTTTACAACAACGTAATTTCGGCCCTGCATGACGTCTCGCTGACGGTACCGCGCGGCAAGATCGTCGCCCTTCTGGGCGGTAATGGCGCGGGGAAAAGCACCACCCTCAAATCCATTTCGACGATGCTTGCGGGCGAGCGTGGCAAGGTCACCCGCGGCACGATCTCTTATGACGGGAACCTTGTGAAGGATCAGCAGCCGTCGGACATGGTCGGCCTCGGCATGGTGCATGTGCTGGAGGGGCGGCGCTGTTTCGGGCACCTGACGGTGGAGGAGAACATCATCTCCGGCGCATATTCGCGCAAGCTGTCAAAGGGTGAGATGCAGGCCGAGTTGGACCGCATCTACACCTATTTCAAACGCCTGAGGGAACGCCGAAAGAGTCAGGCAGGCTATACCTCTGGCGGCGAGCAGCAGATGACGGCAGTGGCCCGCGCAATGATGACCAAGCCCAAGATGTTGCTGCTGGACGAGCCGTCGATGGGCCTTGCGCCGCAGCTTGTCTCCGAGATCTTCAACATTGCGCAGGAACTGAACAAGAAGGAGGGGGTCAGCATCCTTCTGGCCGAGCAAAACACGAATATAGCCCTGCGCAATGCGGATTACGGCTACATCCTCGAGAGTGGGCGCGTGATGCTGCACGGACCCGCCGCGACGCTGCTAAACGATGACAAGATCAAGGAGTTCTACCTCGGCATTTCCAAGGAAGGCCGGAAGAATTTTCGCGACGTGCTCCGCAAGGAAAGCGAGTCCCACGGCGATATCCACCATGGCTGAAATTCGGCGCAGGAGAAGACAGGGATCATGACCCAAGCTCGAAACTTTCCGATCGGTGCGCCGGTTCTCGAGGTCCGGAACATCTCGTTGCGGTTCGGCGGCGTGAAGGCGATTACCGACACCTCGTTCAGTGTCTTCAAGCATGAAATCCGTGCGATCATCGGCCCGAATGGTGCCGGAAAAAGTTCACTTTTGAACTGCATCAACGGGATCTACAAGCCGCAGGAAGGCAAAATCGCCTTCAAAGGCAAGGTCCTGGACCAGATCAGCCCGAACATCGTGGCGCGCAACGGCATATCCCGCACCTTCCAGAACCTTGCGCTGTTCAAGCGAATGTCGGTGATCGACAATATCCTTGTCGGTCGCAAGCTCCACATGTCGGCCAATTTCCTGCAGGTGGCGCTCCAGTTACCAAAGGCAAGGCAGGAAGAGCGCGAAAACCGCGCGCGTTGCGAAGAAATCGTGGAGTTTCTCGAGATTGCCGATATCCGCGACACACCCGTTGGCAAGCTGCCATATGGGTTGCAAAAGAAGGTCGAACTCGGCCGGGCGCTCGCGACCGAGGCCGATGTGCTTTTGCTCGACGAACCAATGGCGGGGATGAATGTCGAGGAAAAGCGCGAGATGTGCCGGTTCATTCTGAAGGTCAACGACGAATTGGGAACGACCATGGTCCTGATCGAGCATGACATGGGCGTCGTGATGGACATTTCCGACAATGTCGTAGTGCTCGACTATGGCAAGGTCATAGCCGACGGACCGCCGGATGCCGTCCGATCCAATCAGGAAGTTATCGACGCATACTTGGGGGTTGCCCATGACTGAGGTCCTGTTTTTCTTCGAAGTCGTACTGGCCGGGTTGTTTGCAGGCACGATGTATTCGTTGGTCGCCCTTGGCTTCGTGTTGATCTACAAAGCGTCTTCGACCTTCAATTTTGCCCAGGGCGCAATGGTGTTTTTCGCCGTGCTCTCCTTCGTTGGTTTCATGGAGTTCGGCATCCCCTTTGCCGGAGCCTTCGTGATGACCGTGCTGCTGATGGTCGCGGTCGGCTATGCCACCGAGCGGCTCGTGCTTCAGCCGCTGATGAATCAGAGCGAGGACACGCTGCTGATGGCGACGATCGGCCTGGCCTTCGTGCTGCAGGGACTCGCCCAGGCGGTCTGGGGGGTCGAGGTGCGCCGCCTCGATCTTGGGGTCGGCGATTTTCCGATCCCGTGGGTGGCGGACAACCTTGGCCTGTTTGTCAGTGCGCTGGACGTGACAGCTGGCCTCGTGGCGGCGTCCCTGATCGTTATTCTCGCGCTGCTGTTCAAGTACACCAAGATGGGGCTCGGCTTGCGCGCGGTGGCCGACGATCCCGGCGCGGCGGCCTCGATTGGCATTCCGCTCAAGAACATCATGTTGCTGGTGTGGTCGGCCGCGGGCTTTGTTGCGCTGGTCGCGGGCATGATGTGGGGCGCGCGGGCGGGGGTGCAGTTCGCCCTGGTGGACCTCGCGCTCAAGGCGCTGCCGGTCCTGATCATCGGCGGCTTCTCGTCCATCCCCGGCGCCATTGTGGGTGGCCTGATCATCGGCGTCGTGGAGAAGACGCTCGAGGTTTACATCGGCCCCTATTTCGGCGGCGGCATTGAAGGCTGGGCACCCTATGTGCTTGCTATCTTCTTCCTGCTCTGGCGGCCTGAAGGCCTGTTCGGCGAGAAGATCATCAGACGCGTCTAAAGGCGGGAGAAACCACAGTGACAAACAAGCCGATCTTCATGACGTATGGTCGCGGCGACATCACCAATTTCGCCGTGCTGATGATCCTGGCCTTCGCGGTCGTGCCGCTCATCATCCCGAACGGCTACTGGTACTCGTCGATCCTGATCCCGTGGCTTTGCCTCGCCCTTGCTGCCATCGGCCAGCAGATCGTGATGGGCTACGCAGGCCAGCTTGCGCTCGGTGCCGCTGGTTTCATGGCCGCAGGCGCCTTCGCCTGCTTTAACATCGAGCTGCGTCTTCCTTGGATGCCCTTCGGCGGCTCGCTGATCCTGTCGGGGCTGATCGCGGCGGCCTTTGGTGTACTGTTCGGCCTGCCGAGCTTGCGCGTGCGCGGTATCTATCTGATGGTTGCCACGCTCGCCTCGCAGTTCTTCATCATCTGGATGATCGACAAGTTTGGCTGGTTCAAGAACTACGACACCTCCGGCATAATCACCGCCCAGGACATCGTGATATTCGGCCGGGCATTCACAACGCCTATCGAGATGTATTTCGTCGTGGTGGTCGTTGTGACGGTGCTGACGATCCTCGCGATCAACATGACGCGCGGTTCGGTCGGGCGGAACTGGATGGCCGTGCGCGACATGGACATCGCGGCCGAAAGCATGGGCATCTCGCTGCTGCAGACCAAGCTGCAGGCCTTCGCCATCAGCGCTTTCTATTGCGGGGTGGCGGGGGCGCTCTTTGCCTTTACCTACCTGAAGTCGCTGGAGCCGGTGGCTTTCGACATCAAGCTGTCGTTCCAGATCCTGTTCATGGTGATCATCGGCGGGCTCGGGACGATCAGCGGCGCTTTCATCGGCGCGGCGTTCATCCTGCTCTTCCCGGTCGTTCTGAACACCGTGGGCAACGTGTGGTTCCACGGCATGATCGACGCGACGATCATCTCGTCAATCGAGCAGGTGATGTTCGGTGCACTGATCATCTTGTTCCTGATTTACGAACCGCTTGGCATGGCAAAGCTGTGGGAGAACATCAAACAGATGGCGCGATCCCGACATGCGCCGAAGCCCGAAGCGCCGCAAAAACAGGCGACCTGATGGGCGAAACGTGGCCTTTTCGAAGTTTTGGGGCCACGCCTTTGACAGCGTTAAGTGGAGCGAAGCAGATAACTGTCGCGTCGCTCTCCGATGGGTGGCCGGCCCTCCGGAAGTTCCATCCCAGTAGTGTAAAGTCTGTCCAACTCTGAAGGAGCAGACGACATGAGGATAAACCGTTTCATCGAAGCGCGGATTGTCGGGATGTCAAAGAGCAGGAATCCAGTCTGCCGACTGGCAAACGGGGCCGAAAATATGGATTGGGCCCTGTCTGATTAAAGAGAGTGGACCGTCGCTTTCCGTCCGGTGAGTCATGCTTCCGGTCTAACTACTTCGTTTGCTTGATTATCACCAAGCAGCGCGACGCGAAGGCAGCCGAAACTCCCAACTCAAAACCCAACGCATCAGTCTAGTTCTTCAGTCCGGGCATCTGGTGGATCGGGTCTGGGATAAATCGACGCAGCTCACTCTTCATCCTGAAACGCCACAACCGATATCGCAGGGCCACCGGTCTCGCGCGATGCCTAGGGCAACTCTGGCTCCGCAATCACCCGAAGCTCCCCGTCCAGCCAACCGCTCGTCGGCTGCGTATCGGAATGCGACCCCAGCAGGAGTGACGGCCCTTCAACCAGTCCGAAAAGGTTACCTATCGCATCGAACCGAAGCGTAAGCCCTGCCTTGGCCATCCGGCCCGCCAGGCACTCGCGCGCGGCGGTGTCCGGCATCGAACAGGCCGGGCGGACGACTGCCGCCCCTTGCACCCCAAAACTGCGCGAGCGGCGCTGATCAGAATGAAAGCGCGCGCCGTTGATCACGGGATGCTCCTGCGTGCCAGTTTTGGCGAACTTGTTTTTCAGCCAGACAGAAAGGAAGTCTGGTGCAAGCCGGGATGGCAGCGCTCTTTTCTGCGGGTTTGGTTGTCCGTAATCTTCCGATTCTGGCAAGGAAGACCGCAGACCGTCGGAAACCCGCCGCCACACCCTGCGCCCGGGCAGAAAGCGATCCGAAAGGGTAGCGGCCCTTTTGGCAAACCATGTGCCCGATAAACGGCGGAACATCGAAAATGCGAATCGTCCGTGGGCATGGCCTGCATGAGCATTCAACTGTTCAACAATGACCCGCCCTATCCCAACGCATATGACCGGACGCAAACACCGCTTTGGCGGCCGTTGGACGCTAAAACGACGCTCCGCACCCAGCGCGTCGCGTTAGACGCGAACACCATTCGGTCGATAATCCGATATACAGTTGAAAAATTCCATTTTCGGATTGAACAGTTGACATTGATCCCGCTGACGGAGACTTTTCAAACGGAATTCAGGCCGTAC
>JBBSBE010000146.1:0-9344 GCA_038251625.1 Rhodobacterales bacterium
CGGCTTTGGTGTTCTGACCCTGCGCGAGAAGGAAGAGGCCGCTCGACATACAGCCTTCCAGATCGACGCCCGTGCGCAGGATGTGCCAGTGGGTGGTGTCGAAAAAGTGGAAGAGCGCGGGCTTGATACGGCCATCCTTGATCCCCTGCGCGGTGCCCGCGATGTGCTGGCAGGTCACGGCGGCGGTGGCGACGTCCACCCCGAGGGTGAGGACGAGCGTCTGGGTGGTGTGGGAGCAGGTTCGTTGCACAAGGGGAATGGCCGCGTCCGGGGAGGGGCCCGCGCCGTCAGGGATTTGCAAGGGCGCACAGGTCCAGCCCGGCGCGTCGGGGACGAGCGACGACAAGGCGGGCTCCAGTTCGCGTGCGGCCACCTCTGCGTCTGCCCGCGCGGCGCGCACGGCCGCGTTCAGGGGCCCGGTTTCAGGAACCGTCTCTCCCGCGACCACGCTGGCGGTCAGAAGGGTGGCAAGTGTCAGGGCGATCTTTCGGGTTGACAAGTGGAAGCTTCCTTGCGGCGCAGAAAAATGTGGCGGCCCTGTTTTCGGCGCAGATCGCGCGTCAGAGCCTTGATGAAATTATCCCGGTATTGAACCCGCCCATCCGCAACTCGCCGAAAAGGCGCTGGTATTCGATCTTGGGGCAGCGGTTCTGGACCACCGTGATTCCCCGTGCCTCGGCCAGTGCCCCCGCCTCGGCATTCTCCACGCCAAGCTGCATCCAGATGGTGCGCAGATGCGGCAAATGGGCCAGCGCCTCTTTCACCACGGGCAACACCTGATCGGAGCGGCGGAAGATATCCACCATGTCCACCGGGATGTCGGCGGGAATGGCGGCAAGGCTGGCATGGGCCAGCTCGCCGAACAGCCGCTGCCCCGCAAGGCCGGGGTTGACCGGGATCGCGCGAAACCCCTTCAGGCCCAGATATCGGGCGACGTAGTAGGACGGGCGCACGGGGTTCGATGACACGCCCACCACGGCGATCACCTTGGTACCGGTCAGGATGCGCTTCAGATCTTCATCGGAATATTCGGGCATGATGTCGATTCTAGCCCCGCCCGTGGCTCAGTGCCAGTGCCCGCCGCACCCGCCGCCTGCGACGCAGCGAAAGGGCCAGCCCCCACAGGATCAGGGGCGGTGCCGCCAGCGCCAGACCCGCACCACGTACCGCCGCCGGGCCGTCGAGCCCGCCGCCGAAAAGGGTCATGAGGGCTGCACCCGCCACCGCAAGGCTGCACCCCAATGCCGCGATTTGCAGGGTGATGCCGACCGGCCCCGCGAAGAACCCTGTCACCTCGGTCAGCGGCAAGGGCTGTGGCCCGCCCGCCCGCGCCCGGATCACATCAACCAGCGCCGATCCCGGCGGCACCATGGCCGCGAACCGGCGCCCGTCTCGCGTTGTCAGCACGGTGCAGGGGCGGGCGCCATTGCGGCCCTCGGCCACGCCGGTGATCGCCGACCACGGGATCACGCGGCGGGCATGCCAGCGCCGGGGCAGAACGGCAAGGCCATGACGCAACGCAAGGCCCGCATCCTCTGCCCGCCAGTGCCGCCGGCTGATGAAGAAGGGCAGGGTGGCCACGCCGGTAATCCCGACCGCGAGCGCGCCGCCGATCACCGCCAGAACAACCTCTGTCTGCCGCTCCGGTTGCTGGGCCAGCACCACGGCCAGAATGATGCCGCAAAGCATGGCAACGGCACAGATGACCATGCATTCGCCCCGGACGTGCAGCGCCTCATGTTCCATGCCCGATGTTTGGCGGCTTGCAGACGCGCGTCAACCCGGTCCTTGCGCACAAAAAAGCGCCCGGGCCATGAGGGGAGCCGGGCGCAGTGGCGGAACGAGGGACAGTGAACGAGAACGGGGTTCCGACCCGCCCTCTCAATTGATATGGGGGCCGCATCCCCAGAGGTCAAAGGGCAGTCGCGCAGGCGTGATCACAGACGCTCCGTGGCCGCATAAAGCGCCACGGCGGCGGCGTTCGACACGTTCAGCGACCCGAACGCCCCGGCAGAGGGCAGCCGCGCCAGCGTATCGCAGGTCTCGCGCGTCTTGTCGCGCAGGCCCGGACCCTCCGCGCCAAAGACCAGCGCCAGCGGGCGCGACCCAAGGGGCGCCAATGCCTCGGCCAGCGTCAGCGTCGCCTCGCCGTCCAGCCCGACCAGCGCGTAGCCCATCCCGCGCAACTCCTCCATCGCGTCCGACAGGTTCGTGACCCGCAGATAGGGCTGCCGTTCCAGTGCCCCCGAGGCGGTTTTCGCCAACGCCCCGGTTTCCGGCGCGGAGTGGCGCGCGGGGGCGATCACCGCGCGGGCGCCGAACACCTCGGCCGAGCGCAGGACAGCGCCCACGTTATGGGGGTCTGTCACCCGGTCCAGAAGCACCACCAGCGGCGCGCCCGCGCCACTGATCGCCACGTCGGACAGGCTGCCCCATTGCAGCGGACGCACCTCCATCGCGGCCCCCTGATGCACCGATCCTTCGTCGATGGGCACGTCAAACTTGCGCGGGTCCACGACCTCGGGCTCGACCCCCGCGCCCGCCACCGCCTCGGCCAGCTTGTCCAGCGCGTTCTTCGTGACCACCAGCCGCAGCTTTTCGCGCCGGGGGTTCAAAAGCGCATCACGTACCGCATGCAGGCCGAAAAGCCAGACGGTTTCGCGCGCGGCCTCGCGCCGGGCGCGTTCCTTGTCGATCACCCACGTCGGTTTCTGCATGGCATCCGGCCCTTTCCGTCTTTGTGCCCCTCATAAGGCGGGTTTGCGCCAAAGGGAACGGGCGCGCGGGGGCGCAGGCGCAATCGGACCCCCGGGCCCGCGGCACGCAGGGTTGAGCGCGCGCGCCACGCTTCCCATATCCCCCATATCCCCGAGGGCCTGCCATGACCGATGCTCCCCCAGCCCCCGCATTCGCCACCGCCCAAGCCGTGGTGGCCGATCCCTTGCACTTCAAGGCGCAACTCGGCATCGGCGAGAATGCCTATGCGCTGCTCCGCCTGCGCAAAGCCGCGTTCGAGGCCTGGGATGCGGCGGGCGCTGCGGCGACGGGGGCGGCGGTTGCCGCCTCGCCTGCGGTGGCCACCACATTCTTCGGCGCCTCGGGATTCTGGGCCGCCATCGGGCTTGGCGGTGCGGCGGCCACACCGCTGGGCTGGGTTGTGCTGGCGGCGGCGCTGTCGGGCGGCGCATGGTTCGGCCTGTCGCGCGCGCTGAAAGGGGCGGGCGACGACAAGGTGACCGTCATCCCCCATTTCATCAACACCCCGCTTGATGTGCTGGGCCTTGGCCTATTTGAACTGATGGCCCCCTTGGCCCTGAAGGTCGCCGCAGTGGACGGCCCGGTCACGCGGGCCGAGCGGGCGGCGATCGCCAGCTGGTTCACGCGTGACTGGGGCTATGACGCGGGCTTTGTGGCCGAGGCGCTGGCCTTCACCGAAGCGCGGCTGGGCGATTACTCGATCAAGGCACTGGCCGGGGCGCTGGCCGCCTTCAAGCGCCGGAACCCCGATTGCGACCCCACCGTGATGGGCCCGCGCCTTTTGTCCTTTCTGACGGCGGTGGCCGAAGCTGACGGCCCGCTGGACGAGCGGGAAGAGATGGCCATCGAACGGATCGGCGCCATCTTCGCCGAGGCGCGGCGGTTTTCCCTGCGCCGCATTGCGCGGGGCATCATGGGGCGTCTGCGCGGCACCGCCAGCCCTTGACGCCCCATCCCCCCTTCGCTATTCCCCGCCGCCAGTGGGCGACGTGCTGCAAGGTGCGGCAGCGGACTGTAACTCCGCCGAGGCGACTCGTGCCTGGTTCGATTCCAGGGTCGCCCACCATTCCTCTTCGAATCTTGCCGCCCGGGGGCAACGCGTGCATTGTTTCACCTCAGTGAACGCTTGCGCAGGTCAGGGGTGGTCTAATGGCTCAGCAGAAAACCGATATTCCCCCCGCCAAGCCCGCCTTCAGCCAGGATCCCCACCGGGTGCGCGAACGGGTCGAGCGCAATCTGGAAAGCGCCATCGGGCGCGAGGTGCGGGCGCTGCGGCGCCAGCACGGGATGACCGTGGCGCAGCTTGCGAAGGTCACGCAACTGTCGGCGGGTATGCTGTCGAAGATCGAAAACGGCATGACCTCGCCCTCGCTCACCACGCTGCAGGTGCTGAGCCACGCCTTTTCGACCCCGCTGACGGCCTTCTTTCGCGGCTATGAGGAACGGCGCGAGGTGCAGCACGTCAAGGTGGGCACCCATGTCGAGATTGCACGTCGCGGCACCCGGGCGGGGCATCAGTACAACCTTCTGGGCCATATCGGCGCGAATGCGTCGGGCGTGGTGGTGGAACCCTACATCATCACGCTGACGACGGAATCGGATGTGTTCCCGGCTTTCCAGCACGACGGGATCGAGCTTCTCTACATGCTCGAGGGCGAGGTGACGTACCGCCACGGGGATCAACTCTTTGACCTCAAGCCCGGGGACAGCCTCTTTTTCGACGCCGACGCCCCGCATGGCCCCGAGGTGCTGGTAAAGCTGCCCGCGCGCTATCTGTCGGTGATTTCCTACCCGCAGGGCTGACCGGATATTCCCTGTAGGTGAATATTGTTTCTTGCCAGTTGTCAGGTGCCGGGGCCGGTGTTACCTTTCGTTCATCTTGATCAAGGGGCGCCTCGCCATGTGCGGAATCGTCGGCCTGTTTCTGAAGGATGCCCGGCTTGAGCCCGACCTCGGGGCGATGCTGACGGGCATGCTGATCACCATGACGGACCGTGGCCCCGACAGCGCGGGCATCGCGATCTACGGGCATCCCGTGCCGGGCATGGCCAAGCTGACCGTGCAGACGGCCGACCCCGCAAATGATTTCAAGGGTCTGGCCGAAGGTCTGGCGCGTGCCACCGGCGCGGATGTGGCAATGGAGATCAAGGATACCCATGCCGTGATAACGCTGCCCGAGGGCCTGATCGCCGCCGTCCGAGCGGCCCTTGCCGCCCATCCCGGCATCAAGGTGATGAGCGCGGGCGAAGAGATCGAGATCTACAAGGAGGTGGGCCTGCCGCGCGACGTGGCCCGCCGCTTCGGGATCGCCGCGATGGGGGGCACGCATGGCATCGGCCACACCCGCATGGCCACCGAATCCGCCGTGACGACCATGGGCGCGCATCCCTTTTCCACCGGGGCCGACCAGTGCCTTGTCCACAACGGATCGCTGTCCAACCACAACGCCGTGCGGCGCGATCTGCGGCGGGCGGGCATGACCTTCGAGACCGAGAACGATACCGAAGTGGCTGCCGCTTTTCTGACCCACAAGATGCGGGAAGGCGCGGGCCTCGGCGCCGCGATGGAGGCCACGCTGACGGATCTGGATGGCTTCTTCACCTTCGTCGTCGGCACCCGCAACGGCTTTGGCGTGGTGCGCGACCCCATCGCCTGCAAACCCGCCGTGATGGCCGAGACGGATCGTTACGTGGCCTTCGGTTCGGAATACCGCGCGTTGGTGGATCTGCCCGGGATCGACGCCGCCCACGTGTGGGAGCCCGAGCCCGCCACCGTCTATTTCTGGGAACGCTAGGGATGCCGACATTCGATCTGGGGTCGCAAGGCCTGCGCGCCCTCAATTCCGCTTTGCACGGCCTCAAGGGGCAAACCAACGAGACCCGGTGGGATATCGTGAACCCGCGCGGCAGCCATGCCATCGCGGTGGGGGTGGATGCGGCGGTCGAGATCAACGTCCACGGATCCACCGGATACTACTGCGCGGGCATGAACAAGCAGGCCACGATCCGCGTGAAGGGGTCGGCGGGTCCGGGGGTGGCCGAAAACATGATGTCGGGCGCCGTGATCGTGGAGGGGGACGCCAGCCAGTACGCCGGTGCTACCGGGCGCGGGGGCCTTCTGGTCATCAAGCGCAACGCCGCCTCGCGCTGCGGCATCTCGATGAAGGGGATCGACATCGTGGTGCATGGCAACATCGGCCACATGTCGGCCTTCATGGCGCAATCGGGCAATCTGGTGGTCCTCGGCGATGCGGGCGATGCCTTGGGGGACTCGCTCTACGAGGCGCGGCTTTTCGTGCGCGGATCGGTCAAAAGCCTGGGCGCCGATTGCATCGAAAAGCCCATGCGCGACGAACATCTGGCGCTCCTCGACGATCTCCTGCGCCGGGGCGAGGCCGATGCCAAGGCAAAACCGGAAGAGTTCCGCCGCTACGGATCGGCGCGCACGCTCTACACCTTCAACATCGACAATGCGGGAGCGTACTGATGGCGGGATCGTCGGCACTTGCAGGGGCGTTGCGCGGCGCAAAAGCCCGCCTTCCCTCCCCCAAAAGGCGGGAGGGGGGGGCACCACACCACCGCCATCACCCGTCCGGGGCTTTCTGATGTCAGACTTTCCCCGCACCCCGCCGCGCCAGTCCGCCACCTTCTCGCCCGAGGTGAACGCGGAAATCCGCCGCGCGGCTGCCACCGGCATCTACGACATTCGCGGCGGCGGGTCCAAACGCCGCCTGCCGCATTTCGACGACCTGCTTTTCCTCGGCGCCTCGATCAGCCGCTACCCGCTGGAAGGCTACCGCGAACGCTGCGCCACCGACGTGTGGCTCGGCACGCGGCACGCCACCAAACCCATCCACCTCGACATTCCCATCACCATCGCGGGCATGAGCTTCGGCTCGCTTTCCGGTCAGGCGAAAGAGGCGCTTGGGCGCGGTGCCACGGCGGCGGGCACCTCGACCACCACGGGCGACGGCGGGATGACGGAAGAGGAACGCGGGCATTCGCGCACGCTTGTCTATCAGTACCTCCCCAGCCGCTACGGCATGAACCCCGATGACCTGCGCCGCGCCGATGCGATCGAGATCGTGGTGGGGCAGGGGGCCAAGCCCGGCGGCGGGGGCATGCTTCTGGGCCAGAAGATATCCGACCGCGTGGCCGAAATGCGCACGCTGCCCAAGGGGATCGACCAGCGTTCCGCCTGCCGCCACCCCGACTGGACCGGACCGGACGACCTTGAGATCAAGATCCTAGAGCTGCGCGAGATCACCGATTGGGAAAAGCCGATCTACGTCAAGATCGGCGGCGCGCGGCCCTATTATGACACCGCACTCAGCGTCAAGGCGGGCGCCGATGTGGTGGTGCTCGACGGCATGCAGGGCGGCACGGCGGCCACGCAGGACGTGTTCATCGAACACGTGGGCATGCCGACGCTGGCCTGCATCCCGCAAGCGGTGCGCGCGCTGCAGGATCTCGGGATGCACCGCCGCGTGCAACTGATCGTCTCGGGTGGCATCCGTTCCGGCGCAGATGTGGCCAAGGCGCTGGCGCTTGGCGCCGATGCGGTATCCATCGGCACGGCCGCGCTGGTGGCGCTGGGCGACAACGACCCGAAGTACGAGGATGACTACCGCGCGCTTGGCACGACCGCAGGCGCCTATGACGACTGGCACGAAGGCCGCGACCCCGCCGGGATCACCACGCAGGATCCTGTGCTGGCCGCCCGGCTCGATCCCGTCCTCGGCGGGCGGCGGCTGGCCAATTACCTAAAGGTCATGGCGCTCGAGGCGCAAACCATCGCCCGCGCCTGCGGCAAAAGCCACCTGCACAACCTCGAACCCGAAGACCTCTGCGCCCTGACGGTCGAAGCGGCCGCGATGGCGGGGGTGCCGCTGGCGGGCACGACCTGGATCCCGGGGCGGATGTGATGGCCATCTACACCGCCACGGTGCAATGGCAGCGCGCGGCGGACGAGCCGTTCACCGACAATCGCTATTCCCGCGGGCATCAATGGAGCTTTGACGGCGGGCTGACGTTCCGCGCTTCGGCCTCGCCGCACGTAGTGCCGCGCTATGCCGATCCCGCGGGCGTTGACCCGGAAGAGGCGTTCATCGCCGCGCTGTCATCGTGCCACATGCTGACCTTCCTGCATCTGGCAGCCTTGGCGGGGCACGTGGTGGATGCCTACGATGACACCGCCGAGGGGCAGATGACCAAGACCGATGGACGGGTCTGGGTATCGCAGGTCATTCTGCGCCCGGCGGTGCGGTGGGGCGGCACGCCGCCCGATGAAGGGGCCGGACACGCGCTGCACCACGCCGCGCATGATGGCTGCTTCATCGCCAATTCCGTAAAGACCGAAGTCCTTTGCCACCCGAGATAGGAGCCGACCATGGCCAATGACCTTGCCAAATGGGCGCGCGAGAAAAGCGTGAAGTATTTCATGATCTCCTACACCGATCTTTTCGGTGGCCAGCGCGCGAAACTCGTGCCCACGCAGGCGATCGCCGCGATGCAAGAGGAAGGCGCGGGTTTCGCGGGCTTCGCCACCTGGCTAGACCTGACCCCCGCGCACCCCGACCTCATGGCCGTGCCCGACCCCGACGCCGCCATCCAGATGCTCTGGAAGCCCGAGGTCGCCTGGGTGCCCGCCACCGCCACGATGGAGGGCAAGCTGGTCGATCAGGCCCCGCGCAACGTGCTGAAGGCCGTGATTGCCGAGGCCGCGAAAGAGGGCCTGCGCGTCAAGACCGGGGTAGAGCCCGAGTTCTTCCTTCTGACGCCAGAGGGCGACCGGATCTCTGATGCCTTCGATACCGCCGAAAAACCCTGCTACGACCAGCAGGCCGTGATGCGCCGCTACGATGTCATCTCCGAGATCTGCGATTACATGCTGGCGCTGGGCTGGGGTGCCTATCAGAACGACCACGAGGATGCGAACGGCCAGTTCGAGATGAACTGGGAATACGATGATGCGCTGGCCACCGCCGACAAGCATTCCTTCTTCAAGTTCATGGTCAAGTCCGTGGCCGAAAAGCACGGGTTGCGCGCCACCTTCATGCCCAAACCCTTCAAGGGGCTGACGGGATCGGGCTGCCATGTGCATGTGTCGGTGTGGGACAAGGCGGGAAAGAAGAACGTCTTTTCCGATCCGTCGCAGGACCTTGGCCTTTCGGCCCAGGGGCGCACCTTCCTTGGCGGCATCATGCGCCACGCGCCGGGGATGGCCGCGATCACCAATCCCACCGTCAACAGCTACAAGCGCATCAACGCGCCCCGCACCACATCTGGCGCCACATGGGCACCGAACACGGTGACGTGGACGGGCAACAACCGCACCCACATGGTGCGCGTGCCCGGGCCGGGGCGGTTCGAA
Organism: Rhodobacterales bacterium; assembly: GCA_038251625.1. Lineage (GTDB taxonomy): Bacteria > Pseudomonadota > Alphaproteobacteria > Rhodobacterales > Rhodobacteraceae > JBBQXK01. Next base: position 9,130 of record JBBSBE010000146.1, read on the forward strand.
CTGCGCCTGCCCGATGGCGCGGCGAACCCCTACCTTCTGCAGGCGGCGATCATTGCGGCGGGTCTGGAAGGCATCCGCACCAAGGCCGATCCCGGCCCGCGGTCCGACGTTGACATGTATCAGGAAGGCCACCGGGTGAAGGGGGCCGCGAAGTTGCCGCTGAACCTGCTCGACGCGCTGCGCGCCTTCGACCGTGACCGCGCGCTGAAGGCCGC
>JBBSBE010000147.1:0-9193 GCA_038251625.1 Rhodobacterales bacterium
CCACTTTCACGACCATCAAGCCCAGCGTCAGGCCAAGAATGGCGAAGAGGTTTTCGTAGAGCAGCCCAAAGTTGATGCCCGCGCCCACGGTCATGAAGAAAAGGCCCAGAAGCAGTCCTTTGAACGGGTCGATATCGCTTTCCAGTTCATGCCGGTACTCGCTGTTGGCCAGCACGACACCGGCGAGGAACGTCCCCAGTGCGGGTGACAGCCCGACCAACGTCATCAGAAGCGCGATCCCGATGACGATCATCAGAGCCGTTGCCACAAAAAGCTCGCGCAGTCGCGCCGCCGAGATGAACCGGAAGATCGGCCCCGTCAGGTACGAGCCTGCAATGGTGACTGTGGCGATAGCGCCCAGCGTCACAAGGGCCGCTGCCCATCCCGGGAGGCCGTCGACAAGGCTAAGGCCAGCCCCGCCGTGGCCGCCGCCCTCCGTGCCATGCGAAAGCGACTCCGTCAGCTCTGGCAATGCCAAAAGCGGGATCAAGGCCAGCATCGGGATCACCGCAATGTCCTGCATCAGCAGCACGGCAAAGCTGGATTGCCCGCCATCACTTTTCATCAGGCCCTTTTCGCCCAAGGTCTGCAGGACGATTGCTGTCGAGGACAGCGCGAGGATCAGGCCGATTGTCAGGGCGACTGTCCAGACCTGACCGAATGCCATCGCCACAGCCATCACCGCCCCGGCCGTCAGCGCCACCTGCCCACCGCCAAGCCCCAGAAGCCGTGAGCGCATCGACCACAGCATCTTCGGTTCCAGCTCAAGACCGACCAGAAACAGCATCATGACCACGCCGAATTCGGCGAAATGCTGGATCGACACCACGTCCACGTGCAGCAACGCAAGGATGGGGCTGATGGCGATGCCTGCGATCAGATACCCAAGCACCGATCCAAGCCCAAGGCGCGCGGCAATCGGAACGGCGGCAACACCAGCAATCAGGAAGATGAACGCCAGAAGCAGTACGTCGGTCATGTGAAGGCTCCTGGGGCCCCCTCGGCGAACAATACCTTGGTGACATTCATCAAGGTGCCCGACCGATCGGGATTTTCCACATTGGGGATGAACGGTCAGTCAGTGGTAGCCTTCACCGCTGCCTTTGGAAATAAAAATTTCAAACAGGTAATCGTCGTGCGGCACTCGGTGTTTTTCCTGTCCAAGACTTGAAGGCGCGATGAAACGCATTTGCATCCCGGTAGGCAAGCAAATCGGCAACCTGCTTGATCGGCATGTCGCTTTTCCGCAGATATCGTAGGGCCAGTTTCTCTCTGATGTCATCGAGGATTTCCTGAAACGTCGTGCCGTCCTTCTGCAGGTCCCGGAGCAGCCCGCTTCGGCTTCGAGACAGACGTTCGCACACGTAGGCGATGGAAGGGTCCCTTTCGATGATTGCCTCGATCAGGCAGGCCCGTACGCGATCCGAAATCGGACCAGTCTGATTCAACATCGTGACCTGCGCAGTGAGATCGGCCTCGAAGGCCTCCCAAAGGCCGGCGTTTTCCGACACGAGCGGGCGTTTCGCATCGACCGCGGAATACACCAATTTCGGATCGCCCTCTTGCGGGGTCACTCCAAACACGTCCGTTAAAGCGTTGCGTTCGTCCTGCAAGAGCGGCAGATGCACCTCTTGGGGAATCAATGTTCGGGCCGTACACGACCGCGCCTTTTCGTGCAGAAATATCAGGATCGGAGTGGCTGTCGTAGCCGGCAAAACGGGCTGTGGGAAAACGGGAACGAGACTGACGAAAAGCTGCGCACCGCTTTTGCGGACGGTCATGCCCATTGGACCAAACACTGTCTTGAATCTTGCAAACCGTTCAAATCCAGTTTGAAGGTCTTTTGCGCAGGACATAGCAAAGAACACAGGCGAAACTGCGCCATTCGCCATCCCGCGTCCAATGAAGGTCGCCAGATCGGATTGGTTCGCCATTCCGATGATTGTATCCCAAAGTTGAAAGAATTCATCCGCCGTAATCTGGACGCCGTGTCCGGTCGCAATTCGATCGTGCAAGCCAGCCTTTGCCACAACGTCACGAGGATGCAGTTCCAGAAGCTTGCACAGAGCGCCAAACAGGATTGCGGTCGAGTAGGTGGTGGTCTGTCCCAATCTTCCGTTCTCTTCTTTCGGGGCTTATTCTATTCTGAGCGACTGCAAACGAACCCGCAAGCCGCCCGGGACGATCTGCAAGACAATTGGACGATCCGCAAGTTGCGCGCGACCACCGGCAACCTCAGTATGGGGTCATGACGAAAGGAGGTCGCACATGAACCTAACCGTCAACGGAACTTCACACAAAGTGGATCTGCCCGACGACACGCCGCTGCTTTGGGCGCTGCGCGATGGCCTGAACGTCACCGGAGTCAAATACGGCTGCGGGATCGCGCAATGTGGGGCCTGCACGGTTCATATTGACGGCGAGGCGGTGCGGTCCTGTCAGGTTGCGCTTGGCGATGTCTGGGGCCCGGTCACAACGATTGAAGGGCTTGGCACGCCCGAGGCGCTGCACGCGGTTCAAGTTGCCTGGATTGCCCATCAGGTCGCGCAATGCGGCTACTGCCAGTCGGGCCAGATCATGCAGGCTGCGAGCCTATTGGCAGGTAATCCGGAACCCTCCGACAGTGACATAGACGACGCCATGTCCGGCAACCTGTGCCGCTGCGGAACTTATCCACGCATCCGTGCGGCCATCCACCGCGCTGCCGAAACGCTGAGGGAGGCGGGTTGATGAGCCGGATCGGCACCTACACAAGACGTGGATTCCTCGTTGCTTCAATTGCGATCGTGGGCGGCGTGGTCTTTGGGGTGCGCACCTACCGATCCCAACTGGAAAATCCGTTGACGACGGATCTGGCGACGGGCGAAGCGGCGCTGACCCCCTACGTCAAGATCACCGCCGAGGGCATCACCATCATCACTCCCCGGGCCGAGATGGGGCAGGGCATCCACACGACGCTGGCCTCGCTTGTTGCGGAAGAGCTGGACGTGGACCTTACGGACATCCGCACAGAACACGGGCCGCCATCGTCTGCCTATTACAACGGCGGCGTCATTGAAGAGGGCTATCCCTTCCCGGCCACCGATACCGGCGCCCTTGCCGAATTCGCGCGATCCCGGCGCGATGTTCCGGCGGTCTTTCTGGGGTATCAGATCACTGGTGGGTCAACCTCTACCCATGATGCCTATACAAAGATGCGTCACGCCGGGGCCGTCGCCCGCGAGACGTTGAAGGCGGCCGCTGCGGCGCGGACGGGCACGCCCGTGGCGCAACTGAAGACCGACAGGGGCGCGGTTGTGCTGCCCGATGGCACACGCCTGCCCTACACCGACCTTGCGGCGGAGGCCGCCACGATGAATCTTGCTGAGGCGCCGGACCTGCGGCCGAAAAGCGCGTGGCGTATTCTGGGCAAGACACAGGACCGCCTCGACGTGGTCGCGAAATCGACGGGGCGCGCGATCTATGCCATCGACGTGCGCCTACCCGGCATGCGTTTCGGGGCCGTGCGCCGCAGTCCGCATCCCGGGGGCGCCCTGCGCAGCTTCGATGCGGCGCAGGCGCTGACGATGCCCGGCGTCGATGCAGTGATCGACATCGGCACCGGCGTGGTCGCGGTTGCGCAAACGACATGGGCCGCCATGCAGGCCCTGGATGCCGCGACGTTCGACTGGGCGCCACCGAACTTTCCGGCCGACAGTGTCGGGCATTTCGAAGCCATTGCCCGCGCCTTCGTTCCCGATCAGCAAGACAGCCGGCAGCGCGACTATGGTACCGTCGAGGCCGCGCTTGCGGTGGCCGAGGTGATCGAAGTGGAATACCGCGCGCCCTACCTTGCCCATGCCACGATGGAACCGATGAGCGCCGCCGCCTTGATGAAGGACGGCGCCTTGCAGATCTGGGCCGGCACGCAAGGGCCTACGGTCGCGCGGCGCGAGGCGGCCCTTGCCGCCGGGATCAATGAGGATGCAGTGACCATCACCACAACCCTGCTTGGCGGCGGGTTTGGACGGCGGGGAGAGATGGATTTCATCCAGATCGCGGCCCGCGTGGCCAAAGTGATGAACGGTACTCCCGTCCTGCTGACCTATCCCCGCGAAGCGGATATGTCATGCGGCCCCTTCCGCCCTGCCGCGATCGGACGGTTCCGCGCGGCGATACGTGCCGGAAAACCCGTCGCTGTCGATATCTCGACCGCCTCACCCTCGATCATGGCGGGCATCAATGCGCGCGGCGGGGCGCCTGCCCCGATCCCCGGAATTTTGCCGGATTTCACCATCGCACAGGCGCTGTGGGACCAACCCTACGGCATCGAAAACTATCGTGCGACGGCCTACCGGGCGGAACCGCTTCTGCCGGTCGGCTTCTGGCGGTCGGTGGGCGCATCGCAGAACACGTTCTTTCATGAATCCATGATGGATGAACTGGCGGTGGCTGCGGGTCGCGACCCGATCGAGATGCGTCTCGAGCTGATCACCGATGCCCCAAGCCGCCATGTGCTGGAGGCTGCCGCTGAAATGGCGGGCTGGGGTGCGGCACCTGTCGCCGGCCGGGCGCGCGGGGTTGCCTTTGCCATCGTCTTCGGCGTCCCGATTGCGCAGATCATCGAGATCGAACAGGCGTCAGACGGGATAAGGCTTCGCGATGTCTGGGTGGCGGCCGACGTCGGCATCGCCCTCAACCCCGGCAACATCGACGCTCAGCTGATATCCGGCATCACCTTTGGCTTGAGTGCTGCCATCGGCGAAAAGATCTCCCTGTCAGAGGGCCGGGTCGAGCAATCGAACTATCATGACTATTCGCCCCTTCGCCTTTATCAGGCTCCCCGGATCACCACGAGAATTCTCGAAAACGCACCCCACATCCGCGGCGTGGGTGAGCCCGGCACGCCCTGCGCGGCGCCTGCGCTGGCCAATGCCGTCTTCGCTCTTACAGGCCAGCGCATCCGCACCCTGCCGCTGGGCGACAGTATCGGGTTCGCTTGAACCGGCGTTCCTACGCAGGTGCAGCCCGGAAAATCAAAAAAGTAAGAGGCAGGAAACGGAAATGACCAACACGGCTTACTTGGTGATCCAGTTCTCGATGGCGATCGTCGTCTACCTTGTGATCTACCGCACCTACCTTCGCCCCTGGTTGCAGGCCCAACCGCTCGAGACGGCGATCCTGCCTTTCCTGATCCTGCACGTGTTTCGTTATCTTGGCCTGACGCTTCTGGTCACAGGCCAGGTTTCGGCCGAAGTGTCGCGGACGGCCCTTGGCGCCATGGCCTATGGCGACCTCGCCTCGGGTGTCGCCGCACTGGCCGCAGTGATCGCCATCACGGCCGGATCGCGGCTTGCGGTGCCGCTGGTCGCGGTCTTCTCGGTGGTGGGTATCGCTGACCTGATCAATATCGGCCCGACCGCACTGGGTGCCGGGGTGCTGGACGCGAGTATCGGCACGATGTGGTTCCTGATGGTGCTTTATGCGCCGATACTCTTCCTGAGCCATATCTACATCGTCTGCCGACTGGTACTTCAGTTCAGGCCCGGTGCGCGGCCCGTCCTGCGGCCCTGACCGCCCAACACACCCGCGCACGATGTCTTCGCCCCGACATAGCAACCCGACAGAAAGAAGGCCCCGCATGGCCATCGACAGCCGAAGCAGGCTTGACGCCTTCACTCTCTTTTCCACGGCGGCCTTCGCGGGCGGCAACCTCTTCATCGGCCTTTCCATGGGCGCTTACTGGCTGTCTCTCGATCCCGTGGTCTTCATGGAGACGTTCTTTGGCCAGTGGTTGCGGTTCCTCGCGACGATCATGCCGCTGCTACTCATGTCGCTCTACGGGCTCGTCGCATCATCCAGACGCGATGCTGCTGATCCGGTACTGCGCGGGCTGTGGCGCACGGCGATCCTTTGCTGGGTCGCCACCTGCCTGATCACGGCAGCCTTTCACATGCCGCTCAACCTGCGGCTCGGGGCGGCGACATTTACGCAGGAAGGGGCTGCGACGTCGGGCCTTTACAGCATCCTCGGCGTTTTTGGCCGCGTCACGCCCGAGAACGCCAGCTTCACCCGGGCGATCTGGCTGATCGGCCATACCCCCCGGATCGCGCTGGCCATCGCTATCCCGTACCTCGCGATGCGGGCCGTCTTCATCCGCCGCGCACTGCAGTCGACCCCGCACTGACATCCCTCAGAACCAGGAGATTCCAAAATGCGCACCGGCCACTTTCGCCCTTTCGCCCTCTGCCTCGCCACCGTTGCGGCGGCATCCTTGCCCGCCTTGGCGCAGGACCGGTTTCCCGATCACATGGTCCGCACCCCTGCCGAGGACATTCCCTATCAGGACCTGTTTCCGGGCGTCAAAGCCTACGCGCTTTACGGCGGGTTCGAGAAGGGCGTCGCAACGGCGATCATTGCCACGACCGATCCGCAGCAATCCATGGCAATCCCGCACACTCATACCGACGGCTACTGGGGATTCATCATTTCAGGCCGCCACCAGCATTGGGAACTCAGCAAACCCGATCAAGGCCCGATCCTGACCGCCGGATCAAGCTGGTATCAGCCCCCCGGGGCGCCGCACGCCGACCTCTGCGTCGGACCCGAGCCCTGCGTGACGCTGGTCGTCTTTGAAAACCGTGCGGATTTCATTCCGGTAAAGTAGCCCGCGGCCCCCGATTGGGCTCCGTCCACCCTCTTCAGAAAGCCCACGCCGTGTCAGTACTTCAGACCCTCGACCCTCCCGCAAGGCGCGCCGCAATCGCTGTCGCGGTGGCTTTGCAATGACCTCTGAAACCTATCGCAAGACAGTTAATGCCATCGCCGTTGTCGCATCCGCAGCCTTCGCCGGTGGTGGCCTTCTGATCCTCGTCTCCTATGGGGTCCGCTGGCTCGGCACCGATCCCCTGGCCTGGCGGGCAGGGTTCTGGGCGGAATTCCTGAACTTCGCCATCACGATCATTCCGGTCAACATGATTACACTTGCAGGCCTCGTTCTGTCGGTGCGGCTCGACTGGCAGGATCCGCCTGTGAAGCGTCTTTGGATGCGCGCCATCTGGCTATACGTTGCCAACACCATCTTCACATTGGGCTACTTCATCCCGCAGAACATCCTTCTGATCTGGGACAGTTATTCGCCCGCCGAGGCGTCTGGCATCCGCGCCACTTGGCTGGGGCTGCATGGACTGCGCGTCGCGATTGCGCTTGCCGTCCCCGTTTACGCGCTGCTTGCCATGGCAAAGCACTTCGATAAGCCCGTCGAATGACGCCACCAGAACGGAATTGAGAATGACCAGTTTCACGAAATGGGCCATTGCCCTGCTGATGGGTGCCACGATCTTTCGCGCGCAAACCGTGCTGTTTCTGCCGCAACTTGACATGTACGGCGGTATCGCACCGAACGGATGGTTCGGCCCCTGGCTCAGCGATGCGATCATCGGCATTTTGCTGCCTGTCATGCTATACCTCTTCTGGACCCGGCGGAGCGTTCGGATCTGGGGCCTTCTTGTGCTCTATAACGCTGTAGGTGCCTTCGACTATTCGCAAGGTCTGATCACGCAGATGATCCATCCAATGCCAATCGAGATGGCCACGAAAGCGACGGTCTACGCAGGAATAGGCGTGTTCATGGCTTCGCAACTGACAGCGCTCTGGCTGCTTTTCGGCAAAGAGGTCGTTTCGGCGTTCAGCGGGTCTGAAACTTGAATTTTGCACATTTCTCAGTATGTTAGAGAAGAAAGCTTGGCGTATATGGAAAAGCGCAGAAGTGTCGATGGAACGACCCTCTGGTGCAGGCCGGAACCAAGATTTGAGCGGCTGCCGGATTACCCATTCATTCCCCACTGCATCGCAGTGCGGGACGAACAGCTCGGGCTGTTGCGGATGCCCTGTCTTGAATTCGCTGAGGGTTACGCAGGAGGGACGATCCCGCTTGAACGCAAGGAGCCGAGTTGGTCCTGTCTTGGTCGGTCAAGGGTCATGGATCTTTTGGCTGTAAACCACCGCGTGATCGGACCGGGCCAAATCTGCTTTGGCCGCTCCGACAAACCTGGCAGTTTCGATGAAAATACAGACGCTCGGCATCTTGCCCGGCTGATGCCTCACAATGACCGGCTGGATGTGAAAGACATCACGCAGCGTTGTGGGGAGTGCGGCGACGTGGTTGGTCTGTGTATCGCTGCGGCGAAACCGGCCAGGTTTGCGAGAGTGATCGTAGCGCACAGCGGCCCGCCTGAATGCCCGGACAAGACGCCGTTCCGCGTAACGGCTTGGAGACGTCGAATGCCCTGTCCTGACGCTTCTTTCCGACTGCCAGCAGCAGAAGATTATCGCCAACGCAGGACGCTTCCTCAAATAGGATGCAAGGCCCGTTCTCGTGTCGCGGATTCTGGGTGTCATAACGCGCATCTCGCAACGGAACGGAACGGCGAAGATGGCCGAAGACGTTCTTTCGAAAGGAAATAAGCCAACATGACCCTCCAAGTATGGCGCATCTTCATTCACACCATTCGTACGTTCCGCGTGGTTGCAGTACAGGCCAGCTATGGAAGCCTCTCGGTAGGATTGGCATTCGGAATTTCGAAGCGTGAAGTACCACGGCGCAGAATGGGGACTGCGGGGCATCGCATCGACCGTGTGCTGGCGAACCTGAGGGAAGGCGCCATCAAACAAATCTTCGCCGTTGGTCAGGGTGGATGCGTTCACAATTTCGAACGGCTGGCCCCCATATGCAGCGCTCGCAACAATCCTGTCGAGCCTGATCTCCCTGCCGGTCCATACGGCAGGCACGCTGGCACGCACAACTTTCGCCCGAGCGCCACGCTTTTTTGCCATGCCGGCGATGGCGATCGGGATGCCGCGTGGAATGACTGCACGACCACCGGACCGCATCGCGACAGCACCAGCGCTTGGATTGCCGCAGACCCTTCAGCGATATCAAAATGGAATGCGGCCGGGGCAGTGCGCGCAAAGCTGCGTAGGCATCCTTGGCACAACCTTGCAACCCGTCTGTGGAAGCGTTCCCGCACAGTGTCTCTGGCGGCTACCCTGATTATTTTATCTCAGATGACCGTCGTGGCCGCACAATCTGTGTCAAAGGGTGCTGTCCCGGAAGAAACGGCCCTTGTTGTGCGCCTGGTCCGGGCTGAGTTGCGCCCTGACCGGCAAACAGTTTCGCTGACCGGCTATATTGCGGCCCGCAAAACGCTGATGG
>JBBSBE010000148.1:0-9146 GCA_038251625.1 Rhodobacterales bacterium
ACCACGGATTTCACAACGACACGACACCCCGCTACGATGCCGCAGCGGCAGAGTTGGCGTGGGAGCGGACGATCGCGCACTTCAAGGCGAACCTCGCCTGACATCGGTGGCAAGGGGGGCCGGGCCCCCCTTGGACCCCCGTGCGCTGGACGCAGCGACGCGGACATGCCTTCCGGCACCAACGGGTGCAACTTCCCCTGCCCCCGGTGGGCCGTCTGCCCCCCGGACCCCCCGAGGATATTTCGACAAAGATATCTTGCCCGTAATTATTCTGCAGTGCCGATAATTGGGCCGCAAAATCGAAACTACATGAGAACAGATCGTTTCTGCTGAACACCAGCGCGCTCAGGTGGACGTTCTCTGCCGGTGCCACCATCGGTGAAGGGACGATGCGCTGACGCTGCGGCCCGGCGGGAATCGGGCGGCGATGGCAGCGGCGGCGGCATGGAATGTCATGCTATCCAGACATTCCGATGCGAAGGCGGCGAGCTCGGGGTCAACGTCCAGGCGTGACGGCGTTCCGCGCTTGTGGGCTTTTCGATAGGCTTGCGCGAGGGCTTCCGCAGAGGGAGCCGTATAGGCCCTGTTAACTGGCGCTTCAATGGCCGTTGAAAGCCCGTTGAAGGCGTCCGCGAGGGCCGATTGAGCCTCGCGGATCGAACGCTCTGCGCGGGCCAGATGATCCTTTGCGGCTTGCGCAGCGTCAGACATGTTCCTGCCTTCCGGGGCCTCCATCATGTCCGGGCCTCGCTCAGATAGCGGCGCACGGTCACGTCAGAGACACGCAATGTGCGCGCGATATCGCCGGTTGATCGACCCTGCCATGCCAGCATGGCCGACAGCCACCGCTTGGCCAGCGGCACACGGCGCGGCAGGCGATGGGCGATGGCGGACAGTCGCTTGGCTGCATCGTAGCCGACCAGGCGCTCATGGCTGGACGAGCCCTTTGGATCGTCGGGCAGGTAAAGCTCGGCACCGCCGTAGGCCAGAAGGAAAGTCACTGCGAGCTCTGGCCCCAACGCATCGACATAGGGCTGCGCCTGGGCGGTCGGCTGTGGCATCGGGCGGTCGAGCTGGTTCATCGGCGATCCTTGGCAGGTTGCGCATTTGTGGGCCGCCCCGTCCGCTTGCGGAGACAGACGGACGGGGCAAACCCTTCGCGGAGGGACAGGTCCGCGATACGAACTGGGGCCAACCTCTTAACCCCAGACCGATCTCATGATGGTCTTAGCCGATCCTCCGCCGGTCATTGGAAATCTGGCTGAACCGTGTGGGCAGGATGGTGCGGTCGTAGGACGTCAGCATGGATTGCGCGATGTCGATGGCATCCGCCCGCCCCTGCTCGCGGATCGACGCGACAAGGCCCGGCGCAAGGTCGATCTGCATCCGCCCGTTCGACCCGCCACCGCCGCCGCCCGCAGTGCCGCCCGAAGGGCTGCCCCCGCCGACCGCGCCGCCACGCGCAAAGCCGGGCAGCCCGCCGCCGTTCACCGCCTCGAGAAGTGCGCGGTTGCGGGCGGTCGCGGCTGCATTGACCACGAACTCGCCGTTCGACAGCATCGCGGGCACGCGGTCATCCGTGGGCCCGCCGGGGCCATAGATCATCCCGCCGCCCGCCTTCTTCAGGAAGCCGCCAAAGAGGGTGCCGACAAGCCCGCCACCGCCGCCGCCGCCGAAAAAGCCTGCGAGCGGCCCCTTGCCCAGAAGCGTGGCCTCAAGGACGGCGCGCTGCAGCGTCTTGATCAGCTGCTCGCCCGCGTTCTTGCCGCCCAGAAGCCCGTCGATCAGCGCATCGCCCGCCGTGTCGGCGGCGAAGCTCAGCGCGACGGTCGCGGTTTTCTGGGCCTCGATCTGCGTGATGAGCGACGCCACCTCGTTGCGCTGCGCGGCGGTGGCGCCGGACAGCGCCTGGCGGTTGCGCAGCAATTCCTGCTCGACGGGGTTCACGGCATTCAGGATCGCCAGCTCGTCCTGGTAGCGCTGCGTCAGGTCGGCGATGGCCTTGGCCGATTGCTCGGCCGCACGGGCCTCGTCTGTCTTGCCGCCGCCGCTGGCGCCGCGCGACGTCTTGCCCGCGTCCCGCAGGATGCGCGCGGCCTCGGTCGAGATGCCGCCCGATCCGGCGATGAAGCTGTCGGTCCGGCTGGGGTTGACCGACCCGCGTCCGGAATAGACGCCGCCCGAAGGGTCGCGGGCCAGCGTGCTGCCCTGGGGGCCGAGTGCTGCGATCTTGACGGCCGTCGAAAGCGAAATGCCGAGATTGCGCGCAAGGTCGGCGGCGGCGCCCGAGGCAGCCGCGATGCCTTGCGCCAGATCGATCCCGGCAAGGCGCAGCGCGGCCTGTTCGGCGGCCGATAGCTGATCGACCACTTCCCGCGCCTCGGTGTTCATGTCGGCGTAGCCACCGGCGGCCAGCTCCAGCTGCTCGCGCACGTCGCGCAGGGCCGAGGCGATGGCCTCGGGGCCGCGCGCCGTTTCAAGTGCGGCGATCTGCTGGGCGACAAGCTGCGCCGCATCCCGCGTGATCCCGAAATCCGCCGCGAGCCGGGCGACAGCGGTCGGATCGATGCCGTTGATCGCACCCGACGCGCGCTCGATCTCATCCGCCGAGCGGCCGATGCCGGAAAACGCCTCTGACGCCAGCTGCAGCGCGTCCACATCGAACCGGACCGAGCCCAGCCCGCCCGAAATGCCCCCGATCGCGGTGTTGAGCGCGCGGTTCGCGTCGAGCTGCGCCAGTTGCCGCTGCACGTCGAGCAGCTGGATCGCCGCCTCCGTCGACCGCCCGTACTGGCCAACCAGATCCTCGGCCGAGGTCGCGCGCGACTTCTGCGCGGCATCGAGCGCCTTCATCGCCGTCTCGAGCGATTTCAGCTTGTCCTCGACGGTCGCGACCGTGTCCCCCGCGCTGGTGAACCACTGCACAACCGAGCCGCCGAGCGTGATCGCCGCGATGGTGGCGAGGCTGATCGGGTTGAGCATCGACACGAAGGCGCTGCCGAGTGCCCGCACCGCACCGGCAGCCCCGGCGCCCGGACCCAGCGCCTGGGTGATCTGCGTGCCCTGTTGCAGCGCGATCAGAAACGGGCTCTGGCCACCCGCCAACTGCACGCCGATATCGTTGAACTGCGCCGTCAGGTTTCCGACAGCCCCTGCGGCGCCGCTGCCAGCGCCATCGCGACCACCGGCACCCAGTGCGGTTCTGACCTGGTTCGCCTTGAGCGCCAGCACGTCCGCGCCCGCGCCCGCCCGCGCCTCTGCCGCCGCGAGGGACGTCAGAGCGCCGCTGAGCCTGGTCGTTTCGGCCTTGAGCGCGTCAGTCACGGTTTCGGCGCCGCCCAACTTTGTGCGCCACTTCCGCGTTGCGTCCGTGACGACGCCCAAGGCGGCTTTCGCCCCCTTCGAGGCGCCGCTGATTGTTAGAACGGTCAGGGGCATGTCAGCGGCTCAGGAAACGAAAGGCGTGACGATCAGATCGGCGGTTGACTTCCAAGGGTTACTTTCGCCACCCGTCGCATATTCAGTATTGAGGAGCCGTCGCCCGTCATTTTCCAGCGAAGGTGGAACCACAAGAACATTCGGGGTCACGCCCATGAAGCTGCCGCCATCCGCTCGCATATTCATCATCGCTGCGCGCGCGGCCGCATAGTTCGCGGCGTTCAGCGGCTGTTTCGAGCCCCAGCACAATTGCCACAAGCCGTAGCCCGCGTTGAGCCGGGCGCGCACGCCATAGACGAATTGATCGTGCAAAAACACATGCGGGTTGTCGCTCTGGGTCATGGTCGTGAATTCATAGGGTTCACGTTCCTGAAAGATCAGGGGTTTGACGGGTTTTGTCGTGTCCATCAGGAACCATGCCGGGCCGGTGCCGCCATCGGTGTTGGCGACACTGATCGTCTGATTGGCCTCGACCTGTAACCGCATCGTCCCAGGTGCGGGTAACTTGTACCCGGCGCTTTCCCCGGTCCGATCTGGGGATAGGGATTAGCGCGGAGATGCCCTTGGACTCAGCCTGATGCACCCAATCCCGCAGCGTGCGCTCTTTCAGCTTAACCCAATCTTGCCCGATGCGATGCTGCAGGGCCGCCGTTTCCCGGAAAGCTATCGCGCGTGCGCCCGATCCTTTCGGGTGTTCGAGGATTGGCGCTATGACCTTCTGTCTGTCCGCCGCCACCCCGTAATGTCGGTCATCGGGGAAAGCCTTTATGCGCCGTTTAACGGGCGTTGAAGGCAGGGTTTCAGGGACGTTCAACAGCGCGCGAAGCTCGGCCGAGGCACGGTCCAGGGCGAGGCCCCAGACCTTGCCGCCAGCCCCGCCGCGCTGGCTTTCAAATTGGACGACAGGCAGAGTGTGGCCCCGCCATGGCTTGCCGCTACGAGCCTGCGCGAACGCGAGCTGTGCAGCCCGTACGGTCACTTGGGCGTGCGTGGCAAACCTGTCGGCGGTCAGCATCATGCGGTTTCTCGCACCTTTGCCAGAAAGCGGCGCATTAGCGCCGTGGCCTTCGGACCTTGTCGCTTTCCAGAAAGAGCGGGTGTCACCGCCTGGCGGACGAACCCATGTTGCAGGCAGAACGCTGCCAGCGAGGTGCCGCGCGCAACGAGTAGCGCGCGAACGTCTTTCAAAAGCGCGTCGGACGGTGTATCAAGATGCAGCATGCGCAACCTCAAAGCGCCGTGTTTGGGCGCATTGCAACATTGTAAGTTGCAATGCGCAAAGTCAAGAGGAAGGCATGGTCGAGACCGCCGACGAAGTCATTGATGTGTTGCGGAAGCGCTTCAGGGTCTCCACTGACCAGGCGCTGGCGGAGCAACTGCATCTAGGGCGCAGCACCGTGACGAGCTGGCGGCGGAGGGGCTCAGTGCCGGACCGCTACGTCAGAATGGCATCGGAACGGCCTACTATCTTGCCGGACCTCGTGAATCCTCAGTTCGACGACACGGAAAGAAGTGCGCTGACCTTGGCGCTTGTTCGCTTCATTCGCGACAACGCTTCGGTGACGCAGGACTACCAAGCCTTCCTCTCCAAGGGAGGGTTTCTCCCGGCGAAGCTTGCAATTGCCATGGAGAAGGCACTCCTAGATGTGAGCGCGCGCATGGAGGAAGGAGAGTTGGAAGACGCTTGGCGCGCGCTCAACCTGATCGTCTTCGAAGAGCTCTTTCAGGCGAAGTAAGCTTCGCCAATCACTTCGCCAATCCCCCCCGCATGTAATGAAATCAAGGGTTTACGATTGGCGAAGACTGCCGGTAATTGACGTGCAACGGCGCGCATAGATACCTTGCAGAATCAATCACTTACGCGCGATACTCGCTACGTCAATCGAGGACGCTCCGTTGCACACCAATTTCGCGCGGTTCAAAGAAGAAGCGAGGGCCGGGCGAGCCTGCTTCTTTTCTGTGGAAATATCCCGGGGGGGTCGCCGAAGGCGACGGGGGCAGCGCCCCCCCCTGGCAAGGCGCGTCGCATCAGGCAGTGGCGCAAAGGGGGTCCAAGGGGGCGGATGCGCGCCCTTGCCCGGTCGAAGGCGGGAGGGTCAGCCGAGTGCGTAGCCTGCGCCGCGCACGGTGCGCAGGGGATCGGACCCGCCGAAGGCACAAAGCGCCTTCCTCAACCGCCCGATATGCACGTCCACTGTCCGGGTATCGACATAGATGTCGCGCCCCCAGACCCGGTCGAGCAGTTGTTCGCGGCTCCACACCCGGCCCGGCTTTTCCATGAAGGTGGCAAGGAGGCGAAATTCGGTGGGACCGAGCTTCAGGATACTGCCGTCGCGAAAGACCTTGTGGCTTTCGGGATCGAGGGTGATGTCGGAAAATTCGAGCATCACCCCCACCGTCGAGGGGCGGGTACGGCGCAGTTGGGTGCGGACGCGGGCCATGAGTTCGACGACGGAATAGGGTTTGATGACGTAGTCATCGGCGCCCGTCTCTAGCCCGCGCACGCGGTCCACCTCTTCCGAGCGGGCCGAGAGCATGATGATGGGCACATGGCGGGTGTCGGAGCGGGCCTTCAGGCGCCGGCAAACCTCGATCCCCGAGACGTTGGGCAGCATCCAGTCGAGCACGATAAGGTCGGGCGATACCTCATCCACCAGAAGCAGCGCCTCTTCGCCGTTTTCGGCGGCGGCGACGCGAAAGCCCTCTGCCTCGAGATTATAGGAAAGCACTTCGCGTTGGGCACTTTCGTCCTCCACCAGAAGGACGGTCGGCTGATCGTGCGCGGCCATCGGCTGCTCCTTAAGAGGTAACGCCCGGATCGAGCGATGTCATGTCGCCTTTGGGGCGCTGGTCTGCAGGCAGCGTGCCTGTCACGAGATAGATGACCTGCTCGGCGATGCCCGTGGCATGGTCGCCCACGCGTTCGATGTTCTTGGCGATGAAATGCAGATGCATGCAGGCCGTGATGTTACGCGGGTCTTCCATCATGTGGGTCAGGAATTCACGGAATAGCGCGTTATACATCTGGTCAACCTCGCGGTCGCGCAGGCGCACGTCGGCGGCAAGTTCGGCATCGCGCTGGATGTAGGCGTCAAGCGCGTCCTTCAGCAGTTGCTCCACCGATTTGGCCATGCGGCGGATCGAGCCTGCAGCGCCCGGGATCGGCGCCATCTGCGCCAGCACGGTCGAGCGTTTGGCAAGGTTCTTGGCATAATCGCCGCAGCGTTCCAGCGAGGCCGCGATCTTCATCACCGTCAGCACGGTGCGCAAATCCGTGGCGATGGGTGCGCGCAGCGCGATCACGCGGGCGCATTCGGTGTTGATCTGCTCTTCCAGCGCGTCGATGGCGGCATCCGAGCGGCGCACCTTTTCCGCCAGTTCCTCATCGCGTGTCTCGAGCGCCTGCGCGGCACCCAAGGTGGCCGCCTCGACGAGGCCGCCCATCTTCATGATCATGGCCTGGATGGCCTCGAGGTCCCGGTCGAAGACCGAGGCGATGTGCGGGTCGTTGTGCATCATGGACTCCGTCAGCCGATCCGGCCGCTGATGTAGGACTCGGTGCGCGGGTCCTGGGGGTTGGTGAAGATCTGGCCCGTCTCGCCGTATTCGACAAGGCTTCCAAGGTGGAAGAAGGCTGTCCGCTGCGAGACGCGGGCAGCCTGCTGCATCGAGTGGGTGACGATGACGACGGAGAAGGACGAGCGCAACTCGTCAATCAGCTCTTCAACCTGTGAGGTTGCGATGGGGTCGAGCGCCGAGCAGGGTTCATCCATCAGCAGAACCTCGGGCGAGGTGGCGATGGCGCGCGCGATGCAAAGGCGCTGTTGCTGGCCACCGGACAGACCCGTGCCGGGGGACGCGAGGCGGTCTTTCACCTCATTCCAGAGCGCGGCCTTCTTCAGCGAGGTTTCCACGATCCCGTCGAGTTCGGCTTTGGAATTGGTCAGGCCGTGGATTTTGGGGCCATAGCTGACGTTGTCATAGATCGACTTGGGGAACGGGTTCGGTTTCTGGAACACCATGCCGACCTTGGCGCGCAATTGCACCGGGTCCACCCGCTTGTCGTAGATATCCTCGTTGTCGAGCAGGATCTTCCCCTCGACCCGGGCCGAGGCGACGGTGTCGTTCATCCGGTTCAGGCAGCGCAGGAAGGTGGATTTGCCGCAGCCCGACGGGCCGATGAAGGCCGTGACGGTATGGTCAAGAATTTCGACATGCACATCTTTCAGTGCGTGGTTCGTGCCGTAATAGACCTGCACGCCGGTGGCGCTGATTTTCGTGTTGTGGCTGTCCACTGTCCGCTCCGCAATTCGCATGTCGTTCATTTGGGGCACCTTAAACGGGGCATCAGTTACCAGCGACGCTCGAAACGGCGGCGCAGAATGATGGCGACGGCATTCATCACCACGAGGAAGAGAAGAAGCACGATGATGGCACCGGACGAGCGTTCAAGGAACGCAGGGTCCGAGCGCGAGGCCCAGGAATAGACCTGCACCGGCAGCGCCGTCGCCGGGTCGAGCACGCCGCCATCGAGCGGGCCAGAGGGGTAGTTGGCCACATAGGCAACCATGCCGATCAGCAGAAGCGGCGCGGTTTCGCCAAGCGCCGTCGCAAGGCCGAGGATCGTACCGGTCAGGATCCCGGGGGCGGCAAGCGGCAGGACGTGGTGGAACACCGTCTGCATCTTCGACGCCCCGACGCCCAGCGCCGCATCCCGGATCGAGGGTGGGACGGCGCGCAAGCTGGCGCGGGTTGCGATGATGATCGTGGGCAGGGTCATCAGCGTCAGGACCAGCGCGCCGACGATCGAGGATGACTGCGGCAGTTGGGCAAAGTTGATGAAGATGGCAAGGCCAAGGATCCCGAACACGATGGAGGGCACAGCGGCGAGGTTCGAGATGTTGACCTCGATCAGGTCGGTCCAGCGGTTTTTCGGTGCGAACTCTTCCAGATAGATCGACGCCGCAACCGAGATCGGCAGGCACATCACCAGCACCAGCAGCATCATGTAGGCCGAGCCGATGATGGCCACGCCAAGGCCCGCCGCTTCGGGCCGCTGGTCCGAGGCGTCGGGATTGGTGAGAAAGCCCCAGTTGAAGGCCACGGTCAGGATGCCCGCCTCGCTGAGCTTGTCGGCGAGGTTCAGCTGTTCGGGCGTGATGTTGCTGTCGCGTTCGGCGGATGCGCGGGTAACGCGACCCTTCAGATAGCCGTCGATCCGGCCCGCCGCGTACACCTTTACATCAATCGTCTGACCAACAAGCGAGGGATCGGCGAGCACACGGTTGCGCACCTGCGCGGGCGCGTCGCGCGAGATGAATTCCGACACCAGCTTTTCCGTCACGCCCTCGGCCGAGATGCCCTTTTCGCCGAGGTAGGCGTTCAGCGACTGCGCGATCAGGCGGCTGTAGCCGATGGTCGTGACCTTGGACATTTCGGCGGGATCGCGGTTTCCGGCCTTGTCGAGCACGGCGGCATCGAGGGTGACGGGAAAGTTGAGGCTGGCCTGGCGGAAGGCCGACACGCCATCCGAGAAGATCGTGACAAGCATGAAGATCAGCGTGAGCAGGCTGACCGAGATGGCGGCGATGCCATAAAGCTTGAAGCGCGTTTCGGACGCGTTGCGACGGCGGGTCAACGCATCCTGCGCGAGAAGCGAGCCGCGATCCCGGGACGGGGGAACGGCGCCGGGGGCGGTAGCGTCGGTC
>JBBSBE010000149.1:0-9100 GCA_038251625.1 Rhodobacterales bacterium
CCTCCAGCCTCGAAGGCGGCGATCCATGGCCGTCATTGACACCGATGTAGCAATACTAGGTGGTGGCTGCGCGGGCCTGAGCCTTGCTGTGCGTTTGGCCGGATCAGGCTTGCGCGTTACCGTGATCGAGCCGCGTTCGGGATACGAAGATGACCGCGTCTGGTCGTTCTTTCGCACCAGGCCTGATCCGTTTGCGGCCTGTGTGCGGGCAAGCTGGTCGAAATGGCATGTCTCTAGCGCCGGTGAAACAGCGCGGCGCGGATCAAATCATTTGCGTTATGAAAGCGTATCATCGGGGGCGTTCTACCAATTGGCACTGCAAATCTGTCGCGCAGCCCCGAATGTGGATCTGCGCCTCGGCACATCCGTATTGGCCGACCCTCGGCCACCGGCGATGGATGGCCCGTGGCGTGTGGAAACGAACTCGGGTCAACTGACCAGCCGCTATGTGATCGACACCCGTCCCACCGGGCGCACCTCTGGGTATGGCCAGTCGTTTCTGGGGCAAGAAATCCGGGTCGGGTTTGATGCCTTTGACCCAGACGATGTGCCCATGATGTGTTTTGCCGCGCCGCGCCCGGACCGGGTGGATTTCGTCTATATCCTGCCCTTTGCGCGGGACGAGGCCTTGGTTGAGGTCACCACCTTTGGCCCGGAAATACCCGACATCAGTGACCACCGGCACTGGCTGAACAACGAAATCGCGCGATTGGCCCGTGGACAATCCTATGATGTCCTGCGCGAAGAACGTGCCTTTATCCCGATGGTATTGCCACGACCAGGGCCGCCAAACGCACCCGCTCGCTTTGCCCGTGCAGGATTGCGCGGCGGGGCAGCACGGCCCAGCACTGGGTATGCCTATCAACGCATCCAGGAGATGGCCGATCTTTGCGCCGCCCAAATCCTGCGTGGCGCGGACAGTATTGACCTGCGTATAGACAGCCCGGTGACCCGCTTCATGGACGGTGTATTCCTTCGGGTCTTGCAACGCCGCCCTGACCGGGGGCCAGCCTTGTTCAGCGCCCTGTTCCGCAATGCACCCGCCGACCGGCTGGAGCGGTTCCTGTCGGGATCAACCGCATCGATTGACCGGGTGTCGGTCATGGCATCCTTGCCGCCCGTCCCCTTTCTGCGTGAAGTGTTTACGGGATGAACCGCACGCCGCATTTGGTGGCGAAGCACCGCATTCTGTTTGCGGCCATAGTCCCGTTTTTGTTAGGGCTTTTGCTATTATTTCAACCGCCGTTGATATGGCAGATCATCGCACTCGGGCCGTTGGTGGCACTGCTGGGCCTGCCCCACGGCGCATTGGATCACCGGGTCGCAAGCGCCCTGTGGCCGTTGACCACACCGCGCGATCATGCGGTGTTCATCGCCGGGTACATCGGGCTTGCGATCGCCGTTGTGGTTTTGTGGATCATCGCACCGGGCATCGCCCTTGGCGCGTTTCTGATCTATTCGGCGCTGCATTTTTCAGATGACTGGCGGGCCGAAGTGGGCCTGTGGCAAAGCCTGCCGTTGGGGATCTCTGTCATAGCCTTGCCCGCGTTGGTTTTTCAATCCGACGTGGCGGTGCTGTTTGGTTTTCTGACGGCGGAGCCAACCGCCACCCTGTTTGCTGCCCTGCTGCACAAGACAGCCAGCGCTGCAATTTTCGTGTCAGCCCTGTGTCTGGTGGTGAACCTCAGGCGCGCACCGTGGGTTACGGTGGAATATGCGTCGCTGGTTGCAACAGCCTTGATCACCCCACCCCTGATATACTTTGTGGTCTACTTCTGCCTTCTGCACTCCCCCCGCCATTTCCTGCTGACGGCAGACCAGTTGAAGCTGACGCCGCTACAAGCTCTGCGCGCCACGTGGCCAATCCTGATGTCGACTTTAGTAATGACCGCCCTTGGCGCCCTCGTCCTTGCCGTTTTCACCCCGGCGTTCGAACCAGCAACATTGCAAATCGTGTTTACCGGTCTGGCCGCTTTGACGGTTCCGCACCTGCTGCTGACCGCTGTGTTCAGGTCAGTTCACCAGTAGCAGCCATCATTCCAAACCTCGCCTGATCCAGAAAGTGAGCTGGGCCAGACCTTTGACGCGTCCGGTGATCAGGTGGTCAATGTAGCAGTTTCGAATGACGCGATGACATCGTTTTCAGCACGGTGACTTATGGATTTCACGCTCTGCTGCACTACTTGCAGAGCATGGACAACAGCCCCAAGACATCCGTTCTCTTCAACGCCAACTGCCCGGTCTGCAATTTCGAGATCGGGCATTACGCGCGCTATGCTGGTCGCGCGGGCCTGCCGATCCGGTTTGACGATCTGAATACGGACGCGCGCAGCCGGTGGGGGCTCGATGCCGATACCGCCGCCCGGCGGCTCTATGTGCTGCATGAGGGCGCGTTGACATCCGGAATACCCGCGTTTCTGGTGCTGTGGGCACAGATGCCGCGCTATCGTATGCTCGGTCGGATCGTTGGCTTGCCGGGGGTCAGGCAGATCGCCAGCGCCGCCTATGACCATGTGCTGGCCCCGGTGATCTACCGCTGGCACCTGAGCCGGTTGCGCAGGCAACGCGTCCCGATCTGACACGAGAGAGTGCCTTTGCCTGATGACGATGACAGCAACGGTGCGGCCGTACCCACCGGGCGCGCGGCGCGGCTCTGGCACTTTGGCGGCATGGCCACGGGCATTGCGGGCAGCGTGGCGGCCGGGGGATTGCGCGCGCTGGCGGGGGGCAAGCTTCCGGATCTCGCGCAATTGCTGCTGACGCCTGCCAACACTTTGCGGCTGACGGACGGGCTGTCGCATCTGCGCGGGGCAGCGCTGAAGCTGGGGCAGATGCTGTCGATGGATACCGGGATCGTGCTGCCGGGGGAGCTGACCGGCATCCTGTCCCGGATGCGCGATGATGCCCACCACATGCCACCCAAACAGTTGCAGACCGTACTGAACGCCGAATGGGGCACGGGCTGGTACAGCCGTTTTGCCCGCTTTGACGTGCGCCCCTTTGCGGCAGCCTCCATCGGGCAGGTGCACCGGGCCACGCTGCCCGATGGCACTGACCTTGCGATCAAGGTGCAATATCCCGGAGTGCGCGGCAGCATTGACAGCGATGTGGACAATGTAGCGACGCTGTTGCGCCTGCCGGGGCTGATGCCGCGCGGAATGGACCTGTCGCCTCTGCTGACCGAGGCCAAGCGCCAGTTGCACGCCGAGGCCGATTATCTGGCCGAAGCGCAGCATCTAAGGCAGTTCGGCACCCTGCTGGAGGGGTCGGACATGTTCGCGCTGCCTACCCTGCATGACGCGCTGTGCACGGCGCAGGTGCTCGCAATGCGCTATATGGAAAGCGCGCCGCTGGACAGTCTGGTGGATGCGCCGCAGGCGCTGCGCGACCGGGTTGCCGCCGCCCTGATCGACCTTGTGCTGCGCGAATTGTTCGTCTTTGGCGCCATGCAGACCGACCCGAACCTTGCCAATTACCGATATGATGCCAAGGCTGGCCGCATCGTGCTGCTGGATTTCGGCGCGGTGCAGCCCATCGCCCCCTCCCTGGCCGCCGATTTCCGCGCCCTTGCCCGCGTGGCGCTGAATGGCGGGGCCGAAGCCACGCGCGAAGCCATGTTGCGCATCGGCTATTTCGGCCCGGATACGGCCCCGCACCATCAAGCCTTGATCCAGTCCATGTTCAACGCAGCGATGGGCCCACTGCGGCAAGACACCCCGTTTGATTTCAGCAGAAGTGACCTTCTTGACCGTGTGCGCGACATGGGTCTGGCCATCGGCAATGATCGCGAACTGGCCCATGTGCCCCCCGCCGCCACGCTGTTTCTGCACCGCAAGATCGGCGGCATGTACCTGATGGCCGCCAAGCTGCGGGCGCGGGTGGCCCTGCGCCCGATGGTGGAACCCTATTGCCGCGATCAATCCCCGGAATGACCCTGATGACAGACAGGCCCCCCACCCGCGCCGCTGGCGATGCAATCCTGCAGGCATTTATCCCCCGCATGGGCCGCCGCTATGCGAATGGCCGCAACACCGACCATGGGCCCGGCGCGCACAAGGCCGTGTCTGTTCTGTCGCCCTACATTCGGCGCAGGCTGGTGCTGGAACAGAATGCCGTTGCCGCAGCCCTTGCCGCCCACGGCCCCGAGGACGCCGAGAAGTTCGTGCAGGAGGTGATCTGGCGCGGCTATTTCAAGGGCTGGCTGGAACGCCGTCCGCAGGTCTGGACCAGCTACAGAACGGGGCTGGACGCCGACCTTGCCGCCCTTGACCGCGACCGCCGCCTGCGCCGGGACGTGGAGCGCGCGATGAGCGGGCAGACCGGGCCGGAGTGTTTTGATGCCTGGGCGACCGAACTGGTCGATATCGGCTATCTGCACAACCACGCGCGGATGTGGTTTGCGTCGATCTGGATTTTCACCCTTGGCCTGCCATGGCGGCTGGGGGCAGATTTCTTTTACCGGCATTTGCTGGACGGCGATGCCGCATCTAACACGCTGGGCTGGCGTTGGGTGGCGGGGCTGCACACGCGGGGCAAACCCTATCCGGCCGATGCCCAGAACATCACCGCCTTTACCGCCGGGCGGTTCACCCCGCGCACCTCTGATCTGGCCGAGGTCACACAGGGCCTTGAGGCGACCGAGCCTGACGGCCTGCCATCCCTGCTGCCCTTGCGTGCCATAACGACCCCGCAGCCCGGCAAGCCCACGGCCCTGCTGATCACCGATGAGGATTGCCGGGTCGAGGATTTCGACCGGTCCGCCATTGATATCCGGACCACGGCCACGCTGACCACCAGCCACTTGCGATCACCCTTACCCGTGTCGGACCTTGTCCATGCGTTCGAAGCGGGTGCCTTGGCCGATGCCGCCTTGCAGATCGGCGCAGCCCCCGTCACCCTGCACGCAGCCGACCCCACATCGCTGGCCAAATGGGCCGCCGGCGCGGGCGCCACACAGATTGCCACGCCCTACATCACCACCGGCCCCTTGCGGGACTTTATGAATGACGCGGCCCCGTCGCTTGCGCAGGCAGGCATCACCTTTTGCGAATGGCGGCGGGATTGGGATGCGGCGATCTGGCCCCATGCCACGGCGGGGTTCTTCAAGGTAAAGCAGAACATCCCGCGGATTCTGGAACAGGCGCTGCCCGCATGATGCCCGTCATCATCATTGGCGCGGGCATGGCCGGACTGGCCTGTGCCCGCAGGCTGGCCGATGCAGGAATGGCCCCTGTGGTGCTGGACAAGGGGCGCGGCATCGGCGGGCGCGTGGCGACCCGGCGGGCGGGCGATCTGCAATTTGATCACGGCGCACAGTTTGTGAACGCGCATGGAGCGGGCTTTGCCACCGTGCTGGATGCGCTGCAAACGGCAGGCAGCGTGGCCAAGTGGGGCGATGGCACCGGGCGGCTTCACAGCGTTGGCGTGCCGGGCATGTCGGCCATAGCCAAGGCGCTTGGGGTGGGGCTGGACATCCGCCCGAATACGCAGGTGGCCCGCTTGGAACCAGAGGCAGATGGCTGGCGGCTGCATCTGGCTGACACCACCCTGCGCGCCGCGCGCGTTGTGGTCACTGTGCCCGCCCCGCAAGTGGCAGCCCTTTTGGGCGCGGATCATCCGCTGGTCGCGGCCCTTGGTGGCGTCAGGCTGGCCCCTTGCCTGACGCTGATGGCGGCTGTTACCGCCCCAGCCCCTTTCATCACCCGCAAGGATGCCGATGACCCGCTGTCATGGATCGCCCAGGACAGCACCAAGCCGGGCCGCCCGCAGGGGCAGACGCTTTGGGTGGCACAGGCGGGTGCCGCGTTCAGTCTGGCACATCTGGAGGATGATGCCACCACCCTGACCGTCCGCATGCTGCCCCTGCTGTGCGACCGGCTGGGCGCGTCGCCCGCCACCGTCACACATGCCGCCACCCATCGCTGGCGCCATGCGCGGGTCACGCAGGCGCTTGGGCAGCCGTTTTTGTGCAACGCCGATGGCAGCCTCTATCTGGGCGGCGACTGGTGCCTGGGCCCGCGCATCGAGGCCGCGTGGGACAGCGGCACCGCCATGGCCGCCGATCTGCTGGCGCGGAGATGACCATGTGGAACGATCCGCGCGTTGCTCGACTGATCACGCTGATCCGCGCCGCCCTGCGCCCGCCCGCTGGTGCGGGGCGGATCGCGTTGGCGCTGACCTTTGGCGCGCTGTGCCATGCGCTGTTTGCGGCGGGCGTGCTGGCGATGTTCTTTGGCCTGAGCGAAAGCCTTGGCACCGTGCCATGGCCTTGGGCCACGCTGGCCAATGCAGCACTGATCGTGCAGTTCCCGCTGGCGCATTCGCTGTTTCTCACTACGCGCGGCGGGCGGTTGCTGGCACGCCTTGTCCCCGGCCCGCATGGGCAAACGCTGGCCACCACGACCTATGCCATCATCGCATCCGCCCAGTTGCTGGCCCTGTTTGCGCTGTGGACACCGTCGGGCATCATCTGGTGGCGGGCGGAAGGCGCGGCATTCTGGGCCGTGACCGCCGCCTATGCCGCCAGTTGGCTGATCCTGCTGAAAGCCAGCTTTGATGCCGGGGCCGAGGTGCAATCGGGTGCCCTTGGCTGGATGTCATTGCTCGCCCGCATCCGGCCCGTCTTTCCCGATATGCCGACCCAGGGGCTGTTCCGCCTGATCCGCCAGCCGATCTATGTGGCCTTTGCCCTTACGTTGTGGACGCCTCCGGTCTGGACGCCGGACCAGTTGGCGCTGGCCATCGCGTTCACCGCCTACTGCCTGCTGGCCCCGCGATTGAAGGAGCGTCGCTTTGTTGCCCGCTACGGCGCACGGTTTGATAGCTACCGCGCCGAAGTGCCCTATGCCCTGCCCCGCCTGCCCAGGGACCGCCCTCATGCGCAATGACCTGACGATTTATGACAAGGTGGCGGATCGCTGGTGGTCTGATGACATCCGATGGGTGCGCACGCTGAAGAACCTGGTGCCTGGGCGGCTGAATTGGTTCGACCGGCAGATCGACTGGCAGGGCAAGGATGTGCTGGACCTTGGCTGTGCCGGGGGGTTCATGGCCGAGGCATTGGCGGCGCGCGGCGCACATGTCACCGGGATCGACCCGGCGGCCGACGCCATCGACGCCGCCCGTGCCCATGCCCGCGCGACAGGTATGCGCATCGGCTATGATGTGGGCGTGGGCGAGGCTCTGCCCTACGACGATGCCAGTTTCGATGCCGTGGTCTGCGTCGATGTGCTGGAACATGTGGCCGACCTGCCCCGCGTTCTGGCGCAGGTGACGCGCACCCTGCGCCCCGGCGGGGTGTTCCTGTTCGACACGATCAACCGCAACCCGCTGGCCCGGCTTGCCACCATCACCATCGCCGAAGATATCCTGCGCCTGTTGCCGCGCGGCACGCATGACCCGGCCATGTTCATCAAGCCGCGCGAACTGCACCGTGCGATGACCGACGCGGGGCTGGTGCCGGGCGCCATGACCGGCCTTGGCCCGCGCGGGATCAACCGTCGGTTCGATCTGACCTTTGGTCCCCTGCCACTGACGGCCATCCTCTATATGGGGATCGCGCGCAAACCCTTGGCTGCGGCTGTGTCATGACCGATCTGCCGCGCGAGAACGTGCAATCCTACCCCCGCCCACCCGCGCTGGAACCCGTGGCGCAGCGCATCATGATCCGGCTGGGCGGGGTACTGGTGGCGCAGAGCACCCGCGCCCTGCGGGTGTTGGAAACCCACCATGCCCCCAGCTATTATCTCCCACCCGAAGATATCCACGCCGCCCTGCTCCCGGTGCAAGGCAGCAGCTACTGCGAGTGGAAAGGCGTCGCGCGCTATTTCGATGTGATCGCCGGAGGCAGGACGGCCGCCCGCGGTGCGTGGTGCTATGACAGCCCCACCGCCCGCTTTGCCGCCCTTGCAGGCTATGTGGCGTTTTATGCCGGGCTGATGGAGGAGGTCTGGGTCGGCGATCTGCGCGTCATTCCGCAACCGAGCAGCTTTTACGGCGGCTGGGTCACACCCAATCTGGACGGCCAGATCAATAGTGCGCCCGGCACGCAACATTGGTAGGTTGCGGCAAGGGCGGGACTTTGTCAGCGCCAGTCTACGGGAAAACAAGGGGATGAAAACAGTGATGCGTGGTCTGATCCCTTTCGCAGTCGCTTGCGCCCTGCTGGGCGGGGCCTTGCTTCCTGCCATGGCCGAAGAGACCCTGAGCCGGGATACGTTGATCGAGGATTTCACCATGCAGCCGGAAACCCGTTGGCGGTTCTTCACGGATCAGGTGATGGGGGGCATGTCAACTGGCGGTGTCACATTTGCGCAGGAAGACGGCCTGAATTTTGCGCGCATGACCGGCCGGGTCAGCACCGCCAACCGGGGCGGGTTCATCCAGATGCGGCTTGATCTTGTCAGCTCGCCACCTGAAGGCACAAACGGCGTGCGGTTGATGGTGCGCGGCAACGACCAGCGCTATTTCGTACACCTGCGGACTGGGGGCACGATGTTGCCGTGGCAATACTATCAGGCAGGGATCGCGGTTTCGGAAAGCTGGACTGAAGTGCGCCTGCCGCTGGATGCGTTCACCGCCTCGGGCGGGTTGCTCCGCAATGTACCGAAGCCGGGCAGCCTGAGTTCTGTTGCCGTCGTTGCCTACGGCCGCAACCACGACGCCCAGATCGACGTGCGCGAAGTGGGGTTCTACTGAACCGCAAAAGCCCGGCACCTTCTTTCCGGCCTATCCTGCCTCGGGCTGAAGGCGACGCACAAGGGTTCCGCCCGTCTCGATGATCGTTTTCATCCGTTCTTCCAGCCGGGTCATCTCGGACATCGCGCCTTTCAGGTTTTCGGTATCGTCCCCGACCGTGGCCAGGGACTCGAACAGGCTTTCCGACGTGGCCAACTGGGTCTCGGCACTTGCGACGACGGCGCGCAACGCTTCCAGCAACTCGCCCGCCTGGGGCATGTCACCCGCCTTTGCCAATCGTTCATCAAGCGCCTGAACCGAGGCGCGGATGGCCGCGAACCAATCATTTGAAAGGCGCGGCTCGCGCTTGGCCGCCAACATGGCATCACGTTCCAGCCGCCGAACACCCGTTACCACACGGTCG